>JACQOI010000311.1 GCA_016202615.1 Betaproteobacteria bacterium
CATCGCTGCCTATGGCGGGAGACCTCGTTCATGCTGCATATGTTTAGAATGGTCATTGCTCCCGAGATCACCCTCGCTCAGGTGCTGCGCGGTTGGCGCAACATCGCTTGGGGCTTGAGCGAACCACCGCGCAAGCGGCGGTATCAGGTCGAAAAGCTGAAATCATGGGCTTTTTTAAGTTAGCGCTTATGCCGGTGTCGGGAGAGAGGGAATCTTTTACTCGTTCACCCGTTCACCCCTTCACTCGTTCACGGGTTCCTATCCGCGTCCATCTGCTCGGCGACAACGTCAATACCGACACCCAGTGCTCGAGCAAGTACCTGCCGGGCAAGGACAACGCCTATATCGCGCAGCACGCCTTCGAGCAGGTCGCGCCGGGCTTCGCGTCGCGCTTCAAGGCGGGCGACGTGATCGTCGCGGGCAGGTACTTCGGGATCAACTCGTCGCGTGAGCAGGCGGTGCATATCATGCGCATGATGGGCGTGGCGGCGATCGTCGCTCAATCGTCCGGCCGGCAGTTCTTCCGCAATACGATCAACAACGGCCTGCCGGCGATCGAGTGCGACATCACGGGCATCGCCGACGGTAACGAGATCGCGATCGATCTTGCCGCCGGCAGGCTGGCGGTGGCGGCGCGCAACATCAACCGCACGGTGGCGGCGCTGCCGCCGGCAGTGCAACAGATACTCGCCGCGGGCGGCCTGATCGCATTCCTGCAAAAACATCCCGACTGGAAAGTCGCATGAAGATCGAGCGCGTCAGGTTTGCTGCGTGCAATTTGATTTGTTAGAATTCGGCTGGACTAAGAGCACATTTCAAAATGAGAGATACGACATCGCCACGAAATAGCAATCGTAGCGCAGGCGACTCGCCTGCATTGAAGCCGGAGCAGGCGGGGTCGCCTGCGCTACCCTCATTTTGAAATACGCTCTAAAGGACGCTGACCGACATGTACAATCTTCATCTTACCGCAGAACAGTTAGAGATACGCGACACGGTGCGCGACTTCGTCGCGCAGGAAGTCAGGCCCATCGCTTTGCATCCGGACCGGTTGCAAAGTCATCCGCAGCCGTTTCCGCCGGCGGTGCTCGAGCAGGCCTCGGGAATGGGGCTGCGCACGCTGGCGCTCTCGGAGGCGGCGGGCGGCGCGGGCGCCGACAGCCTGACGTCCTGTATCGTCACGGAAGAACTCGCCGCGGGTGATGTGGGTGTCGCGGCCGTCCTGGGACAGACGTCGATGCTGGCTCACTGGCTGTTCGACCAGGCGATGACGCCCGAGCAGCGCGCGCGCTTTCTCCCGCAACTCGTGGCGGACGACAGCTATCACCTCGCTTATGCGGGGATCGAGCCCGCGTTCGATGCTGATCTCGGGGGCAGCTACCATCGCCCGTTCGCGGCGGATGTTGGCGTCAAACTGACTGCCGCGCGGCAAGGCAATGGCGACTGGGTGGTGAACGGCACGACGGACTTCGTCGCCAATGCCCCCATCGCGAAATTGATCGCCGTTGATGTCAGGACCGACCGCAAGGCGACCGGCATGCATGGCGTGAGCACGCTGCTGGTGCCGCGCGATGCGCCGGGTCTTTCATTGCGCAAACCCGACAAGAGTCCCGATGGCGAGCCGCTGTACGTGTGGCATCACGGCGCCAGCGGGGAGTTTGTGTTCAAGGATTGCAAGGTGGCGGCGGCGAATCTGCTGGGCAAGGAAGGCACGAGCGCACTCGCCGGTGGCGCGGCATCGATGGGCCGTGGCAGCCCGCTCGTTCAGGCCATGAATATTGGCGTCGGCCGGGCCGCGTATGAGGCGGCAGTTGACTACGCCAAGCTGCGGGTTCAGGGCGGGCGGCCGATCATCGAGCACCAGGCGATAGGAACGCTGCTTGCCGAGATCGCGATCAAGCTGGAAGTTGCGCGCACCATGGTGTGGAAGGCGGCGTGGGCCGCGGACCATCCGGAAGCCTACGCCGACCGCAGTATTGCCGATCTGCCGCTGCAGACGATGGCGCGGGTGTTTACCGCCGACGCCGTGCACAAGGTTGCGCTGAAAGCCGCGGAGGTGTTCGGCGCGATGGGCGTGATGCGGGACATGCCGCTGCAGAAGTATGTTCACGACGCGCTGGTGTTCGTGCATGCCGAGGCCGGCAACAGCGTCGAGACATTGAAGATCGCAGAGGCCGTCGCCGGCTACCAGCGGCCGTGAGGGCGTGAGAGCGTGAGAGCGAAGCGGAACCATCTCCCGATTTCACGACTTCCCGATCTTTCGACCTCCCGATCTCACGGTTTTTCCAAGGAGTCAGCATGGATTTTTC
This sequence comes from Betaproteobacteria bacterium, assembly GCA_016202615.1. Taxonomy (GTDB): domain Bacteria; phylum Pseudomonadota; class Gammaproteobacteria; order Burkholderiales; family SG8-41; genus PALSA-1004. The sequence goes on from JACQOI010000311.1 coordinate 2,310, forward strand.
ACTGAACGAGGAACAGCGCGCGTGGCAGTTGAAAGCGCGCAAGTTCGCGGACGAAGTCATCCGCCCCGTCTCGCTGCAGCGCGACCGCATTCCCGACCCGCGCCAGACGTGGGACTGGGAGATCATCAAGAAGGGCTCGAAGCTCGGTTTCCGCACGGCGGTCGTGCCGAAGGAATGGGGTGGCCACGGTCTCGACTACGTGACGCAGGCGCTGGTCATGGCGGAGCTTGCCAAGGCGGACAGCGCGATCTCCAAGGCTTTCAGCCAGAACTGGAAGTGGAGCCATCTGATCGCCGCGGTATGCAACGACGAACAGAAAGAGCGCTTCCTGAAGGCGTTTCTCGCCGACGATACGTTCGTGATGGGCAAGGGCATTACCGAGCCCAATGCCGGATCCGACAACCGCCTGCCGCCGGCGGATGCGCCCAAGGCCGGTTTCAGACTCAGGGCGGAACGCAAGGGTGACGAGTGGATCCTGAACGGCGAGAAGTGCTTCATCGCCAACGGCGGCGTGGGCAAGCTGTTTTTCGTTGACGCGCGCACCAACCCGGACGTCGGCATTAAGCAGGGCAGCACGATGTTCATGGTGCCTGCCGACACGCCGGGGTTTCGCTTCGGCAAGACCTTCAACAAGAGCGGCTGGCGCTTCTACCAGAACGCGGAACTGGTC
>JACQOI010000306.1 GCA_016202615.1 Betaproteobacteria bacterium
GCACCAGTTGATTCAAAAAAATCTGTCCGACATGGCAACGGCGATTATGGCGAGCCGGTTATTGTGCTACCGCGCACTCGCACTGATCGACATAGGTCAGACGGCCGACGGCGCCGCCGCCATGGCAAAGCGCTACGCGCAGATGGCCTGCGGCGAAGCAGTATGGCAGGCGATGAACGTGCTCGGCGCGATGGGGCTGTCGCGTGAGGCGGGAATCGAGGAGCTATTTCGCGATATACGGATGCTCGCTATTCCTGACGGGACCAACGAGATTCTGGCCCTGATCCATGGCCGGGAGCTTACCGGCATGGAGGCCTTCCGAGGGTTGCGGACATGACGCTCTCCACCTCAGGAAGCGCGGCATGACGGACACGTTTCTAAGCAATGTTGTGGTCGTCGAAATCGGCGACCGGCATGCTGTAGGGGCGTGCGGGTCGCTGCTCGCGGAGCTCGGCGCGACGGTCGTACTCATCGAGCCCAGCGGATTAGCCGCCAGCAAAGGCACAAAGTGGACCTATCGGCCCGCGGTCGCGGCTGGCAAGCTTAGCTTTGCGATCGACGTTGCCTCCGCGTCCGATATCGCGCTGGTGCGCCAGGCGATAGCCCGGGCGGACGTAGTGGTCGTGTCGTCCGACACGGCACCCGCCTGGGCCCGGGAAGTTGTTCGCGGTGCGGAAGCGTCGACCATAGTTTGCGACGTTACGGCTTTTGGGCGCTCAGGTCCGCTTGCAAACCGTCCCTATTCGGACGCCCTCGTACAGGCGATGACGGGAGTTCTGGACACGACGGGCGACCCCGAGGGACCACCTGCTCTGACGCAGATTCCGATCAGCGAATGGGCGAGCGGCCTCTACGCTCTTGCCGGCATCCTCGCAGCGTTGCGCGCGCGCGACCGGTACGGTTTCGCACAGGCGGTAGAGATTGCCCTGTACGATTGCGCGTTAAGCGCGCTAACAACGTTTCTGCCCGGCTATTTTGTGGGCAAAGAACCGCAACGCATGGGCAATCACCATCCCTCCATGTCGCCATGGAACGCTTATCGCGCCGGCGATGGTTGGGTGATGCTGTGTGCAGGATCCGATGACATGTGGCGCCGAATTTGCGAAGTCATCGGTCGTCCCGAGCTCGCGTCCGATGGTCGCTACGCCACGCCCACTCATCGCGTCAAAATAAACCTCGAGATCGATCGCATCATCGAGGAATGGACGCGCGGTCATTCGGTTGCGGAGTGCGTGGAGCGGTTTGCCGCAGCCGCATTGCCATGCGGACCGATTTGCACGATCGCCGAATTGTTTTCCGACACGAACCTGGTGCACCGGAAAATGGTGCGCCTCGTGCGCGATCCCGTTAGCGGTGAGGAGTTACGCCTGACGGGACCGGTGTTCCGCGGTATGGCTGCCACCGGCCGCGCGGCCGATTTCATCGCGCGGCCCGACGCGGACCGGAGTTGGCTCGAGCAGTACACCGCGCGTCCCGCGGCCGAGTCCCCGAAAACCGGAGCGAGCGGGGCGCAAAAACCACTGGCCGGCCTGCGTGTCATTGAGATCGGCACCTATACCACCGCGCCCTTCTGCGCGCGCCACCTGGGCGCGCTGGGCGCGGACGTCGTGAAGGTCGAGTCGCCAGCCGGCGATCCCGCCCGCGTGCTGCCGCCGCTGCGCGACGGTCAGGGCTACTTCTTCACAATGAGCAATTCTGACAAGCGCGGCGTAACACTCGACCTGCGCGCGGCTGAGGGCAAGGCCGTGCTGTGCAAACTGTTGCGCAAAGCCGACGTGCTGGTGGACAACCTCAAGCCAGGGTCGCTGGCGCGCTTGGGACTTGGTCGGGATGATCTCGCACGCGTAAACCCGCGGCTCATCCACTGCGCAGTGTCCGGTTTTGGAGCAGACTCTCCGCTCGCCGATCGTCCAGGCATGGACACGACCATCCAGGGCATGGCGGGCATCATGGACCTGACGCGTGTCGCGGGCATGCCGTATAAAACCGGCATCTCGATAGCGGACCTTACGGGAGGCCAGCTCGGGCTGGCGGCGATTCTGGCGGGACTCGCGTATCGCGACCGGACGGGCGGCGGGCTTGCGCTCGATTTGTCGATGCAGGATGCAGGGGCGTGGCTGACACGGACGGCGTGGAATGCGCAATTCGAAGATGACAGGGCGGTCGCGTTCATACAATGCGAAGACGGATATGTCGTGGCCGAGGCGGCGTCCGAAGCGGTTTCATGCGCGACCGAGACAACGATTTCCCGGAACGGCGCGAGTAGAGAGCTGCTTGTTTACGGCATGACGAGAAACCAGCTTGTCGAGCAGCTCGCGAAACAGGGCATCTCGAGCGCCCCGGTGCTGCGGGTCACCGAGGCCGCGCAACATCCCCAATCGGTGGCGCGGCAGTTGATCATCACAGGGAAAACCGACGATGGGGTCGAATGGCCGCTGCTGGCGTGCCCGATTAGGCTATCGCGGACCCCGGCACTGGTCCAACGTGCAATGCGCGCACCGAATGCCGATGCTGCAACCGTACTCAGAGACTGGCTAGATGAAGATGAGGCAAGCAAAGCAGCATGAGCAATGGCCCATAGTGGGGAAATCAAGGAGTAGGCGGAAGCATTCAAGGGCCGCGAAAATCGCCGGCTTTATATGACCGGCTGACTGGCGAAGACGCACAGGTCGTGGCGGGAACGCCGGCTCAGTTCGTCGAATTCATCGCAGCGAAGTGCCAAAAGTCACGGCGGTGCTCCAACGCGCGGGCATACACCGAGGGACATTCTGAACATAAGTGGGTGTTCAAGTAGAGGAGGCCTTTGTGAGCAAAGCGTCAAAAGCGTGGTACGAGCCGTTAACGCCATTGAATTTCCTGGAGCGGATCGCTTCGGTTATGCCGCATAGAACTGCGGTAATCGACGGGAATAACCGATGGAGCTGGAGGGATTTCTTTGAGCGCGTCAACCGACTGAGCAACGCTCTCAAGGGTATCGGAATCACCAGAGGCGATAACGTCGCCTTTGTGTCTCGCAATTTCCCTCCCTTGCTTGAAGCCCACTACGGCATTCCTTTGACCGGTGGTGCTATTGTCGCCATCAACTACCGCCTCAGCGCTAGGGAAATCTCCACCATCGTCAACCTTTCGGGGGCGCGCGTATTGTTCGTTGATGCCGGTGTTGCCGATCGGGTCAATCCCGAAGATCTTCCCAATGTCGAGGTCTACGTCAATGTCTTTAATGGCCGCGATACTTATGGAGAAACGGTGGTTAAGGGGTTGCCGGGAGTCGCTTATGAAGAATTCATCGCAGGCGCCGGCGCCGAATATATCAGGCTGGATCTGGAGGACGAGAACGACACTATAGCCATAGACTACACCAGCGGCACCACTGGCACTCCTAAGGGCTGCATCTATTCTCACCGTAGCGCTTACCTGCATGCCCTCGCCAAAATAATCGAGCATTCTGTCACCGCCTCCTCAGTGTATCTTTGGACCCTGCCGATGTTCCATTGCAATGGTTGGTGCTGGACCTGGGTTACTTCCGGCATGGGGGCGGCCAACATTTGCATGCCGGTTCCCGATCCCGATCGAATCTGGAGCCTCATCGAAAAACATGGCGTCACCCACATGGCCGGAGCCCCCATAGTTTTTCATCGACTCGGTCAATACATGGACGAAAACGGAATCAGCCGGTTTCCCAAGAAGCTGATCATGAATGTTGCCGCCGCTCCACCGCCTGTCACGATGCTTCGAAGCATGGAAAGCAAAGGGGGCGAAATCCGCCATGCTTACGGTCTTACGGAAACGTACGGTCCGTTCACCATATGCGAGTGGAATCCCGATTGGGACGCCCTGCCCGAGGAGCAACGCCTCGCGCTGAAAATGCGTCAGGGAGTGCCCGACATTACCGCCGGTTGTGTCAGGATCGTCGATACGGACGGTAACGACGTTCCCAAGGACGGCAAGACCCTGGGAGAGATCATCATGCGGGGAAACGACGTCGTTCAAGGGTACTATCAGGCGCCAGAGGAGAACGCCAAGGCCTTCAAGGATGGCTGGTTTTATTCAGGGGATGGGGGCGTCTTCCATTCCGACGGTTATATCGAAGTCAAGGACCGCTTCAAGGACGTCATCATCAGCGGAGGCGAGAATATTACCGGTGTCGAGGTCGAAAATTGCATCTATCAGCACCCCGATGTCGATGAAGTCGTGTGTTTCGGAAAGCCGGACGAAAAATGGGGCGAGGTGGTCAAGTGTTTGGTGCATCCCAAGACTGGAACCTTTCCCACGGCCGGAAACATCATCGCCTTTTGTCGCGAACGACTCGCGCACTTCAAGTGCCCTAAAGAAATAGAATTTGGAGAAATCCCGAGAACGTCTGCCGGAAAAGTACAGAAGTACCTGTTGCGTGAGAAAGAGAAGAAGAAGTAAGCACAACGATACAGAGGCGGATTGTGGCCGGCATGAAGCTTCGAATTGAGAGTTCAACGTTGGCAAGGAAATCCGAATGAGAAAAGTATTGTCCAGCCTTAAGGACGCGGCAAGACTTGTCAAAAATGGTGATGTACTGACCACAGGTGGCGCCACTTTTCACCGGGCGCCCATGGAGTTTTTGAGAGAAGTAATCCGTCAGGGGAAAAAAGATCTGGTGCTGGTGGACCGCGAACCGGCTATCGATTTTGATCTTCTGATCGGTGCCGGTTGCGTGGCCAAGGTTCGAGCGGGATTGCTGGCCTTCGAGTTGTTAGGCTTCGCTCCCAATTTTCGGAGGAAATCTGAATCCCGCGAGATCATTACAAAGGAAGGTGCTTGTCAGCCGATTATTGCCGGCTTTCGTGCGGCGGCCATGGGGATACCCTCGCTGACGGTACGGGGAATGCTCGGTTCCGATCTGCTGGAGATCAGCGAAATCCTGGGAAGCCAGCAACAGGTAGAGGATCCGTTTACTGGAGAAAAATTGATCGCGGTGCGTGCAATTGAACCGGACGTGGCGGTAATCCATGCCCATGAGGCGGACGAATACGGAAACACCCGTATTGAAGGGCCTCTATACGAGGACGTGATCAAGGCAAAGGCGGCGAAGACGGTGA
>JACQOI010000326.1 GCA_016202615.1 Betaproteobacteria bacterium
CCCCGCCGGCGCCGCGCGGCTCGCGCAACCGATGACGGCACTCGCGCCGCTGCGCGGATTGGTCGTCATCGACGAAGTCCAGCGGCAGCCGGAGGTCTTCCCCGTTTTGCGGGTGCTCGCGGACCGCCCGCGCGGGCCGGCGCGCTTCCTGGTCCTCGGCAGCGCCTCGCCGGACCTCGTGCGCCGAAGCTCCGAAAGTCTCGCGGGCCGGGTCGGATTCGTCGACATGGCGGGCTTCGATTTGCACGAGGCCGGCGTATCCGCGCTGCGCCGGCTATGGCTGCGCGGAGGCTTCCCGCGCTCCTTTCTCGCACGCAACGACGCGGAGAGCCTGGCGTGGCGCGAGGACTTCATCCGCACCTTCCTCGAAAGAGATATCGCGCAGCTTGGAATTCAAGTGCCCGCGCCCACGCTGCGCCGGTTGTGGATGATGCTCGCCCACTACCACGGGCAGATATTGAATGCGTCCGAGATCGGCCGCTCGCTCGGCGAGGCGCATACCACGGTGAAGCGCCATCTCGACATATTGACCGGCGCGTTCATGGTGCGCCAACTGCAGCCATGGTTTGAGAACATCGGCAAGCGTCAGATTCGCGCGCCAAAGATTTATATTCGAGATTCCGGCGTCCTGCACGCGCTGCTCGGACTGCCGAGCTTCGCCGCGCTGGAGGCACACCCCAAGCTCGGCGCATCTTGGGAAGGATATGCATTGGAACAGGCGATCCTCACCGCGGGGGAGCGCAACGCCTATTACTGGGCGACCCAAGCGGGCGCCGAACTCGATCTTTTGCTGAGTATCGGAGGCAGGCGCTACGGCGTCGAGGCGAAATACAGCGACGCGCCGCGGACCACCAAATCCATGAATGTCGCGATCGACGACCTGGGCTTGCACAAACTCCATGTCGTCTACCCGGGATCGCAGCGGTATGCGCTGGACAAGAAGATCGAGGTGCTGCCGCTTCACGACTCGCTGGCGGAAATCAAATCCCTGCGCGGGCGCAAGCAAAACCGGAAACCACGGCCCACAAAGCACTGGAATTCGTAACCCATGGCGACCCAATACCGCCAGTCCTCCACGGCCTCGCGGGTCTCGCCATTGGCCTCGATCACTTCCAGTTGAGACAATGGGACGCCGAGCTTGCGGCCGGCAAACTGGATCAGCACGAACATCTCGCGCGTGAGAATTATCCGGATGACCGTGAATCGGGGTCTGCGTTTCCGCAATCCGTAGAAACACAACTTATCTCAAGGGCAAGAGCCGGACGCGCGACCTCGTATCATCGACGACGATCAATGCCCCAGCTTCAAGCTCCGATTCAAAGCGGCGAAGCGCGCCGATCAACATGTCTCGGAACTGCTCGGACAGCACATCCTGCGTACGAATCTGGATTTCGTACCCGTGGCCGCCAGGATAGCGGTGAAATCAAGATCGTGTGTAAGGACAGCGTAACCGTTGTCCCTCGCGTATTGCAAAATCACTTTGTCGGGCGCCGTGGGTTCGCCTACGGATGACCAATGCGCGGCCTCCCAACCATGCTTGACAAGGATCTCACGCCAAATCGGGCGAGAGATTCATGTCAATCAGGACTTTCATGCGTGCCCTAGGGGGATTTCTATTTCCTCCGCGCGCCAGGCTGCATAAGCGAGGGCTTCCCTCAAGTCCTCTTTTTCGAGGTACGGATAGGCCTTCAGGATCTCTTCCTCCGTACGGCCAGCAGCAAGGAGGCCAACAATAGTACCGACCGTTACACGCAGGCCGCGAATGCAGGGCTTCCCACCCATCACGGCGGGATCAAGCGTAATTCTTCGCAATTCATTCATATACGACTTCGATTCGCAAATGTGCTGTCAGCCAGTGTGTGAAATCTTCGCACAACCTCCTGGCCATGCACGTTACGCTTCATTCTACGCCCGAATCGCGCTCGTCGCGCCGCTTTCAAGCTTCAGCGCAAACCCGCGTCAACGCAACAAAGGCCGCGAGTCGGGGTCCCGCCATAGCCAACCACACGCGCATTTGGAACCAAGGCCTCGAACGCCTGCAGGAAACCGGCAGCCGCCGTGACGACAGAACGCGGTGAAGGCTGTAATAGCGGTGGAAGCGCTCCATGCCCGCCCTCCCCTGCGGATCGTTTGGTTATAGACCCGCTGCAATGGCGGAAGGCAACAATAACCGGTCAGCGACCAGCATCATTGTCCGGTTGCTTTGGAGCACGCCGGGCGCGTGGACAATGAGCGGTAATGTGGCTACAATATCCCGTACGTAGCCACATGGAGCGCGGCCGATGGAAGTTTCGATCCGGGAAATGAAAAATCGCCTGTCGAAGTATCTCAAACTCGTGCAGGCGGGCAAGGATGTTGTGATCACCGATCGCGGCCGGCCGGTCGCCAGGTTGACGCTGGCGGGGCGCACAGTCGAGCACACCGAGACGGAGGTTATTGAACGCATCAAGGCGCTGCCATGGGTCCGGCCGGGCAACGGTGGCAAGGTGAGAGGCGCCAAGCGCCCGATTCGCCTGAAGCCGGGCGACAAGACGGCCGCGGAAATGGTGCTTGAGGATCGGATTTGATCATATATCTCGATACCTCGGCGTTTATCAAGCTGTATGTGGACGAACCGGGTGCGGACATGGTGCGTGCCTCGGTTGCCGCGAATCCGATTCACACTCACTGGATTGCCTACGCCGAGATGCGCGCGACATTGGCGCGGTTGCATCGCATGGGATACCAGACGGCCGGGGCTTACCGGGAACACAAGCGTGAGTTCGAGGCTGACTGGAAGGCGGTCAACGCCATTCTTCCGGACGAGCAGATGCTGCGCCGGGCGGGAGAACTGGCTGAGCGATTCAGGCTGCGCGGCTACGACAGTGTGCACCTGGCCGCCGCCGAATCGTTGCGGGTCGGTCGCGCAACGGATTTTCTGCGTTTTGCGTCTTTCGATCACCTTCTCAACCAATCGGCGGAAGAACTTGGCTTGCGCCTGCTGATGGCGGACTAATGCCGGAAACCGCTTCGCCCTCGTCAGCCATCCCGCCGGTGGCGATCGTCTCCGGGCGGCCCGCCCAAAGACTTGGAGCGCGTTTCAAGATTGGCGGTAGCACAAACGCTCTCGTCCGCGACCGTCATCAATGCAGGCGAGGCGCGTCCGCTACGAAATCACGTGCAATAAGGATCCCAATAAATGCGACGCCAGCTGCGGATGCGCTTGCGCGACACTACGCCGCAGCGAAGTATTGTCGAAGATTCAATGTAATAGCGCATTCCTGTGCTATACTCGCGCCCTTTTCAAAAGCCTAGCTGACGCACCAAATGCCGCGCTCGCTCGGAACCGATGACATGAATGCCAACGTAACCGCATCGCTCGCCGACTCCCCTGCCCGCCCCCCGCTGCGCGCGCCGAGTCCGGGTCGTGCCATACGAAACATCGCCATCGTCGCCCACGTCGACCACGGCAAGACCACGCTGGTGGATAAGCTGCTGCGCCAGTCCGGCACGTTCGCCGCGCACCAGCACCTGGTCGAGCGCGTGATGGATTCGAACGACCTCGAGCGCGAGCGCGGCATCACCATCCTCGCTAAGAACTGTGCGGTCACTTACGAAGGCACGCACATCAATATCGTCGACACGCCCGGCCACGCCGATTTCGGCGGCGAGGTCGAGCGCGTGCTGTCGATGGTGGACGGCGTACTGCTGCTGGTCGATGCGGTCGACGGACCGATGCCGCAAACGCGCTTCGTCACGCGCAAGGCGCTGGCGCTGGGCTTGAAGCCGATCGTCGTCGTCAACAAGGTCGACCGCCCGGGCGCGCGGCCCGACTGGGTGGTCAATCACACCTTCGATCTGTTCGACAAGCTCGGCGCGACCGAAGCGCAGCTCGACTTTCCGATCATCTACGCCTCGGCGCTGGAGGGCTGGGCGGTGACTGAACTTAAAGACGCGCCTGATTCCTCCTCTCGCCTCTCGCCTCTCGCCTCTCTCAAAGAGCAGGCGAATGTCGAGGCCAGTAGCGGCCGCGACATGAAGCCGCTCTTTGAAGCGATCCTCAAGCACGTGCCCGTGCGCGCCGACGATCCCGATGGCCCGCTGCAACTGCAGATCTGCGCGCTCGATTATTCGAGCTACGTCGGCCGTATCGGGATCGGCCGCGTCAACCGCGGCCGCATCCGCTCCGGCCAGTTGGTGACGGTGCTGCATGGCCCCGATTCCACTCCGGTCAACGCCAAGGTCAACCAGGTGCTGGTACACGAGGGACTCGAGCGCGTCGTCACCGAGGAAGCGCTGGCCGGCGATATCGTCGCGATCAACGGCATCGAAGAAGTCGGCATCGGCGTCACCATCGCCGATCCTGACAGACCCGAGGCGCTGCCGCTGCTGCAAGTCGACGAGCCGACGCTGACGATGAACTTCCAGGTCAATACTTCGCCGTTCGCGGGACGCGAAGGCAAGTTCGTCACCAGCCGTCAATTGCGCGAGCGCTTGCAACGGGAAATCATGAGCAACGTGGCGCTGCGCGTGGTGGATACCGCGGACGCCGACGTGTTCGAAGTCTCGGGGCGCGGCGAGCTGCACCTCACTATCCTGCTCGAAAACATGCGACGCGAAGGCTATGAACTCGCGGTGTCGCGTCCACGCGTCGTGATCAAGGAAGTGAACGGCGAGAAACACGAGCCGTACGAAATGCTGACGGTCGATGTTGAAGAACAACACCAGGGCGCCGTGATGGAGGCGCTCGGCAGCCGCCGCGGCGAGCTGCAGGATATGCAGTCCGATGCCAAAGGCCGCGTGCGGCTCGACTACCGCATTCCGGCGCGCGGGCTGATCGGCTTCCAATCGGAATTTCTGACGATGACACGCGGCACCGGCGTCATGAGCCACGTGTTCGACGACTACGGTCCGCTAAAACCCGACATCGCCGAGCGCCGCAACGGCGTACTGGTGTCAGCGGAGCAAGGTGAAGCGGTCGCCTACGCACTGTGGAAACTGCAGGAGCGCGGCCGCATGTTCGTGAGTCCCGGCGAACCGCTGTATGAAGGCATGATCATCGGCATCCACAGCCGCGACAACGACCTCGTCGTCAATCCGGTCAAAACCAAGCAACTGACCAACATCCGCGCCGCCGGCAAGGATGAAGCAATTATGCTGACGCCGCCGATCCAGCTCACGCTCGAGACCGCGGTCGAGTTCATCGCCGACGACGAACTGGTCGAAATCACCCCGAAGTCGATCCGCATCCGCAAGCGCTACTTGCTGGAACACGAGCGCAAGCGCACGCGGAGGGCGGAGCAGGCCCACGCGGCTTGAGCCGCGCGCTATGCCCGGCCACGGGCGCTTGCCACATCCGCGCGATCATCCGAGAATAAAACTTCTCCGGAGTCTGAAAGATGGCCTTCGACATGAATCTTGTGCAGCGCGGCGCGCGCCTGCGCCGCAGTCCCTTTTTCGAGGCTACGCAGCGCCACGGCGCCAAGGCGTACACCGTGTATAACCACATGTTGTTCCCGATTTGCTTCAGCGACCTCGAGGAGGAGTACTGGCATCTGCTGAATCACGTCACGCTATGGGACGTCGCGGTGGAGCGGCAGGTCGAGATCACGGGCCCCGATGCTTTCGCTTTCACCAACCTGCTGACGCCGCGCGATCTTGCGCGCTGCGCGGTGGGCCAGGGCAAGTACGTCGTCATCACCTCGAAGGACGGCGGCATCATCAACGATCCGGTGCTGCTGCGGCTGGGAGAAAACCACTTCTGGCTCGCGCTCGCCGACAGCGACGTGCTGCTGTGGGCGCGCGGCGCGGCGTTGAACTCCGGCTTGCGGGTGAAGATCCGGGAACCCGACGTTTCGCCCGTGCAGATCCAGGGCCCGAAGGCGAGGGAGGTGGTGCACGCGCTCTTCGGTGAGCGCGTGCTGCAATTGCGCTATTACTACTTCCTCGAAACCAGCCTGGACGGCATCCCGGTCGTCGTTACGCGCACCGGATGGTCGGGCGAAGTGGGCTACGAAATCTATTTGCGCGACGGCAGCCGGGGCGACGAGCTGTGGGAACGCATCATGGAGGCCGGCAAGCCGCACCATATCCGCCCGACCGGCCCCTCCGACATCCGCCGGATCGAAGCCGGCATCCTGAACTGGGGCGCGGACATGACGCTGGAGAACAACGTCTATGAAGTCGGGCTCGAGCGGCTGGTGGACGATGACAAGCCCGCCGGCTACATCGGCCGCGAGGCGCTCAAGCGGATCAAAGCGGCGGGCGTCACGCGCAGGCTCGCGGGCATCGAGATTGCGGGCGAGCGGATCGAGTTCAACGCGACACCATGGCCGGTCAAGGCGGGTGACGAGCCCGCGGGCCGGGTCACTTCCGCCATCTGGTCTCCGCGTCTCAAGAAAAACATCGGCTACGCGATGCTCCGCGCGATCGCGGTTGCGCCCGGAACCGCCCTGAAAGTGCTCATACCCGGCGCCGGCGAACGCCCGGCCAAGGTGGTTCCCCGGCCGTTCGTGGACCCGAAGAAGAAAATCCCGAAAAGCTGACCTGCCGCCTGCGGGCGACACCCGCCGTTCCCCATCACCGCCGCCGCAGGAGACCCCGAGCGACGCCATCTTAGATGTAGATTAATACGAGTCGCAGATCGGCCTTAGTGGTTACCACTAGGAGTTTGTCGGACTTAACCCCGACAAACTCCTAATGCAAAACCGGCCATAGGAGAATTGCAGAAAAGGATTACCGATATGCTAATTCACGCGCGCTTTTCGTCAAATTCGACCGCTTCGGCTGGGTTTTTTCTGAAGTGTCAGCCGGTTTTGCTTTTAGCAGCCTGTACGGACTACTAAGTCCGACAGGCTGCTAGAGCGATGCCGACCCGCGCCAAGACACCACAATCTACGCCGGCAACTCGTAGTACCAAATCAACCCGGAGGGCTCGTATATCGCGAGCTGATCTTCGGGCGTGAATTCGTACGAGCTACCATCGGGATTGAACACCGTGAACTGCACGGGTGTCGTCTGATATCCCTCCTCGTCGGAATCGAAAAATGCGGCCGGTTCCGCAGGTGTTGACTCTATGGACACCGGTTCCTCCGCGAGTGTCACCTCATCCTCAGGAAAAAGTACCGCAACCTCTGTGGACGCAAGTTCATACGACGACCCGTCAGGATTGAATACCGTGACCTGCATCGGTTCAGACTCATCAACCGCAGACTCACCAATCGAAGCCAGGAACTCATCCCGGTCCATTGATTCCGGCACGACATAGTAGGCGAACGTCTGATACTCCGTTATCTGTTCCCTTATCGGGATTATTTCCGGTTCATCGGCGACGGCTATGCCAACCTGCGTGCCAAACAGCATAGCTGCGATCAAAACAGCAATTGGACGACGTTTTAACATCATAACCTCCTTAAATGAATTGAGTTTCGTTCGTGCTCGTCTTTTGCGCCTTCGATCTCGCAAATAACGAACGACACGTAACGGGCATAACTCACTTACAGTGTCTCCGAGAGTCCGTTTAGCAAGTCGAGTTAGGCGCCGTCATCATATTTTTCGCAACATCCGTGCCAAAGTAAAATAATTTCATAAAATCATGATGTTAAGTTCAGTCTGCCGCCCAGCGAAAAACATGGCATTGTCGCCGCTTTGCGACGCGTAGCGTATCGCATTTACCAATTAACTGATTTATCGAATATTCCGGTGTCGCCAGTCAGCGACGTCAGAAAGCTCAGGTTTCCGCTGGAATCAAGCCGAGGGGCGTAAGCTTGCCCAGCCGTCGCATCTCAAATAGAAGTGATGCCTGAGCAGAGTTCCGTAGGGCGGAAATCCATTCCCGCCAGAAGTCACCCAGTGTCGCCGAAAATCATGCGTCCCACCACGGAGCATGCCAATGAAGCAGTCGACGCGGGCCAAGGCCGCCTATTCGGGCTTGATACCCGCTCCCTTGATGACCTTGAACCACCTCTCGGTCTCTGTCTTAATGAAACTTGCGAACTCCTCCGGTGTGCTCGTGACCGCCTCAGATCCATCTGCCTCTACTCTCTTCCGGGTTTCGGCGGATTGCAGACTTTTCACCAACGCGGCATTCAGCCGCATGATGGTGTCCTTGGGCGTTCCTGTTGGAGCCAATACGCCGTAACGGTTTTGGACTTCAAGCGCCGGCAGGCCGGCCTCCGCAACGGTCGGTACGCCGGGCAATGCCGATGAACGCTTCAAGCCCGTAACCGCAATAGCACGCAACCGCCCGGAGTGGACCGCCGGCACGGCCGTCAGGATATCGCTGAAGATTAAATCGGTCTCTCCCGTCATTACCGACAGCACGCCGGGCGAAGTGCCCTTGTACGCGACATGGACCATCTTCACCTTGGCCATGGCCTGGAACAACTCGGCCGCCAAGTGGCCAAAAGCGCCGACTCCGGACGAGGCGTAGTTCAACACGCCAGGTTTGGACTTGGATAACGCGATCAATTGAGTAAGGGTCTGGGCTGGCACGGCAGGATGAACCAGCAACACGTATGCACTCATCGCTACCGGTGTAATAGGCACAAAGTCTTTCTGCACGTTGTACGGCAGTTTTGGATACAGAGCGGGCTGGATAATCATAGGGCCGCTACCCCCTAGCAGCAGCGTATAGCCATCGGGCGCTGAGTTCGCGACATGCTCGAAACCTACTCTTCCCCCCGCGCCAGCCCGATTGTCCACGATCGCCTGCTGCTTGAAGCTGTCGGTTAACAGCAGAGCTGTCAGGCGTCCCAATACATCCGCGCCTCCCCCAGGCGGAAAAGGAACGACCACGCGGATCGGACGATTGGGATATGTTTGTCGTGGTTGGGCCGATGCTGCAGCAACGAAAGCGGACGTGGCGACAGCCATGCCCATGAAACACCACCGGAACCAGCGAACGGCCGTGTACGGTCTCCGTGGCCACACCGCGTTTAGAAATGAATTTAAAGTTGCCTGAAGAGCCGGCGCTGTCATTTCAGTTATTATAAAGCAAGGCGCATGCGTAATGCGGTCCGTCGCCGACTGCTGTCGCCGGCTGCTTTACACAGCAGTTTTATGCGGATAATATTGCGACATGACTCCAGAGAATTCCCTGCATGAGGGCCTGCGCTTTGCGGGACCCTCAAAGACGCTCAACGATGCGCACTTCCTGCTCTTCTCGGGGATCACCGGCGACGTGCACCGCAGCCATTATGACGTCGAGTATGCGAAGCGCACGAAATTCGCGAAGCCGCTTGCGCACGGCCTCTTGCTCGTCTCGATGACCGCTGTTGGTGCGTCGGAGATAAGAGAGAAGCTGGAGGGATTCGTGCTTGTAGAACAGGGGTGCCGGTACCTGCATCCCGCAGTCGTCGGCGATACCATCCGGCCGGAGTTCATTCTTGAACGAATCTGGCGGGAGGGGCGCCGTGTTTTTTACCGCTTCAAGACCGTCCTGCTGAACCAGCGCGACGAAACGTTGCTCGAGGGGTTTCACGTTTACCAGGTCGTTGCGCGGCCGCGCGGGGAAGGAAAAAGCAATGCGCCCGGATCGTGAAGTCGTCGTTGGAGAAAAACAGTGGCCGACGCATTACACGTACGTGCCGGCCGTGCGAGTCGGCAACACCGTCTATCTTTCTGGAACCACCGGGACCGACGATGAGGGGCGGATTGCAATCCCCGGTGACATCGTGGAGCAGACCCGGCAAATCTACCGCAAGTTCGACCGTATTCTGAAATCGATCGGTGGTTGTTGCGACGACATCGTCTCTACCACCGATTTTTTCACCACCACGGAAAACTACGCCAAGACAGCCGCGGTGCGCAGGGAGTTCTTCCGTAACGCCTTCCCGGCCTCGACCGGTGTGCTGGTCGCGGGCTTGCTCCGCAAGGACGCGCTGATCGAGATTTCAGCGATCGCGGTACTCGAGAGCGGACGCGACAACAGCGCGAGGAGTTTGTCGGACTTAGCCCCGACAAACTCCTAATGCAAAACCGGGGCCAGTAGAATTGCCGAAGAGGACAAAAGTTATGCGAATTTGGCCGCGCTTTTCCCCAAATTCGACCGCTAGCAGCCAGTCGGGCTAGGCACTCCAACAGGCTGCTAAAGCACACCACAATGAGGTCAGCAAGAAAGCCTCAACGCTGGAGCACGAATCGTAATGTCGGTACCTCATCACAAGGCGCATTCTTGCGACGAGCAGGCGACTGCGGCGCAGCGCTGGTTGCCCAAATGGGCAAGACGGGCCCGGCGCGCCGCCGGAGCCACGTGAAACTGCGGGTCGCATTCGAGCACGGCGTGCGTGATCTGGCGTGAACGATCTTGCCAGATGAGCCGCTACTTCGAAGACTTCGAGGTTGGTGCCCGTTACCCGACGCGCACCCGCACGATTACCGATGAGGACCACGAGTCTTTCTGCCGGCTGACCGGTTACGATGTGCCGCTGTTCCTGAACGATGAATACGCGCGAAAGCGTGGCTTGGCCGGGCGCATCTGCCCCAGCCATCTGATCATGTCGTTTTCGAGCGCGATGACGGGCGATCTGTTCGCCGAGAGCCTCATTGCGCTGGTCGGGCTTGAGCGGGCGCGCTTTCTCGCCGCGGTACGCCCTGGCGATACGGTACGGACCGAAGTCGAGGTCTTGGAAAAACGGCTGAGCTCGAATCCCGACCGCGGCGTGGTGGTGTTCCGGGACCACGTCTACAACCAAGCCAGCGAGGAAGTATTTTGTAATGACAAGATCGTCCTCATCAGGCGGCGCAGTTCACAGCCCTGAGCTTTGGGCGGCCGGCATTTGCGTTACGAACCTCGGTGGCGACCCGTCATCTGGCGGCGAATTCAGATGTCAGGAAAACGGGAGGGCATATGCGTGCGGCGCCGTTACGCTATTGAAATAAGACGCAGCAACGGGGGAACACGATGAACGAGGAAACAGCCGTAACAACCAAGGCCGCAACCGGACCGCTCGCCGGGGTCCGGATCATCGATCTCACCACGACCATTCTAGGCCCGCTGGCGACCCAGACGCTGGGCGATATGGGAGCCGATGTCATCAAGGTCGAACCGCCGATAGGCGATCTGAATCGTCAGATCGGGCCGTCGCGCCATCCGAAAATGGCGGCGTTTTTCGTAAACGTGAATCGCAACAAGCGGAGCATCGTTCTCGACCTGAAGCGACCGGCGGCGCTTAAGGCGTTGATGCGCTTGGTCGAAGGTGCGGATGTGTTCGTCCACGGCATGCGTCCACAGGCTGCCGAGCGGCTCGGTATCGATTATTCCGCCGTGGCAGCGTGCAACCCCGGAATCATCTATGCTTCCGCCTCGGGCTACCGCCATGACGGGCCGCGCCGGGAGCGCCCGGCCTATGACGACATCATCCAGGGCGAAAGCGGCATTGCCGGGCTGGTCGGCAGACAGACCGGCGAACCGCGCTACATCCCGACGATAATCGCCGACAAGCTCACCGGTTCTACTTTAGCTTGCGCCATTGGCATGGCCCTGTTCAGCCGGGAGCGCACCGGCCGCGGCCAGGAGATACACGTGCCGATGTTCGAGACCATGGTGTCGTTCCTGCTCGTCGAGCATCTGTGGAGCGCTGCTTTTCAGCCGCAGCAAGGCAGCCTGGGCTACGTTCGTCTGCTCACGCCTTACCGCAGGCCCTTTGCCACCAGGGACGGTTTCATATGCGTGATGGCCAACACCGATGCGCACTGGAAGGGCCTGCTGACGGCTGTGGGCTGTCCCGAACTTTTTGCAGACGAGCGCTTCGCGACGCTCGCCCAGCGTTCGCGTCATTTCGATGAGAACTACGCGCTCATTGCCGAGCGGATCGGGCAGCAGGGCACCGCCGAATTGCGCGAGAAGCTGGATGCGGCAGACGTTCCGAACGGCGCCATGAATACCCTGGAGGACTTGATGAAGGACCCGTACCTTGAGGCCACCGGATTCTTTCACGATTATGAGCATCCGAGCGCAGGACCGATGCTGACGACTTCGATACCGATGCACTTCTCTGGCACCCCGGGGAGCATAAGGCTGCCACCACCGCTCTTGGGTGAGCACACGCAGGAAGTGCTGCGGGAACTCGGCTACAGCGAACCGGAAATCGCCGCGATTGCCGGGTAAACGCCGGCTCGCTGCCGTTGCCCGGACTCGGTCTTCGAATTCGAGGCGCGGCGGGTGGTCTCAGTAACCGCCTTTTGCTTGTGGTTTAAGTGCGAGTGGTTTGTCTGGGAGGATCATTACGGGAATGCCGTCTTGTAATTTGATCTGTCCGTCGGTGACCACGACGTCGTCTTTGCCCAGGCCTCTGATCACTTCGACTTCGCCGGGCGTGCGCGTGCCGAGTTCGACTGCCACCATTTGCACCTTGCCGGCAATGACGCGGAACACGAAATTCTTGTCGCCGCGCGGCACCACCGCCTGCTCCGGGATCAGGATCGCGTTGGCTCGAGTACCGAGGTGGAGCGTGACGCGCGCGAACATCCCGGGCTTGAGCTTGCCGCCGGGATTGGGCACCCGCGCGCGCAGCATCGCAGTGCGCGTTTTCTCGTCGACCGAGGGCTCGATCGCGTAGACCTGCCCGGTGAACTGCTGCGCTGGATAGGCGTCGACGCGCAGCGCGATCGCCTGGCTCTTGCCCATCTGCCCGAGGTAAGTCTCGGGCACGCGGAAATCGAGCTTCACAGTGTCGATGTTGTCGAGCCGCACGATGTCCTCGCCGGCCTTGAGATAGGCGCCGGCGCTGACCAGCCGCAGGCCGACGATGCCGTTGAACGGCGCGTGGATCTCGGTCTTGGCGGCGCGCGCCTCGTCTTCCTGGCGCCGCGCGGTAGCTTTCTTGTACGCCTCGCGCGCATCGTCGAGCGCCTGCTGGCTGATGAAGTTTTTCTTGTAGAGCTGTTCGGCGCGCTCGGCGCGCTGCTTATTCAGGCGCTCGTCGGCGGTGCTGCCCGCGAGCTGCGCCTTGACTTCGGCGGAGTCGAGCGTGACCAGCAGCGCGCCACGCGCCACCACCTGGCCTTCGTTGAAATTGATCGCCGCGATGCGGCCCGCAACCTCCGGCCTTATCATCACCGACTCGTTGCCGAGCAGCGTGCCGACCGCGGACACCTCGTTGTTAACGGCACCGACTTTGACGGGCGCCGCCTTGACCGGCGTGCCGGGCGGCGGGCCTGCGGGCGGCTTTCGCTTCTGCTCCTGCGCTGACGCGGCACCCATAAGGACGAATGCCGCAACCGCCAACAAGATAATCGGCGTATGACTGCGTGATGTATGCATGAGGATGTGTCCTGTGTAGCTGACGCTTTTGCAGTTGTTTCTCGTGGAATGCGAAACTAATCTGTAACCTACCGGCGTCAGCCGTTGACGTTCACCACCAGCCGGCCGCGCACTTTGCCGGCGAGCAGTTCGGCCGCCGCCGGAATTGCCGCCGCGAGGTTGATTTCCTGTGAGATCGTATCGAGCTTGGCGGCGTCGAGGTCGCGCGCGAGCCGCGACCACGCTTGCACACGCAGCGCGCGCGGCGCCATCACGCTGTCGATGCCGGCGAGCGTTACGCCGCGCAGGATGAACGGCGCGACGCTGGCCGGGAAATCCATGCCTTGAGCCAGGCCGCACGCGGCGACCACGCCGCGATAGCGCATGGCTGCGCAGACGTTGGCGAGCGTGTGGCTGCCGACGGTGTCGATCGCGCCCGCCCAACGCTTCTTCGCGAGCGGTTTGCCCGGCGCTGACAGCGTCGCGCGGTCGATCACTTCCGCCGCGCCGAGCGCTTTCAGATAATCCGCTTCGCTCACGCGCCCGGTGGAAGCGACGACGCGGTAGCCGAGCTTGGCGAGCAGCGCGATCACGACGCTGCCGACGCCGCCCGCCGCGCCAGTGACAACGATCTCGCCCTGCTCGGGTGTCACGCCGTGCTTTTCCAGCGCGAGCACGCACAGCATCGCGGTGTAGCCGGCGCTGCCGATCGCCATCGCCTGCCGCGTCGAAAATTTCTCAGGCAATGCGATCAGCCAGTCGCCTTTCAATCGCGCCCGCTGCGCGAGGCAGCCCCAGTGCGTCTCGCCCACGCCCCAGCCGTTGAGCACCGCCTTGTCGCCGGCCTTGAAGCCGGAATGCGAACTTGCGGTCACGACGCCGGCGCCGTCGACGCCGGGCACCATCGGAAATTTGCGCACCACCGGGCCTTTGCCGGTGATCGCGAGACCGTCCTTGTAGTTGAGGGTCGAATACTCGACGCGCAGCGTGACATCGCCTTCGGGTAGTTCGGTCTCGTTGATGTCGCGGATTGCGCATTGCTGTTTATCGTCGCTTTTGCTGATGTAGATTGCCTTGAACATGAATACGCCATCTTCAACGTCAATTCTTGTCGTCCTTGAAGCCGATCACGCGGTGCGAGCCGTCGCAATAAGGCTTGGTCTTCGACGCGCCGCAGCGGCACAACGCATACTGCGCGGGATCGGGTGGCGCGACATCGCACTTCAGATCCGGCACGCCGGTGACCAAATACGGCCCGTCCTTCTTGATCCGCACGCACGGCGCGGCGGCGGCGCTCTTACCGCCTGACGCGGACGACGACCCGCCGGACGGTGGCGGCGCTTCGCGCGCCGACTTGAAGCCGATTTTCTTGTGCGTGCCGTCACAGAACGGCTTGTTGGCGGAACCGCCGCAGCGGCATAGATAGAACGGATCTTTGACCGCGATCGCTTCGCCGCGCGAATTGCGGCATTGCGTCACGTCTTTGACGAGCAGCGGGCCGTCGGAAACGAGTTCGATGGTTGCCATGTCATGTCCTCGGCATTATGGTTTCAAGTCTAAGGTTTAACGTTTAAAGTTCGAACGTTAGACTTTAGACCTTAAACTTTAGACGTTGATGGGTCGCTTCACGTCTTGACGTCATCGCTTCGCTGCGCTTCCTCTTCCGCGATGTCCTGGTGGATCTTCGCCATGTCGAGCCCGCGTGCCTGCTCGATCACGCTGTCGATCCCGGCTGCGGGCAATGCGCCCGGCTGGGAGAACAGTATCACCTTTTCGCGGAACAGCATGATGTTCGGAATCGAGCGGATCTGGAAATAGCCGGCAAGCTCCTGCTGCTCTTCGGTATTGACCTTGCCGAACACGACGTCGGGATATTTTTCCGACGCCGCCTCGAACGCCGGCGCAAACGTCTTGCAGGGTCCGCACCACGATGCCCAAAAGTCGACAATAACGATATCGTTCTTCGAGACCATGTCCTCAAAGTTGTCCTTGGTTAATTCAATGGTGGCCATTCCTCACTCCGATATCCGTGTTTCTTGCGAATCCTGCACGCCGTTCCCGCAAACGGGCCTGCGGCTAACGAGTCCCGGCGTGCGCCCGCACCACGGCGCCCGGAAGTCAACGATCACCATGTCGTTCCTGGAAACGACGTCCTCAAAATTGTCCTTGGTCAGCTCAACGGCAGCTATCATTAGTCCTAACAGCATTGATCGAGTTCTTCGACAGTACGACATCTCAAGAAGCAACCGAAACACACAAAAACAAAACCCGGCTCAACGCCGGGCTTGTTCTTGGCTGCTTATCTGGCCTATCGCTATTTCTTCAAGCTAATGCGTTGCTCATGGGCCTTGGTGTATACAGCAGCCGTTGTTCTGCGGAGTTTCTTCGCAATCGTCCTCGCCAAGATCTTCTGACGAGCCATTTGTTTCAGTTGCTTGATGTCCAGCGCTGTCCAGTACTTGATGGTCTTTCGAGAACGCTTAGATTTAGCCATGCCCCCTCCTCACAGTTAAGAAAATACTCCTCAGTAGTCGGTAATTAGCGCGACATTGCCTTCGCTTTTCCCTCGCGGAAGGAGTGTCCGGTTTGCCGTCCAAGCTGCCGACTATTAGTAAATAGGTTACCTTAATCGGATGCGTTGGTCAAATAGAGGCTTACCCGCCCTGATCGGAACGATCTTCGCGACCGGCTTGCCGGCCTTGGCGATGATAACCTCCTTGCCCGCGGCAACCTCATCCCTCACTCCTGCTTTTTCCGTCTCTCGCCTCTCCGCGATCAGCTTCCGAACCCGCTCGCAGCGGTCTGCTGCAGCAGTCTCAGCATCGCCGCCGCCTTGTCGAAGGTCTCCTGGTATTCGTCCTCGAGCCGCGAATCGGCGACGATGCCGCCGCCGGCCGAGAAACGAATAATGCCACCCGCATAGATCAGCGTGCGGATTGCGATGTTCAGGTCCATATTGCCGTCGCAGCCGAGGTAGCCGATCGCGCCGCAGTAAACGCCGCGCCAGTGCGGCTCGAGCTCCTCGATGATCTGCATCGCACGCAGCTTCGGCGCACCAGTGATCGAGCCGCCCGGGAAACAGCCGCGCAAGAGATCGAGCGCGTCGCGGCCCTGCCGCAGCCTGCCAGTCACCGTGCTCACCAGGTGATGTACGGTGGCAAAGCTCTCGACCTCGAACAGCTTCGGCACCTTCACCGATCCCAACTCACAGTTCTTCGACAGGGCGTTGCGCAGCAGATCGACGATCATCACGTTCTCGGCGCGGTCCTTCGCGCTCGCCTGCAAGCCGGCAGCGAGCTCGGCATCGGGCCGCGGGTGGCCGGCGCGCGGCCGCGTGCCCTTGATCGGCCTGGTCTCGACATTGCCGCGCTCGAGCTTGAGAAAGCGCTCCGGGGATGCCGACATCACGGTGCCGTACGGCAGGTTCAGAAAAGCCGAATACGGCGCCGGGTTGATGATGCGCAGCGCCTGGTAGGCCAGCCACGGGTCGCCGGTGGCCGGCGCGGCGAAGCGCTGCGCGAGATTGATCTGATAGCAGTCGCCGGCGTGGATGTAATCGTGCACGCGGTGAAACGCCGCAGCGTAAGCGTCGCGCGACAGGTTCGATGCGAGCGGCGCGGTGATGCGGAACGGCGCGCGCGCGCGCTCCGCCGCCGGCGCGCTGAAACGCGCGACCAAGCGGTCCCACTTCCAGTCGGTGTCGGGATCGCGTCCCTGCCCGACAAGCCAGCTGCGGCGCTCGAGGTGATCGACCACCACCGCCCAGTCGTAGATGCCGATCGCCAACTCGGGCATCTTTTCGCTGTCCTCGGCGCGCACCGGCAGGCGCTCGAAACGCCGCGCCAGATCGTAGGAAAAATAGCCGAGCGCGCCGCCGCAAAACGGCAGCTCGCATCCCGCGTCAGGATCAGTCGCCAAGTGCCGCCGCAACAACGCGAGTGGGTCCTCGCGCGACAGCTCGATTGCGTCGCCGCGGATTTCGGTCAGCTTGCCGCGCGTAGTGAGCGTCGCATATGGCTCGGCGGCAATAATGTCGTAGCGCGACTGCGTCAGGTGATGGCCGCCGCTGTCGAGGAACACCGCCCACGGCAGGTCGGCGACCGCCTCGAACAGCGACGCGCTGTCGGCGCGGTAGGGTAATTCGGTGCGCAGAAGGGTGGACATCGGATGGTCATTGTGCCGCAAAAAAACGGTGGGCGGTAAGCGGTGAATACTCTCAACTCGCTATCCGATCAAGCCCTGAACTCTCGATCCTCAATCCCGAATCCCGATGATGATCGCTATACTATCAAACGCGCCTATTTAGCTGTCAGCGGTCGGCGATCAGCTTTTTAGTGGCGCAGCTGCCGTAGTTTTGCTGACTGCTGACTGCTGAATGCTGATTTTCTGAAATGAATTCCAGCTATCGCGGTCGCTTCGCCCCTTCTCCCACCGGCCCCTTGCATTTCGGGTCGCTGATCGCCGCGGTTGCGAGCTATCTCGAAGCCAAAAGCCGCGGCGGCGAGTGGCTGGTGCGCATCGAAGACCTCGACCCGCCGCGCGTGGTTGCCGGCGCGGCTGATGACATCCTGCGCACGCTCGAAACGTGTGGCATGCAGTGGGACGGAGCAATTGCGTATCAGAGCCGGCGCTCGGATGCGTACCACGCGGCGTTGCACCGGCTGCGCGCGCTCGGCAAAGTTTATCCGTGTGCGTGCAGCCGGCGTGAAATCGCGGACTCGGCAGTTAGCGGCATCGAAGGCCCGGTATATCCGGGCACCTGCCGTGACGGGCTTGCATCGGGAAAAACCGCGCGCGCATGGCGCATCGACACCCGCGGCGCTGACATCGGCTTTGATGACGCGATACAGGGTCGCGTGGCGCAGCACCTCGAAACCGATATCGGCGACTTCGTGCTGTACCGCGCCGACCACGTGTTCGCCTACCAGCTCGCGGTGGTCGTAGACGACGCGGAGCAAGGCATCACCGACATCGTGCGCGGCGCCGACCTGCTCGACTCGACGCCGCGCCAGATCTACTTGCAGCAGCTGCTCGGTTTCCCGACGCCGCGCTACGTGCACGTGCCGGTCGCGGTCAACGCCGCCTGCGAGAAGCTCAGCAAGCAGACGCGCGCCGCAGCGATCGACGCACAACGGCCGCTGCCGGCGTTGCTTGCCGTGCTGCATTTCCTCGGCCAGAACCCGCCGCACGATCCCGGCACGACGAACATTGCCGCACTATGGGATTGGGCGATAGCGAGCTGGCGCATCGAGCATGTACTGCGCTGTCGCGCGATGGAGACACGTGAGGCGTGAGGAGTGAGGGGTGAAAACCAGACTAAAATTCACGCTAGTTAGCTTTGCCCTTTCCGTTTTCCGCTTACCGCTTTCCGCTTTCCGCTTTCCGCTTACCGCTTACCGCTTTCCGCTTACCGCTTACCGCTTACCGCTTACCCTTCACCCTTCACCCTTCAGCATTCCTATCACGCCGCCTGGAGTCGTGCGATCAGGCCCGCCGGGTTTAGACATTGCACATAGTGCTACTAAATGCAAGCGTGCTTGCGTATGGCGCGGCTGGCGCGCTAAAGCACCGCATCATCGAGGCACGCAGCCTGGCCATGCACTGCCTCACCGCGCAGAAAATTGAGCGCAACCTCGCGCTTCTGGATCAAGTGCGGCGGACCTTGGCGACTTGGCGCTCGCGTTACGGGGAAGACACGCCACGCGCGCTGGACGAATGGGAGGCCATCCTCCGCCGGCCGTGGCCCGAGATCGCCGCATTCATCACCGATCAGGGAGCGCGCGCCGCGCGACTGCGGCAGTCCACGCCCTTCGCGGGCGTGCTCAGCCCCCGCGAGCGGGAACGCGTGTATGCGGCGTTCCGAGCTTGAGCACCTGATCCGCGCCGCCGGGCGCATCGCGGGCGAGCGCGAGTTGGTGATCATCGGCGTCCCGTAGCGAGCCGGCAGGACGCATGTCAAAATAGCGCCATGCCGTACATGATGCGTAATCTGCGCGCCATTCTGGGTGTGGCGCTCACCGTGCTGCTCGGGGTGATGCTGATCGCCACGATTTACTTCACGCTGTTCGACCTGGAGTGGATCGCGTTTCTCGCCGGCGTGCTGTTCGCGGCGATTGCCGCGACCGCGAGCCAGCTCTCGAAAGCACAATGGATCATCGCGCGGCGCACCAAGCAGCTGCAGCGCGCCAGGGACGCGCTGGCGCAGGAAAGCGCGCGCCGCGAGCGCGCCGCCGAGGCGCAGAAGGTCGCTGAAGCGCGCCTGCAGCTGATCAACGACGCGCTGCCGGTGATGATCGCGTTTGTCGACCGCGACGAGCGGTGCCGATACCATAATCCCGCCTTCGCGCAGTGGCGCGGCCGTGACGGCAAGCAGATCGAAGGCCACACGCTGCGCGAGGTGGTCGGCGATGAAATCTACCGGGACCTCAAGTCGCGCAGTGCCGACGTTTTCACCGGCAAGGAAGTCCGCTACGAAGTCGAGTGGCGTCAGCCGGGCGGCGAAATCGAAAGCTGCGCTGTCACGCTGCTGCCGTACCCGCCGGACGCGGAGCGCCCCAGCGGGTTCTATGCGCTGATCGCGAGCATGGTGGGCGGCGCGGCGCCGGCGGCGACGGCGGCGCATCCGGGCGAATCGATCGGCGACGTGATGGTCGGAGCGCACGAGAGCGGCGAGACGTTCTACCTGGAGTCGATGACCGAGCAGTTGATCGGCGGCAAGGATCCGCGCGCGCAGCTGGTGCGGGCGCTGCAGGACGATCAGTTCATACTGTTCGCGCAGACCATCCGGCCGCTCGCCGCAGCCGCACCCTGGCCGCGGCTCTTCGAGGTGCTGCTGCGGCTGCAGGAAGAAGAGCAGCACATGGCGCCGCCCGGCGGCTTCATCCCGGTCGCCGAACGCTACAACCTGATGGCGGAAATCGACCGCTGGGTGGTAAGGAACCTCCTCAAGTGGACGCTGGAAAAGCAGCGCAGCGATGCGGCGTGGCGCATGCCGCTCTACTGCGTGAACCTCGCCGGCTCCTCATTGTGCGATCCGGAATTCGCCCTCTACGTGCGCGCCGAACTGCGGCGCCAGAAATTCACCGCCGGCAACCTGTGTTTCGAGCTCGCGGAGCCGGACGTGATTGACCACCACGCCGCGGCGCAGGCATTCATGGGCGCTCTGCGGCCGCTCGGCTGCCGCTTCACGCTCGATGCTTTCGGCTCGACCAAGGTGTCGTTCGCGCCGCTCAAGGGACTGACGCTGGATTTCCTCAAGATCGACGGCATCATCATCCAGAACATCCTGCAGGACCCAGCCGAGCTGGCGCGCACGCGGGCGATCGTGCTCGCGTCGCACAAGATCGGCATGCGCGCCATCGCCGAGTTCGTCGAAAGCGAAGAAACGCTCGCGAAGCTGCGCGAGATCGGCGTCGATTACGCGCAAGGCTTCGGCATCGGCAAGCCGGGGCCGATTGCGGAGGTATCGTGGGAAAAGAAGCGATAGGCGTGAGGAGAGAGGCGAAAAACTTAACCCCGAATCCGCAACCCAACCCGTCGCCACAGAGGACACAGAGTTCACCGAGGAAAACGAACTACGGTAAGCGGTGAGCGGTGGGCCGTAAGCGGAACAGAAAAAACAAATTCAGGTTACTGTTCGCTGCTTACCGCTTACTGCTCACCCACCCTTGATGATCTCCGCGGCTATCGGCTTTGTGCGGCTGCGGCGACTCTCTGCCGACGCTGTTCCTGCGTAACCTGCGCGATGCGCTCGCGGATCGCGGGCATCGCCGCGCGCGCCGCCGCCTCGCCCGCCGCGATGCTCTCGAGCTTACCCGAGAAGTCGAGCGCGCGCGTGCGCGGCGTCGCGGGCCGGATCGCGACATCGGCCGCGTCGACGTCGTGCGAGCCGCGCCATGAAATATCGACTCCAATCACGACGTTCGCCCCCATGCGGCGCGCGACCGGCACCGGCACGCGGCTCGTCAGTCCGCCGTCGACATATTCGGTGCCCTCAATGACGACCGGCCAGAACACGTTCGGGATACTGCTCGAGGCGCGCACCGCAAGCCCGGTATTGCCGCGATTGAATATCGTCATGCGGCGAGTCGCGCGCTCGGTGGCGATCACCGCAAATGAGCGCTCGAGCGCCTCGATCGAGCGATTGCCGAGCGCCTTGTTGACGTAATCCTGCAGCGCTTCGCCCTGCACCGGTGCCGGCCCGAACAGCGTGAAGTCGATCAATTCGCGATCCTCGACCTTGAGCGCCATGTCTTCGAGTGCCGCAGCGTCATAACCGCCGGCATAGAGCGCGGCAACCACCGAACCCGAGCTGCTGCCGACCACCACCTGAGGCCGGATACCCTCCGCTTCGAGCACCTTGATCACGCCGACATGCGCGAAGCCGCGTGAGCCGCCGGCGCCGAGCACGAGCGCCACCACCGGATGCTCGGAGCGGATAGGCGTGATCTCAACCGCGCGCGGCGGCGCGAGTTCGGGATATTCGTGCGGCGCCGTCGCGCAGCCCGCGAGCAGCAGCGCAATCAGGAACAGGAAAGCCGAACGAAACATAATTTTTCGCATGCTCGACGGGGCACAAGGTGGCGCCGCCGAAATCAAGCATTGCGGAAACAAAAAAGGCATATGAAAGAAGAGGTTGCAGTTATACCTCGACTCGATCCAATTTCGGCCGGAGCCCGAATTGGTCGCGCCGGCGTAAGCAAAGCGGCACAGATTATTAGATTGCTTAGCCACGAGGCATCGCATATTATTCGGGTGCTTGGCCATGAGGTGTATTTCGTGGTCGCAACCTCGGAGATCACGATGACAGATCAGAAAAACGACAGTTCGACTGTATCAACAGCCGGCGGCATCGAACAGCTTGGGCGTTGGGTACGCAGGATCTTATGCCTTTTGAGCTTCGGCTTCATCTATCCCATGGCGTGGGCGGAGGGTATAGATATCGCCAAGTACGAAAAGGAATCAAAAAAGTAAGACGGGTAGCACCAAGCAATCACTCGGCCAGCCAGCCTGGCTGACGGGCAGTAATGCGTCGCTCGGGACGCGGGAAACAGTCGCATCAGGTAAATCTCAAGCGATGTTTTCCGCGATTTCCTCAATGTACTTACTGAGCATTGCGGAAATGGTTGACAAACCATTTCCGCTCGACGTTCCCTTCCCCCTCGCGGGGGAAGGGGTAGGGATGGGGGCCGGGCGACGTCAGGAATTTACGTAAAACCCGATAGGCGCGGCGGAACTGCGCGCCGAGTCGCAGCTGTACGCTGCCCCATCCCGCCAATCCCCGGCGCTGCCGGCTAGCCAGGCGGCCAACGGAATCGGCGCCCGGCAAGGATGTGAATGTGAATATGAAACACGGACTGGCCGCTGTCAGCGCCGTTGTTGACCACCAGCCGGAACGCGCCGTCGATCCCGAGCTGGCGCGCAATCCTGCCCGCCGCGAGCAAGAGGTGCCCGAGCAGCGCCTGGTCTTCCGGTTTGGCGTTCGACAGCATGTCGATCGGCTGCTTCGGAATCAGCAGCAGGTGCACCGGCGCCTGCGGGTTGATGTCCCTGATGGCGAGGCATAGTTCGTCCTCATAGACGATATCGGCCGGGATCTGGCGGTTGATGATCCTGGTGAAGAGGGTGTCGGCCATTTCTGGTTTCCCTGTCAGTTGCCCTTTTTCTCCCGCGCCAGACTCGCGGCGGCCCACGCCACGACCGCTTCGATCAGCTCGTCACCGGCCGCCGCCAGCGCGCGCACGCCGCCTTCGGCGTTCGCGCTCGCCGCCGCGCGCTCGACGGTAAAGCTGGTTTGTGCGAGCAGGCTGCGCCTGGCGACGTTGACAATGCTGGCGCGCGCGATAACCACTGCGCGGCTGGCATCGGCAGCATCGAATACCTGACTGAAGTCCTCGAGCTCGAGGCGCAGCGTGTAATCGGCGCGCGCGCTGTCGGCCACACCGATCACGCCTCCGTCACTGGCCGCCGCGAGCCTGCCGCGCAGCCGCTGCGTGAGCAGCGCGGCGGGTGCCGCGGCCCAGCGGCTGCTGGCATAAATCTGCTGCCGCGCCGCGTCCTGGTAATTGAGCCGGTAGACGATGGCCGGCGTGTCGAGCCAGCCCGGCGCGGCGACGTTGTGAACCAGCAGGCTCGCGCGGATGCGCGGCTGGTTCGCCGCATGAGCGCGCGGCGCGCCGAGATCGTAGGTTGCAGGAGCATCCTTGCTGGCCGGACCGAGCGAGCATGCTGCAAGCAGCAGCGCAAGACTTATGATCGAAAGTTTTTTCATCGCGCCCCCCGCTGCGCCGCGAACCCCGGCTCGCCGGGCCCGGGCGGAACCGGGTTCTTGCCGAATACCAGGCTGTGCGGCTGTTCGTTGATTTCATACAGCAGCCGTTCGAGCCCGCGCGAAGAGCGCTGCAGATCTTCGAGCAGCAAATTCAGGCGCGGCAGGGATTCGTTCAGCATGGCCTCCGACAACGCGGTGCCGCTGGTGGTCAGCCGCTCGGCGCCTATTGCGGCGCGCTCGAACGAATCGACGCGCTGATTCAGGTTGGCGAGCAGCGTATCGGCACGCTTCAGCACGATGCCGGTGTCGTTCATCAGCGCCGGCAGCGCCTTCACCGTCGGCTCAATCGCACCCGCCAGCGAGGCCACCTTGCCCGAGGCCCGATCGAGGTTGCGCAGCGTGCTCGCGAGCTGTTTCTGGTTGTCATCGCTCAACAGCGTATTGACGCGCTTCGCGACCTGGTTGAAATTATCGATCATCTCCTGGCCTGACGCGCTGACGTTGTCGAAAAATGATGGCCGGACTTCGATGCGCGCCAGATTATCACCTTCGCCGACCAGCGGCTCGGGTTTGCCGCCGTCGTCATCGAGGATCACGTACGACAACCCGGTCACGCCCTGCGAGCCGAGCTGCGCGAAGGTGCCGCGGGTCAACGGCGTGCCGGTCCTGACCGTGATCTCGACCAGAATCGAGCGCGGCTCGAGCGGGTCGAAATCGATGCTGATGACCTTGCCGACCGTCACGCCGCGGTAGCGCACCGGCGCCTGCGGATTGAGCCCCGATACCGCATGGCGCGACACCAGCTGGTAGTTGCTGGTCTCGATGGTCTCGCCGCTGAACCACAGCGCCGCCGCGATCACGCCCAGCCCCAGCAGCAGCGTAAACAACCCCGCCGCGAGCGCATATGCCCTGTTTTCCATCGTCACACCCCTTTACGTCAGATCCCGGACCCGGCCTGCGAACGGCGTCAGGTCAGGATAACGCTCCTGACCGCTTCCAGCGCGCGCCGGCCGCGTTCGCCCATGAAAAAATTGCGGATGAACGGGTGCGAATCGGCCACCACTTCGTCGAGCGTGCCGACGATGACCAGCCGTTGCTCGCACAATACCGCGACCCGCGTCGACAGCGCCACCAGCGTGTCGAGGTCGTGCGTCACCATTACCACCGTCAGGTTGAGCTCGCGGTGCAGCTCCTGGACCAGCTTGACGAAGCTCTCGCTGCGGTCGGGATCGAGCCCGGCGGTCGGCTCGTCGAGAAACAGCAGTTCCGGCTCGAGCGCGAGCGAGCGAGCGAGCGCGATGCGCTTCACCATGCCGCCCGACAATTCGGCCGGCATCTTGGTTGCATGGTACGGTTCGATGCCGACCATCTCGAGTTTCATCATCACCAGATCGTGGATCAGCTCCTCGTCGATCGTGCGCAGCTCGCGCAGCGGCAGCGCCACGGTGTCGAACACCGACAGCGCGCTGAACAGCGCGCCTTCCTGGAACAGCATGCCCCAGCGGTCGCGCAGCTTGCGCACCCCGTCCGGGTCGCTGCCGTGCAGCGACTTGCTGAATACGCACACCTCGCCGCGCGCCGGCGTCTCGAGGCCGAGCATCTGCCGCAGCAGCGTGGTCTTGCCGCTGCCGGAGCCGCCGACCAGCGACATGATCTCGCCGCGTTCCACATCGAGGTCAATGCCGCGATGAACGATATGGTCGCCAAACTGCGTCCACAGCCCCTTGATCTCGATGATGCTGTCCGCCATCAGCTGATCCCCACGTCCTTGAACATGATCGCGAACACCGCATCGACGATGATAACGACGGTGATCGAGGTCACCACCGAATTGGTGGTGCCGATGCCGAGGCTCTCGGTGTTGGGCTCGATGCGCAAGCCGAAGTGGCACGCGATGAGCGCGATCAGCAGGCCGAATACTACGCCTTTGCCGAGCCCCAGCCACAGGTTGGCAATCGGCACGGCGTCGGGCAGGCTCGACACGAAGTAGCTGTAGCCGATGCCGAGCTCGGCGCTCGCCGACACCATGCCGCCCAGCAGCGCGATCGCGTCGGTCCATAACACGATCAGCGGCATCGACACCGCGAGCGCCAGCATTTTCGGCAAAATCAGCCGCAGCGTATGCGGGATACCCATCACCGCCATCGCGTCGAGCTCCTGTGTCACTCGCATGACGCCAAGCTGGGCGGTAATCGCCGACCCCGAGCGACCGGCAATCAGGATTGCCGCCAGCACCGGGCCGAGCTCGCGGATCACGCTGATGCCGAGTATGTTTATGATAAACGCGTCCGCGCCGAACAGCTTCAGCTGCTGCGATGACAAATAGCTCAAAACCACGCCGATCAGGAACCCGACCAGCGCGGTGATGCCGAGCGCCTGGGCGCCGGTACGGTAGATATTGCTGGAAATCTCGCGCCACGGAATGCGCGACGGCTGCCGCACCAGATAGGCGGTGTCGAGCACCACCTGGCCCAGCACCATGACCATGGCAGCGAGATGGTCGAGCACGGACAGCAGCTTGCGCCCGATCACTATCACCACCCACAGCGGGTCGCGCGGCGCGTGCGGCGGCGCCGGCTCTGCCGGTATTTCAAGACGGCTGAACACCGGCTCGTGCTCGGGTTTGAGCACCAGCTTGGCGGCACGCCGCCGGCCCCACGCGCGCCACAGCAACATCGCGCCGGCATGATCAATCACGTCCACGCCGCTGAGATCCCACTGCGAAGTCTGGTCTGCCGCATATTCAGCGAGCCGCGGGGCGAGTTCGGCGAGCCGGCGCTCGAGCGCCTGCAGGTTCCAGGCGCCGCTCAATTCAAGGCGGCAGCTGCCGTCGGCGGCGATGATGCGCCGTAAATCGGGCGCCGGGGTCATCCGGGATGCGGGATCTGCCATAAGTGAGTGCTTATTATAGTGCCACAGTGCGCGGAGTTTCCCGGCGTAGCCCCCTGATTGGAAAACGTTTTTATCCTATCTGTCCGGGCTGAATAAGTCAAAACCTAGTCGACCCCGGAAAAATGTGATGCGATGCAATAATTTTTTGTTGAAAAGGCTTGACATACCCTTTTCACGCCATATAATACGAATTGTGCAATGCAGCAAATATAGTCGTGAAACACCGGTTTCGTAGCAAGTCAATGATTGTTAAAGGTTTTTTAAAGGAGACCCCGATGTATCAAGCCCCTGAACAACTGATGGCGTTGAACAAAGCCAATCTCGAAGCAGCTGTCCGCTTCGCTGGTATCGCGCTGGAAGGCGCAGAGCGCATGTTCGAACTGCAGCTGAAAGCGGCGAAAAGCGCGTTCGCCGATGGCGTGCAGCAAGCCAAGGCGCTGGCCGAAGTAAAAGACCCGCAGGAATTCGCACAGCTCAGGAACACGCTGGTGCAGCCGAGCCTGGAAAAAGCGACCAACTACGTCAAGAGCGTTTATGACGTGGCCGCCGCGACCCAGTCTGAAATCAACAAACTGGTCGAAGAGCAGGTGTCGGAATACAACAAGCAGGTCGTGACGGCGCTCGATAAACTGGTGAAAACCGCGCCGGCCGGATCTGAAGTCGCGGTCGCAGCAGTGAAATCCGCGATCTCGGCGGTCAACTCGACCTACGACAACCTGTCGAAATCGGCGAAGCAGTTTGCCGAAATGACCCAGGCCAACGTCGAAGCCGCGACCCATCAAACGATGCACGCGGGCAAGAAAAAAGCCGCTTAATTCTGACTTTCTTGGCGTCCTTGGCGGCTAATTCCGGTTCCACTTCAAGAGTTACATTATTTTCGCTGTAGGGTGCGCTTGCGCACCATCCGGCAATCGGTGCGCAAGCGCACCCTACTCCACACATGCTTTTTTGATTTGGAAATGGAATAAGCCTCAGCGGTGGATGTACGACTCGAGCTGCTTGATCGTGAATTGCTGCTCGGAAATCGTTTCCTTGACCAGGTCCCCGATAGACAGCACCCCGATCAGCTTGCCTCCGTCCATCACCGGCAGGTGGCGGACACGCTTGTCGGTCATCAGCCCCATGCATTCCTCCACGCTTTGATCCGGATGTACGCATAAAACCTTGTCGGTCATGATCTCGCGCACCGGGGTGTCGAGCGATGACTTGCCCATGAGGATCACCTTGCGCGCGTAGTCGCGCTCGGTGATGATGCCAATCAACCGACCGGCGTCCGTCACCAGCAGCGCGCCGACGTTGTTCTCCGCCATCAGCTTGAGCGCGTCGAACACTCGCGCATCGGGCGCGATCGAAAGAATGCCGTGAGGCTTGGCCTGCAGCAGTTGCTTGAGCGTTTTCATCGCGTCCTCCTTTGTGCCGTGGACCAGCAGTGCTGATCGTCTGAAGTTTAGCCCATCGGCGCGAGAAGGCAAGCGCCGGCGCGCCTCATGCCGAGCTGGATTTGGATTTGGCGCGCGGCTGGGAGAGCAGCCGTGCCACGGCCGCGGCGTCGACCGGCTTGCTGAAATGGTAGCCCTGCATCTCGTCGCAATCGTGATCGAGCAAAAAGCGATACTGCTCGTCGGTTTCGACCCCTTCCGCGATCACCTTCAGGCGCAGGCTGTGCGCCATCGCGATCACCGCGCACGTAATCGCGACATCGTCCTTGTCGCGGGGAATGTCAAGGATGAAGGAACGGTCGATTTTGACGCTGTCGATCGGAAAGCGCTTGAGATAGCCGAGCGATGAGTAACCGGTGCCAAAATCGTCGATTGCCACGCTGACGCCTAATTCCTTGAGTTGCCGCAGCACATTGGCGGTGCGATCCGCGTTGTGCATCACCGTGCTTTCGGTGATTTCGAGCTCGAGCAGGCGCGGATCGAGCCCGCTTTCGCGCAGCACCGACGTGATGCTGGCGGCGAAATCCTCGCGCGCGAACTGGCGCGCC
Organism: Betaproteobacteria bacterium; assembly: GCA_016202615.1. Lineage (GTDB taxonomy): Bacteria > Pseudomonadota > Gammaproteobacteria > Burkholderiales > SG8-41 > PALSA-1004. The sequence goes on from JACQOI010000326.1 coordinate 28,372, forward strand.
GAGAGGTTCACCGCCACGCTGATGGACGGAGCGCCTTTTTTGATCCACCCGCGTGCCTCGGTGCACGCAGTGCGCAGCACCCATTCGCCGATCGGCACGATCAGGCCGGTTTCCTCGGCCAGCGCGATGAACTGTGCGGGTGATACCATGCCGAGATCGGGATGCTGCCAGCGCACCAGCGCCTCGACACCGGTAATACGGCCGCTGCGGATGTCGATCTTCGGCTGGTAATGCAGCAGAAATTCCTGGCGCTCGACCGCGCGCCGCAGACTGGTTTCCAGCGCGAGCCGCTCGAACGTGTGCTGATTCATCTGCGCCGAGTAGAACTGGAAGGTGTTCTTGCCCTGTTCCTTGGCGCGATACATCGCGATATCGGCATTCTTGAGCAGCGCCTGCACGTCGTTGCCGTCGTCGGGATAGATACTGATGCCGATGCTCGCCGTGACGTGAAAATCCTGGCCCGACAACAGGAACTGCTGCGCCACGGTTTCCAGTATCTTCTGCGCCACACCGGCGACCTGCTGCGGATCGCCGACTTCCTCGACCAGCACCACGAACTCGTCGCCGCCCTGGCGGCCGATGGTGTCGCCCTCGCGCAGGCAGTCGCGCAGCCGCAGCGCGAGTTCCTTGAGCAACAGGTCGCCCGCATCGTGGCCGAGCGTGTCGTTGATCACCTTGAAACGGTCGAGGTCGACGAACAGCACCGCCGCCGTCTTGTCGTAGCGATGCGCCTGCGCCAACGCCTGCGTCAGCCGTGCGTTGAACATCACGCGATTGGGCAGGCCGGTCAGCGGGTCGTGGTTGGCGAAAAAAGTCAGATGCGATTCCGCCTCCTTGCGCGCGATGAACTGGCCGATCTGGCTGCCCATGGTGTGTACGATCTGCATCAGGTCGGCATCGGGCTGCCGCACGCCGCGCCCGAAGAATTCCACCACGCCGTAGAACCGGCCGCCGATCAGGATCGGAAATCCGAACGCCGAGCGCAAACCGGCCTTGAGCGCATGCGCGCCGCGCCGCAGCGTTTTCTCCGCGGCAACGTCCGACATCCACACGGGCATGTTGATTGCCCACACCTTGCGCAACAGCCCTCCTCCTCCTCCTTCCGGCGCCTGGGTGCGCGCGCGGCTGTATGCCGTGAACTGCTCGATCTCCGGATCCTGCACGCACCAGGTCTCGGCGCAACGCATCAGCTTCGCTTCGCCATCGAGCTCCCAGCGCGCGCCGTAGACCCAGCCGTAGGCCCCGCCGATGATTCGCAGCACCTCCGGCAGCGCCTCGCCCACCGTGCGCGATTCGGCGAGCACGCGCGTGATCGCGTGTTCCGCCTGCAGCCGGCGCTCGATGCGCTTGCGCTCGCTCATGTCGCGGTAGGTCGCGCCGACGCCGACGATCTCGCCGCCGCCATCCCTGATCGGGAAGGCGGTGATCCAGACGTCGATCAGTCGCCCGTCCTTGGACCTGCGCACCGCCTCGTAATGACGCGGGGTGTCGGCTTGCCGGGCCTTCGCGTGGTTGATCTCAGCCAGCGACTCTTCGCCGGGCGGGTAGATCAGCGCCGCTGCCCGCTGTCCGATGCTCTCGCGCGCGCTGTAGCCGAACATCCGCTCCGCCGCGGGGTTCCAGGTGACGATACGGTTGTCCATGTCGGCGCTCACAATCGCATCATCGGTGCACTCGACGATTGCGGCGAGTTTCGCGTGCACCGCCGCGGCCCTTGCGCGCTCGATGAGCCGCGCCAGCGTGCCGGAAACGCTGTCGGCCGCCGCGATCAGGGCGGCATCCTCGGGCCGCGGCTCGTCCGCGAAAAACTCCAGGAAGGCAACGACCTCGTCGCGCACGATCACCGGAAGCGCGAATCCCGCTTTGATGCCTTGCGCGGCCGCGACCGACATGCCGCCGAATCCCGTAACGCGCGACAAGTCTTCGATCCACACCGGCTTCTTGTCTCGCAGCACCACGCTGATGAACTCGCCGGAATGGTCGAAGTAGTCGATGCCCTGCGAGGCGCGGACAAACTCCTGGAAGCGGCCGAGGTCTCGCGCGTGCCAAACGGAACGCTCGGGAATGCGCCCGGCCTTGCCCGGCGCATAGATGCCCAGCCGCCCCAGCGCCCAGCCCCCATGCTCGCAGATGCGCTCGAGGCAGGTGCGCATGGCAGCCTCCGGCGATGCCGCATCGTTCGCCGCGCGCGCCAGGGATTCGAGCAGGCGCGCGAGCGCGGTCTTGCGCTCCAGCTCGCGTTCGGCTTTCTTGCGCTCGGTGATGTCGGAAACCATCATCACCATGCCGTTGGGCGTGCCGTCGGCGTCACGCAGCGGCGCGGCCGAAAGGCTGACCGAAATCAGGTTGCCGTCCTTGCGCTGTCGCACCGCCTCGACATCGGCGAACTGCTCGCCGCGCAGAACCATCCGGCGGTAGCGCGCCCCTTCCTCCTGCTTGTCGGCGGGAACAGTCGGCACGAGTTGCCCGACCACTTGCTGCTCGCTCCAGCCGAAGATGCGCTCGGCGGCGCGATTCCAGCGTTTGACGATGCCGTGCTCGTTCTGCACGATGATCGCGAGCGGCGATGCCTCGATCAGCGCCTCGAGCCGCGCCGTCGACTGCCGCAGCGCTTCCTCTATTTTTTTCTGCCGCTCGAGTTGCTCCGTCAGTTGGCGATTGGCGTCAACCGCCTGGCGGTTCGCCTCCGCCAGGCGCGCGACCAGCTCGCTGTTCTCGAAGCGCATGCGCAGCGAGGAAACGTGCGTTTCGTGCATGATCGGAAAAATGCCGAGCATCACCGCCGCAAACACCAGCAGCAGCACGCCCATCAACACATGAAGGTGGCCGCCCTGGATGAATACCGCGACCGTCAGCGGCAGCAGCGCCGGCAGCATGAAAGCGAGGAACGCGGGCTTCACCGGCGTCAGCACCACCAGCGCGCTCGCGACCATGCCGCCGACCAGAAACACGATCAGGAACTGGTACAGGATCTCGCCCGGCGGAAACAGCACCGAGCCGAGCAGCCCCCACATGCACCCCATCGCGGCAGCGCCGGTGATAAAGCGGTTGGCCCAGAGTTGCGCCATCTGCGGCTGCGGTTCGCGCGCAGAGTACGCTTTATAGAGCGAGAAGCGCGCGGTAATGATCGCCGTCACCAGCACCAGCCAGACACCGAGCAACAACCGAGGCGCGACGTTCCACAGCGCAAACATCACGATCAGTGCATTGATCAGCGTGCCGGCGTAGCCCGGCCGTGACAGGCGATAGAGCAGGCGCACCTGGTCGGCATAAATCGCCGCCTCGCCGTGGTCCGGCCCTGAGCTTACCGACGTGCCGGCAGTATTTGAGATCTGAGCCATGCGCGCGGAGCGCCCCGAAAGGTAGCAAGACGTTGCATTGTGACACGAACCGCCCGCCGCCGAGGGATTCGCCTTCGGCTCGGTGAAGGGTGAAGGGTGAGCGGTAAGCGGTAAGCGGTAAGCGGAAAAAGCATACTATGCTTCGCTATTAACCACTCACTGTTCACGGCTCACCGCTCACGGCTCACGGCTCACTGGCTTTCTCCAGCACTTCGATCATGCGCGAGAAATCGGAGTTGCCGCCGCCGCTGCCGATGAGCGCATTGATCTGCTGCAGCGTCACCGCCGCGGCCGGCGCGGCCATGCCAAGCTGGTGCGCGAGATCGAGCACGATGTTCAGGTCTTTGTGGTAGAGCCGCGCATCGATGCCGTTCTCGAAATTGCGCTCGACCATGCGCTTGCCGAACAGCTCGAGCACCCGGCTCGCGGCTATGCCCCCGAGCATCACCTCGCGTACTTTGGCTGGATCGACACCACAGTGCTGCGCCAGCATCAGTGCTTCGGCCACGCCCTGCAGAGTCACCGTCAGCGCGAGCTGGTTGCACGCTTTCGTCACTTGCCCGGCGCCGTGATCTCCCATATACAAGATCGTTTTGCCGAGGCGCTCGAACAATGGCTTCACGCGCTCGAACACCTGCGGCTTGCCGCCGGCCATAATGGCGAGCGTCGCGCCTTGCGCGCCCATCGGGCCGCCCGACACCGGCGCATCGAGGTGTTCAACACCGCGCGCTTCGAGCTCCTGGGCAATGTTGCGCGTCGTGAGGGGCGAAATGGTCGCCATGTCCACGACCACGGTCCCCGCGCGCGCGCCTTCGATAAGCCCGTGCGCACCCAGCGTTATCTGCTCGCTGTCCGCGGAGGCGGTCACGATCGTGAAAACGACGTCGGCGGCCTGCGCGACTTCGGCGGGATTTGCAACCGCACGCGCGCCGCCCGCGACGAGTGGGGCCGCCGCTCCGGGCCGCCGCGCGTAAACCGCCATCGGATAACCGGCTTTGATCAGGTTGAGCGCCATCGGCCGGCCCATCGCGCCGAGCCCGATGAAGCCGAGCCGGGGTTGCGCCGTCATAAGCCGCACTCGAACAGCTTGCGCGCGCGCGGATTCGCCTGCCAGCCATGCTCGATGCGCGTGCGCAACTCGCCGAGCATGTTGAAGCGCGCCGTTTGCGGCATCACCCTGCGCTCGATCAACGCGACCCCGGAAATCACGCGCGCGGCCGGATCGACACGATAGACCTTCCAATCGGCAATGGGCATGTCGTTGGCAAACACCGACGTGCGGCTTTGCTGCTGCCATAAACCGACCAGGCTCATCTCGAGCCGCCGCCCCCTGGCTGCCGGGGTCGTGTAAGCAAACGTAAGATCGAAAGCGATCTTGTCGGGTGCGTTGCGCGCGACCTTGCCGCGCACCTGCCATGGCGCGAGGAACTCGCTCGAGGAATTGCTGGCCTTGACCTTGATCGGATTGGCATCGTCACTCGCATCGATCGCGGCTTCGCCGGTGAGCGCCTGCGGCCCCTGCGGCAGGCCGCGGTCGAGCAGCCGCAGCGCGAGCTGCAGCAGCTGGATCGGGCCGTCGAGCTCGACGGTCGCCGGGCCTTTGGCCGGCTGCAGATCCTTGAGCAGCAGCGCGCGGTTGTCGCAGATCGCCAGCACCGCGCCGCTGACCGTGGTACCCATGCGCTGCTCATTCTTGATCACGCGCGTGTCGCCGTTGTTGGCCTGGTCGAACTGCCACGAGCCCGACATTCCCACGCCTGGCTCGGTGATGCCGAGCAACACGTGGCCGGCGGTGTACCATGCCGCACCCGGACGCGGCGTCTGCGCCAAACCAGCCGCGCTGATGGCGCACACCAGCAAACCCATTATCAGCTTCACCATCATGTTCTCCGTTGATCAGCGAACCTCAGATGGTAGCGGATCATCATAGCGGCGGCGGCGCCACCCGTCACCAGCGACATGCCATTCATCGGATCGTGCCCGGCGCAGGCGGTAGATTCAGCCAGAAACAATTGTAATCCACTCTATCGGCAGCAGCAGCGGCACCTCCGATTTCCCGCGCATGATCGAAGTGCTGGAAAAAGGCAGTGAGCCGTGAGCGGTGAGCCGTGAACAGTGAGTGGTTAATAGCGAAGCATAGTACGCTTTTTCCGCTTACCGCTTACCGCTTACCCGCTCACCATTCACCGCTCACCTCTCACCGTTTACTTACTCCCCCTTGGCGTCCTTCGCGTCCTCTGCGGCTACGCTTTTGACTTGGCTTCCGGATTGAGCAGATTCGGCGGCGTGCCGCCGGTCAGCGCGGCGACCGCGTTCTTCGCCGCTGTCATCGCCATCGCGCGGCGCGTCGCCTCGGTCGAGCTGCCGATGTGCGGCACGAGCACCACGTTCTTCAACTCGAGGAACCCCGGATTGAATTTCGGCTCATCCTCGAACACGTCGAGCCCGGCGGCGCGAATCGTGCCGTTCTTTAACGCGCGGATCAGCGCCGCATCGTCGACCACGCCGCCGCGCGTCGAGTTGATGAGAATCGCGCTCGGCTTCATCTTTTTGAGTTCGGCCCCGCCGATCAGATGGTGCGTCTGCGGCGCATACGGCACCTGCAACACCACGAAATCGGCCTGCGCGAGCAGCTCGTCCTTGCTCACGTATGTTGCCTTCAAGCGCCGCTCGATGTCTGAAGCAAGCCGCGCGCGGTTGTGATAAATCACGCGCATCTCGAAGCCCAGCGCCCGTTTCGCGATCACCTGGCCGATGCGTCCCATGCCGATGATGCCGAGCGTGGCGTGGTGCACGTCGACGCCGAGCAGTTGCTTCAAGTGCCAGCCTTGCCACTGCCCCGCGCGTATATAGGCCTCCGCCTCGGTCAGGCGCCGTGCTGTCGCGAGCATCAGCGTGAACGCCAGGTCCGCCGTGCTGTCGTCGAGTACCCCTGGCGTGTTGGTCGCCATCACGCCGCGCGCGGTGCAGGCGGCGAGATCGATGTTGTTGTAGCCGACCGCGATATTGGAGGCGACTTTGAGCTGCGGGCAGTCGTGCAACAGGTTTTCATCAATGCGGTCGGTCAAACTGCACACCACGCCCTGCTTGTCGGCCAGCCGTTGCGCCAGCTGCCCGGGGCTCAACGGAATGTCCCTTTGGTTGGACTCGACCTCGCAGGCGCGTGCGAGAAACTCCAGCGTTTCGTCAAACACCTCCCTCGTCACCAGCACTTTCGGCTTCATGCTTTCCTCGCTTCGGACCAGATGTTGCGGCCGTGCGTTTCGCGCACAAAAAACGCGCTGACCAGGCCGGCCACCGCAAATGCCAGCAACACGGCAAGCGCCAGCTGGTAATCCTGCGGCGCGTACAGCCGCACGCCTTCGCGCAGCTCGCCGCGCCAGCCGCGGTCGAGTATCCATCCTACCAGCGGCTGCTGGATCCCGACACCGACGAACTGGCCGGCGTTAACGAGGCTCGTTGCCATGCCCGACAGCGCCGGGGGGCTCACCTCCTTGGCGCACGACCACGACAGGGTGAATCCGGTAGCGCTCGCTCCCAGCGCGGCAAACAGGGCGTAACTCGCGCCGAGCGGCAGCGCAACGCCGATCGCGAGCGGCGCCCAGCACACGACATGGATGGCGAGACTGCCGATCAGCACCGGACGCCGCCGCCCGCTGCGGTCCGACAGATACCCCAGCACGAACGAAGCCAGGGCAAAGCCCAACAACGTGACGCTGGTATGGTTGGCGGCCGTGCCGCGCGACATGCCGTGCACCTGCGTCAGGTACGGCACCGCCCACAGCCCGACGAACGTGACGTAACTGCTGGCCACCCCGAACATCATCCAGAAGCCCGGCCAGATGGCGCGGTTGCGCACCACCTGCAGCAACCCGTCGTACCAGTGTCCGGTGTGATCCGCATGCGCCTCGAGGCCATCGAGCTCACGCAACGACGGCAGGCCGGCGGCACGCGGACTGTCGCGCATCCACAGCCAGGTCGCGACCGCGAGCAGCAGCGAAAATACGCCCACGGCGGTAAATACGTTGCGCCACGACGTGACGATCACGACGTACGCGAGCGGCGCGGCGGACAGCACCGCCCCGAGGTTCCCGATCAGGACGCCGACGCCGGTCGCGGTCGCAAATTGCCGGTCGTAGAACCATGCCGCGTTGACCTTGAGCATCGCGATGAACATCACCGACACGCCCAGCCCCGCCAGCGTGCGGCCCGCCATGGCGGCAGGCAGCGTCTGTGCCATTCCAAACACGAGCGAGCCGATCCCCGCCACCAAGGCGCCGAGCGCGACAATCCGGCGCGGGCCGAGCGTATCGACCAGCACCCCGGTCGGCAACTGCATCACCGCGTAAACGTAAAAATAGGTTGCAGCCAGTGTACCGAGCGCGGCGCCGCTGATTTGAAACGCCTGCTGCAATTCACCCGCGATCGCCGCCGGCGCCACGCGGTGGAAAAACGACAGCACGAACCCCAGCGCCACGAGCGTGAACGCCGTCCAGCGGTAGCGCCGCAGCGCGTTCCGCACCGAAGTTTCGTCGGTCGAATGCATCATGCCGGCGAAGACCGCATTCAGCGTCACGTGCGGCGGCGCGATGCAAACCGCGGTCGCTATTCGTCCTTTTCTTGGAATGTTTCCCAGAGATCCCAACCCATCATCGCCAGGCCCGCCACTATCACGACGCCGAGCGCGATGTCCTTCATCTTCAACACGTACGGTAAGAGGAAAACGAGCAGGAGAACCACCGCCACTATTCCTGCGAAAACCTTGAAAGCCATGAAGCCTCCTTGAACTCCGTGCGAAGCGCGGCTTAAACGCCGTCGGGCGCTTCGGCCTGTGTCTGTGCGGCCAGCCAGCGCGCCGTGCGCAACAGCCGTGCGTCGTTACCGCGCGCACCGACGAGCTGCACCCCGAGCGGCAGCCCATTCGCGCCCTGCATGAGCGGCATGCTCAATGCCGGCATGCCGGCGAGCGTCCACAGCGTACAGAACATCGGGCTGCCGGTCGACTCCAGGCCGCGCGGCGCGGTGCCCGCTGCTGCCGGCGTCAGGATGGCGTCGTAGCGTTCAAACAACCGGGCGAATCCCTCGATCAACCGCGGGATGCGCGCCAGCGCCGTCTGATATTCCAGCGCGGTGATCCTGCGGCCGCGCTCGAGCTGCGCGCGCAGCGAATCGCTGAGCTTGTCGCGCCCCTTCTCGTATTCCACCACGTAACTGGCCGCAATATCGGCCTCCATGATGGTGCGGTGCCATTCCAGCGCATCGCGTGTGCTGTCGGGAAGCGCGAACTCCTCGACGCGATCATCGAGATGCGCGACCAATTCCCCGAATGCCTCCCGCGTTTCGGGCTCGGTCTGGTCCCAGATTGGAGTCTTCACGAACGCGAGCAACGGCGGCAGGGGCGGCCCGTCCGTCGTAATCTGCACGAACGGGATGCGCGCACGCGGCGGCATAGTGTCCGGATCGCGCTCATCGTAGCCGACGAGTTGCTCGCACGCGAGCGCCACGTCCTCGATCGTGCGCGCGAACACGCCGAGCTGATCGAGCGTGCGCGACTGCCTGAGAACTCCGTGACGTGGGATAAACCCGTGAGTGGGCTTGAAACCGTATACACCACAGAACGCGGCCGGACGGATGACCGAGCCATTGGTCTGACTGCCGAGTGCGAGCGGCACCATGCGCGCCGCCACCGCGGCCGCCGAGCCGCTCGAGGAGCCGCCCGGCGTATGCTCCGGGTTATGGGGATTGCGCGTCTTGCCCGGGTGGTAGGTCGCGAGCTCCGTCGTAACGGTCTTCCCCATGATCACCGCGCCCGCGGCGCGCAGCCGGGCGACGATCGTGGCGTCCTCAGCCGGCGTGCGCCCCGCATGCAGCACCGTTCCGTCTTCGGTGGGCATGTCGCTGGTATCGATGATGTCCTTGACACCCACCGGCACGCCGTGCAGCGGGCCGAGCGACGCACCCTCCTTGCGCCGCTCGTCCAGCGCGCGTGCCTGGGAGAGCGCATGCTCCGGGTCGAGGAACGCCCACGCCTGCACGTCGCCATCCACCTCGCGCACACGAGCGAGGCATGCTTCGACCAGTTCCGCGGAGCTCACCGCGCCGTCGCGGATCGCACGCGCCGCATCCGCCGCCGAGAGCCAGTTGAGCCGGGATGGGTCCATGCGCTCAGTTCCCGTAGATCGCGCGCGGCAGCCAGAGCGAAATCTCCGGCCACACGTACACGACCAGCATCGCAACCAGCACGATGAACATGAACGGCAGGCAGCCCCAGAAAATCTGCGTGATCAGCACGTGCGGCGGCGCGACGCCCTTCAGGTAGTAGGCGGACATCGCCATCGGCGGCGACAGGAATGCGGTCTGGAGATTGAGTGCCACCAGAATGCCGAACAGCAGCGGGTCAATCTGGAAATGCGGCAGCAGCGGCAGGAATATCGGCACGAAGATGATGATGATCTCGGTCCATTCGAGCGGCCAGCCGAGCAGGAAGATGATGAGCTGCGAGACGAGGAGGAACGTGACCGGCGAGAGATCGAGGCCGAGCACGAACGTCTTGATCATGCCCTCGCCGCCGAGGTAGCTGAACACCCCGGCGAAAGTCGCCGAGCCGACGAAGAGAAAACACACCATGGCGGAAGTGCGCGCGGTGAGGAACACAGATTCCTTGAGGCGCCCCCAGGTCAGGGCGCGGTAGGCTGCCGAGAGCACCATGGAGCCGAGGGAGCCGATCGCGGCCGCCTCGGTCGGCGTCGCGAGGCCGAACATGATGGCGCCCAGCACGCAGAGAATCATGACGGCTAGCGGCACGAACGACGTTAAGAGAAGCAAGAACACCTTCCCGACGGAAATGGTGACCGCCTCCTTCGGCAGGGAGGGCGCGAGCTGCGGCCTGACGAGCGCGAGGATCGTCACGAACACGATGTACATCGCGGCAAGCACAAAACCGGGAAACAGCGCTGCCGCGTAAAGCTGGACGACCGATAGCCCGGCCATCGCGCCGTACACGATCAGCAGGATCGAGGGCGGGATCATGATGCCGAGACAGCCCCCCGCGCACACCACGCCGGAGGCGAGCCGCACGTCGTAGCCGGCTTTCAGCATCTGCGGAAACGCGAGCAGCCCCATCAGTGTCACCACCGCGCCGACGATGCCGGTCGCGGTCGCGAACATCGCGCAGGTGATCAGCGTAGCGATGGCGAGCGAGCCGGGGATGCGCCGCAGCGCGAGCTGTATGCTGTAGAAC
>JACQOI010000026.1 GCA_016202615.1 Betaproteobacteria bacterium
CGATTGAATTTATAATGAATGGTCAGCCGGTTTTGCTTTTAGCAGCCTGTCGGGACTGTTAAGTCCGACAGGCTGCTAAGTCTTGCTTGAGCGCCGCGAGGGCTGCGCTCCAGTCGCCTTGGCTGCTTTGCCGGTAAATCGGGAAACCCGGAAACCACGGCGATTCGCGGCCGCGCGCCATCCAGCGCCATTCGGCCGGGCACGGCACGAGCACGCGCGCCGTTTTGCCGACGCTCGCGCGCAGATGCATGTTGGTATTGCTGACGCCGATGTACTCATCGATTACCGCCAGCAGCGCCAGCATGCCTTCGAGGTCTTCATTCAGATCGGTAAAGTCGTGCAGCGGCCGCCCAAGGTCGGCCGACAGCGCCGCGAGCTCGCTGGCTGAGGGGTTGCGTTGCAGCGCAATGAACGTGCCGGGAAAATCCTTCACCGCCGCCGCGAGCAAAGGGATGCCGATTCGCTTGTAAAGCGTCCACACGGCGGTGTTCTGCTCGTGCGGCGGGGTGCCGCCCTGCCAAGTCAGGCCAAGGTAAGGCGGGGTGCCGGCCCGCGCCAGGCGCCCGCGTATCTGCGTGATGCGCTCGGCCAGCGGCGCCAGCGCCAGCGGCGCCGGCACTTGCGGCCAGAATACCGAGACCCGTCGCGGCACATCCCGCGGGCCGATATCGACGGCGGTGCTGCGGGTGCTCGGCAGCGCGCTGGCGGGATAGGCGCTGAAGGCGTGCGGCAGATCGCCTACCAATATGATCGTATCCGCCGGCGGCAGCGGCGCGGTTTCTGCCAGCACCTCCGCTATCTCGGCAACGCGGGTCAGCAGGCTGCGGATCTTGTTGCTCGCGCGGTAGGTGACGCGCGCGCCCGCTGCCTGCAGCAGCGGCGCATAGCGCAAAAAATAGATTTCGTCGCCGAGACCCTGCTCCCGCAGCACGCAGATGTGCTTGCCGTTGAGAGCGGACGGCAGCGTCCTCGACAACGCAATGTCCGCATACTTCTGCTGGAAGCGCTCGCGGGCGGACCGGTAGCCGTACTCCAGCCACCCTTCGCTGAAACAACCGTGGGAAAGCAGCGCCGTATACAGCATCTGGTGTGCCGGAACCGAATCCGGATTCAACGCCAGTGCACGCGAGAACCAGCGCAATGCCTCGCTGAAGTAGCCGAGATCGGCGAGCCCCCCCGCGTAGGTCTCGATGACTTTCACGTCCCGCGGCGAGACTTGCGCCGCCACGCGATGACAAGCCAAGGCCTCAACCAGCCGGCCCTGGTGGCCGAGCGCCGCGCCGAGCAAGGTATGGGCGAGACCGACGTTGGGCTCGAGTTTTATCATTTCGCGGCACAACGTCTCGGCTTCGCTGAAGCGCCCGAGATCGATCAGCACCGAGACCAGGTTGCAGCGGGCGATCGCGTAGTCGGGCGCCAGTTCGATGCACGCGCGATATTCACGCTCGGCTTCCTCGAAGCGCAACAGCCCGTGCAACACGCCCGCAAGGTTGTTGCGGGCGTCGGCCAGATGCGGGGCCAGCTCCACCGCCTTGCGATAGCTCGCGAGCGCGTCCTCGGCGCGTCTCTGATCGCGCTGTGTATTGCCGAGGTTGAACCATACCAACGCCTCCTGCGGAAAACGCACGCTCATCCTGCGCAGCACGGCTTCGGCGTCGGCGAGCTTGCCCTGCAGCGCGAGCGACGTGGCGATTCCCAACTGGTAATGCATGTCGCGCGGATCGAGGCGGTTCGCCTTGCGGAATGCATCGTGGGCCTGTGCGTAACGGCCGAGCGCGAAATACGCCTGCGCCAGATTGCCGACGACGCCGGCGTTGTCGCGCAGCTTGCGCGCGGCGCGTTCGAGAAAATCCACCGCCTGCTCAGGCTGCCCGAGCTGGAGCAGGGCGACCCCCAGCAGTTGCATGGCATTCGGGTCGTTGGGCGCCACCGCCAGCGCATGCTGGTAGGCCTCCCTGGCGGAGCCGATGTTGCCTTGGTTATGGGCGCGCAGCCCGGACTCGATATAGGATTGCAGCAGTTCCTGACGGGACATGATGTTGGATTATGACAATCTGAGGAGTTTGCCGGACTTAGCTCCAACAGGCTGCTAGCTGGCTGTTTTCCGGTTCCGGCTACGCCGGCTTAGCCGTTTAATCGGTGACCGCGCCTTTGCTTGCGGTCGATACCAGCTTTGCGTACTTGACCATCACGCCGCGCGTGTAGCGTGGCTTGGGCGGCTGCCACGCGGCACGGCGCAGCGCGAGTTCCTCGTCATGCACATTGAGTTGCAACAAGCGGCGCGCGGCGTCGATCGTAATCGAGTCGCCCTCCCGCACCAGCGCGATGGCGCCGCCGACCGCGGCTTCCGGCGCGACGTGACCGACCACCATGCCGTAGGTACCGCCCGAGAACCGGCCGTCGGTGATGAGGCCGACATCCTCGGCGTGGCCTTCCCCGACCAGCGCGGAAGTCGGCGACAGCATCTCGCGCATGCCGGGGCCGCCTTTCGGGCCTTCGTAGCGGATCACGAGCACATCGCCGGAATTGATCTGCTTCGCGAGGATCGCCGCCATGCATGCTTCCTCGGAATCGAACACGCGCGCCGGGCCGGTGATCTTGGGATTTTTCAGACCGGTGATTTTCGCCACCGCGCCTTCGGTCGCGAGGTTGCCTTTGAGGATCGTGAGGTGACCGTGCGGGTACATCGGGTTTTCCCAGGGTCGGATCACGTCCTGGTTTTTGGCCGGGCGTGCCGGCACGCTTTTCAGCAGCTGGCCGATGGTGCGGCCACTGATCGTCATGCAATCCGCGTGCAGCAGGTCGTGCTCGAGCAGTATTTTCATCACCTGCGGTATGCCGCCGGCCTGGTGCAAATCGGTCACGACGTAGCGTCCCGATGGCTTCATGTCGCACAGCACCGGCACGCGGCCGCGGATGGTTTCGAAATCGTCGATCGTGAGCGGCACCTGCGCGGCGTGCGCGATCGCCAGCAGGTGCAGCACCGCGTTGGTCGAGCCGCCGATCGCCATCACCACCGAGATCGCGTTCTCGATCGACTTGCGCGTGATGATGTCGCGCGGCAGCAGCTGCTTCTTGATCGCGCTCGCCAGCACCGCCGCCGATTCCGCCGCGCTGTTGTGCTTTTCGCGGTCTTCGGCCGCCATGGTCGACGAGTATGGCAGGCTCATGCCCATCGCCTCGATCGCGGAGGACATGGTGTTCGCCGTGAACATCCCGCCGCACGAGCCGGCGCCGGGACACGCGCGGCGCTCGACGCCGAGCAGTTCGTCCTTGCCGATTTTCTTCGCGGTGTATTCGCCGACCGCCTCGAAGCTGCTGACCACCGTCAAGTCCTTGCCCTTGTAGTGGCCAGGCTTGATAGTGCCGCCGTAGACGAAAATCGCCGGGATGTTCATGCGCGCGATGGCGATCAGCGCGCCCGGCATGTTCTTGTCACAACCGCCGATCGCCACCACGCCATCCATGCTTTGCGCCTGCACCGCGGTCTCGATCGAATCGGCGATCACCTCGCGCGACACCAGCGAATATTTCATGCCCTCGGTGCCCATCGAAATACCGTCCGACACGGTGATGGTACCGAACGTCTGCGGCATCGCGCCGGCTTTTTTCGCCGCCGCCTCGGCGCGCGCGCAGAGATCGTTGAGCCCGAGATTGCACGGCGTGATGGTACTGTAACCGTTGGCGATACCGATGATCGGCTTCTTGAAATCAGCATCCTTGAAGCCGACCGCGCGCAGCATGGCGCGATTGGGCGACCGCTGCACGCCCTGGGTGATGATCTGGCTGCGTTTGTTCAATGTCATGACTGCCATCCTTTGAGGTTGCCGGGCGTATAATCCATTTTAACCCAAACCCTCGCGCTTTCTTTGATGCTCATTCATCCGCAATTCGATCCGGTCGCGATTCATCTTGGCCCGCTCGCGGTGCGCTGGTACGGCTTGATGTACCTGGTCGCCTTCGCGCTGGTCTGGGCCGTCGGACGCTACGCGATCAAAACCCGGCCGCATTCGGTTTGGACGGCACATGATCTCGACGATGCATTGTTTTATGGCATCCTCGGGGTCATTCTCGGCGGCCGCCTGGGCTACGTGCTGTTTTATAAATTCGGGGAATACCTGGTCGAACCGTGGCGCGTTTTTTTCGTGTGGGAAGGCGGCATGTCGTTTCACGGCGGCTTTCTCGGCGTAATCATCGTGCTGTGGTGGTACGCGCACAGCCGCCGCCAGAGCTGGCTTGCGATCACCGATTTCATCGCGCCCCTGGCGCCGCTGGGGCTCGGCGCCGGCCGCCTCGGCAACTTCATCAACGCCGAGCTGTGGGGGCGCGCCAGCGATCTGCCGTGGGCGATGATGTTTCCCAACGTCGACCGCGTGCCGCGCCATCCGTCGCAGCTCTACGAATTCGCGCTCGAGGGCGTGGTGCTGTTCGTCGTGTTGTGGTGGTATGCGGCGAAACCGCGGCCGCGCGGCGCGATGTCGGCGTGGTTCCTGATCGGCTACGGCGTGTTCCGCTTCGCCGTCGAATTTACGCGCGAACCCGATAGTTTCCTTGGCTTGCTGGCGCTCAACCTGTCGATGGGGCAGTGGCTATCCGTGCCCATGGTGGTGGCGGGGGTTATCCTCTTATGGTGGTCTTGGCGTGGCGTGCCGCGCGCATCATGATAGTTTTTAAGTCCCGGCTTGCGCCCGGCGTATCCGGAACGAGCCCCAGGCGAGCCAGAACAACGCGACCGCGGCCAGCATGTGCTTGAGACTGTGGCCGCTCAGCAAGTTGCCCAAGGCATAAAGCGCTTCGTCAAGCTGATCATCGAATGCCATGGCAACCGCATAGATCGCGAGCGTAACCCAGGCGGCGTGCGCGTGCGTGTAGCGTGATGGAAACAGGGCCATCGCGATGAGCGCAAACCCGAGGCTTCCGTAGAGCGTGGCGAAGTAGGGCCAGACGTTGTCCGGACCGGGTGCAAACGTGCTCTGCCAATAGATGAGCGCCCCCAGCGATATGGGCAGTAATGCCGCGAGTGCCCATGTCCCCGCGCGCGCGCCGAAACGATCAGCGAAGACCGAACCGACAAAAGTGGAAGCAACCAGCGCCATCGGTAGGCGGTCCCAGAACAGCCGCTCGTTGTCAGGTGCGAGGTGGTAATAAGCCGAGCCGAAGGCCACCAGAAACGTGCTCGCATACAACGCGACGCATATCCACAACTCGCCGCGTTCGATGAATGTTTTGGACAGCGTCGCGCGGCGCGTGAACAGCCACGCCAGCACCCCCATCCCCACCACGGCAAACCCGAAGTTGGAGGCCACGTTGAAGAAATTCGGGATATCGAGACACGTACGCGTGTCCGCGAACAGGTGGTAGTCGCGAGGCTGCGGCATGCGTTTTGCGAAAACAAGAGCGACTGAAGCGAGCGCCGCGGCAGCGAGTAATCCAAACCTGAGTCGAAGCGCAAGAGTTGTCAGCACTTAAGAAGGTGGCGACGAGTTATCCGGCCGATCAATGCCTAGGAGTTTGTCGGACTCAGCCCCGACAAACTCCTAATGCAAAACCGGCGCCAGTAGAATTGCGGAAGAGGATAACAGATATGCGAATTTGCCCGCGCTTTTCCCCAAATTCGACCGCTAGCCGCCTGTACGGACTGCCAAGTCCGACAGGCTGCCAGCGGGGATCCGCCGGACGATCAATTGAATTTCTTCTGGTCGAGAATCCCCGCGGCAGGGTTCGGTTCGAAGCCCGGGCGGCGGCCGAGCAGGCGCTGAAAGTTGTCGAGCGACATCAGGTGCGCGTAAAGACGCCCGAGCACGCCTTTCTGCAGCAGCTCCTTGAGCGCGTCGGCGTCGAGCGCCGCGAGCCTGGCTTCGGCGACGCGGTACATGCCGGTCAGTTGCAGCGGCTCGCCCTGGTTCGGCACCGCCTGCATCGCGAACGGCTCGAGCAACTGGTGCTGCGCGAGCAGCTTGCACATTTCCTCGGTGCGCGCGAGGTCGGCTTCGTATTCGAACAGCAGTTTCTGGCGCTGTTCCCATTCCGGCAGCGCATTGCCTTTGGCGTCATACAGCGCGTCGCCCTTGTCATTGAGCGCGCGCTTCTCGACGCACGCGATGCGCTCCGGCGCTTCCTTGCCATCGACGGTGATGCGGGTCATGCAGAACGGATAGCGCCGCACGTAAGCCGGCAGGTAAACCGTCGGGTCCCAGGTCTGGTCCGGCATCACGAACAGGTTCTGCTGCGCGGCGAGCCCCAGCACCAGCATCGGCACGAAAGTCCTGCCCTGGTCGGCGCTGATGAATACCAGCGGATAGTCGCGGCTGGCAAGCGGGAACTCGGTGTAGCTGACCGGCATCGGATTCATGCCGTGAAACAGCGCCGGCAGAGCGCGGCCCTTGGGCAGCAGCACGCGATGGGTTTTGGTCAGCGTGACGATTTCCTGAAAGCCATAGGGAGGGTTGATCTGCATGGGGTTTCCCGGTCGAAAGCCGATTTTTATTATAGCGTTTCGTCCCGATGGCGACCGACAGACCGGTTTTACGGCGCCTCGATTTCCCGCTAAAATAATGCGGTTACTGGGGACGTAGCTCAGCTGGGAGAGCGTCGCGTTCGCAATGCGAAGGTCGGGAGTTCGATCCTCCTCGTCTCCACCAAAGCGCTTGGGCAAGGTGATCAAGGATGCCGGTATCCGCCGCGATTGAAGCCTCCGAAGAATCTCTCCTTATCGGCTTCATCGGCCTGGGCGCAATGGGTGGTCCCATGGCGCGACGTCTCGCCACACTTGGCCTTCCGCTCCTCGCCTACGATATCAACCGGCGCGCCGTGCAATCGGTCGTCGCCTGCGGCGCGCGAGCGGCTGCCTCGCCGAAAGCCGTCGCTTCAGCGGCAAGCATCGTTTTCACCTGCCTGCCTTCGTTGGCTGCGCTGAGGGAGGTGGCTCTGGGCGACGACGGGCTGCAGGCAGGCCGTGCAATTAAAATCTATGTCGATCTTTCCACGACCGGCCCGCAATTCGCGCGGGAGGTGTCGGCGGCTTTGAAGCGCGCCGGCATCACGATGGTGGACTCGCCGATTACCACCGGCGGCGTCCAAAATGCCGCGAAGGAGGGCAAGCTGACGATCATGTCGTCGGGTCCGCGCGCGGCGTTTCGCAACGCCGAGCCCATCCTGAAGCAGCTGGGGAGCAACGTGGTGTATATCGGCGCCAAGCCCGGCCAGGCGCAGACGATGAAGCTGCTCAATAACCTGTTGTCGACGGCGGGGATGGCCGCATCGTGCGAAGCGTTCGTGCTCGGCGTGAAAGCCGGCCTCGATCCGGAAATCATGCTGGAGATCATCAACTCCGGCGAGGCAAGCAGCAGCGCCACGAGAAACAGATTCCCGCACTCCGTCCTGCCGCGGTGCTTCAATTTCGGCGCGCGCATGGCGATTACAATCAAGGACATCACGTTGTGCGTGAAGGAGGCGGAAGAGCTGGGCGTGCCGATGTGGGTCGCGCAGGCGGCTCGCCAGCTCTGGGCGTATGCCATATCGCAGGGCGCATCGGAGAACGACAGCACGACGCTGATTACATACTTGGAGTCGTGGGCTGGTGTTGAAGTGCGGGGCCGGGCGGCAGGGAAGAGGATTCGGACTAGGGCTATCAAGCGCACGACGGCGAACAATGATTTCGTTCTGTTGTGCGAGGACCGAATGAAGTCCGGTTTGGCGCGTCGGTTGCGTGAACAGGGATGGCTGGTTGCGGTCGATTCGCCCGCGCGGAAGCAGGCGGCGAAACGCAGTGGCTCGCGTAAAGCAAGCGCCTCTGCAGCGACGGATCACCACTGCACCTTGGTGTGCGTGCCTTCCGGCAACGAATTGCGCGACTTCGTTGTCTCGTGGCGGCGAGCGCATGAGGGTAAGCGAAACCAGCCCATCGTGAATTTGTGTTCAATACCGTCTACCGAAGCGGTAGCGTTGGATGCGGCACTGGCAAACCGCCGCACCACCGTCTATTTGGACGCTCCGCTCACCGGCACGCCCCGTGATGCCGGGCAGGGCACTCTCACCGTCATCGTCGCGGGCCCGAAACCCGCCTTTGAACAGGCGCAAGCGGTATTGCACGCGATCGGCAGTCAGGTCTTCTATGTCGGAGAACGGCCGGGGGCCGCGCAGGTGATGCACCAGATCAATGGGTCATTGTCCTCCACCTTGTTCGCCCTCGCGTGCGAGGCCTTCGTCGCAGGCGCCAAAGCCGGGCTTCCGCCGGAAACGATGACCAGGGTGATGAGCAACGGCAGTGGAAGAAACGCAGCAAGCGCGCGCATCATTCCCGAGCAGGTGGTCACGCGGCAGTTCAAGCACGGCAAGCGTATCGTCGACGCCTGCCGCGAGCTCACGTTGACGAGCGAGGACGCGCGCAGACAAGGCGTCACCATGTGGATCGCCGACAAGGCGCGGCAGCTCTATGCGCTCGCGGCGCAATTGGGCAGGCCGCAGGACGATATCACGCGGTTGATCACCCATTACGAGAAATGGGCGAACGTCGAAGTCACGGCCGCCGCCAGACCGGAGCTGCCCGGATAGTTGAAGCAAAAAAGTCCGCCGACAAGTTTGCCGGCAGCAAAAAGGCCATGTAACGGTGTGTCGCTGATACGGCTTACAAGGGTGCCTACCAATGGATAAGACCACGGAGCAGTTCGTCGCCTACGCCACGGATTTACGCTATTCGGATCTCACGCCGCAGGCTGTCCATGCCGTCAAGAGAAGCGTCGTAGATTCGGTAGGTTGCGCCCTTGGAGCGTTCCATGCCGAACCCGTAAAAGCGGTGCGCGCATTAGCCTCGCGGGTGAGCGCTACGGCGCCCGCTACGGTGA
>JACQOI010000308.1 GCA_016202615.1 Betaproteobacteria bacterium
ATGGTAGGCACATGGCGCGCATGTATGGGCTGTTCTTGCGTGACCTCTATCCGGAGGGGCGCTGCCTCGCCAAGACCCGGAAGGGAACGCCGTGCAAGATCAGGGGTGAAGTATTCGAGTGCAAGAATGGAAATCTGCGCTGCCGTTACCACGGCGGGCTATCGACCGGCCCCAAGACACCCGAGGGCAAGGAACGCTCGCTAAAAGCGCTACGTGAGGGCTGGCGGCGCTGGCGGGAACGAGCAAAGGGGAAGACATGATTACATCGTCAGAGCGCGCCATGCGCTACAAACAACGACAGAAAGCAGCGGGACGCAAACCGTGCGTAATTTACCTTTCCCAAGCCACGATCCGTAAACTGAGGACGCTGGCGAAGGGGCGACAAAGGGGCGCAATCGTCGAGCGCGCGGTTGCTGATCTGTGGTGCGTTTCTAATAACGATGACACAGTTACATGAAACGGCGATCTATCTGAGAATCCGCTTGCACATGCCCGTTGCACATCGCGCGCGCGTAATAGGGTCAGAGCATCGCCACCAGAATGATAGAATACCCTTGTTTTCGGCCACTTCTGTCTACTTTGTGTCTACTTTTGAATTTTCGCAGGTTGGCGCGAAGCCCGTATTTCCCTATAAAAGGGTCTGTAGCTCAGTTGGTTAGAGCAGGGGACTCATAATCCCTTGGTCGTTGGTTCGAATCCAACCAGACCCACCACATATTCAATAAGTTACAATGGTATCGGTCGTCTTACTGTGCTTTGCATAGATGCTTTACGCTCAGTCCCTCGTCCCCCGGCCCTTCCCCCGGAGGGCGAAGGAAGATTCGAGGCGTAAACGGGTTGTTGCCCGTTTACGCAATGCTCAGTAATGCATCCTTTGGCATAATTCCGGCACACCATCCACGGAATTTGTTGTCTCCAGTTGTATATCAAGCGTTATCCGAAGTTGCTGTCTCCGATTACCGTCGGTCGTCAGACGCTGCGCAATCGTGTCGTCATGGGTTCGATGCATACGCGTCTGGAGTACGGCAAGGATGCCGTCGCGAAACAGGCGGTCTTCTACGCAGAGCGGGCCCGGGGCGGAGTCGCGTTGATCATCACTGGCGGCGTCTCCCCGAACTGGGAAGGACGTTTCGAGCAGGAAGCCCTTACATTTGAACGCCCCGATCAGCTTGACGAACACCGACCGATCGTCGCCGCGGTGCACTCACACCGCTCAAAGATCATTCTGCAGATACTGCACGCGGGGGCATACGCAAAGCACGACGACATCGTGGGCATATCGAGCATCCGCTCGCCGATAAATCACCGCGTTCCGAGGCCGCTGACCTCCGGCGAGATCGAGGCGACGATCGAAGACTTCGTTCGCTGTGCAGGGCTGGCAATTGAGGCCGGCTATGACGGCGTCGAGTTCATGGGCTCCGAAGGCTACTTCCTCAGCCAATGCGTCGCACCGCGCACGAATAATCGGACGGATGAGTGGGGCGGATGCGTCGAGAAGCGCATCCGCTGCCCGGTGGAGATCGTGCGCCGGACGCGCGCGCGGCTTGGCATGGGACCCATCGTGTCCTACCGCATTTCCGCGACCGATCTCGTCGAGGGTGGTCAGACCGCGGATGAAATCGACACACTTGCGCGGGCCGTCGAAAGCGCAGGCGCAGACATTCTTAACGTCGGCGTCGGCTGGCACGAGGCCGTCGTCCCGACGATCGCCTACACCGTACCAAGAGGCGCATTCACATTTGCCACGAAACGCCTCAAGGCAGCAGTCAAGATACCGGTTGTCGCATCCAATCGCATCAACATGCCGGATGTCGCCGAGCGCATTCTTGCGGATGGTGACGCGGATCTCGTCTCAATGGCGCGGCCCCTGCTCGCTGATCCGCATTTCGTGACGAAAGCCGCGGAGGGGCGAACGGACGAAATCAATACCTGCGTCGCTTGCAATCAGGCCTGCCTCGATTATATTTTCTCCGACAGGACTGCCAGTTGTCTGGTCAACCCTCGGGCGTGCCGGGAGACCGAATTTCCCGATGGACTGACGCACGCGCCGCGACGGATTGCAGTGGTAGGGGCCGGCCCCGCCGGGATGTCGGTTGCGATGAATGCTGCGGCGCGAGGTCATCAGGTTGTTCTCTTCGAAGCCGGCGCGCGAATCGGGGGGCAGATCAATCTAGCTCTTCAAATACCGGCAAAGGTCGAATTCAACGAGATGCTGCGGTATTTTCGGCGT
The DNA here is from genome assembly GCA_016202615.1 of Betaproteobacteria bacterium. GTDB lineage: Bacteria > Pseudomonadota > Gammaproteobacteria > Burkholderiales > SG8-41 > PALSA-1004. The sequence continues at coordinate 2,231 of JACQOI010000308.1, forward strand.
CAGCTGGAACTTCAGCGAATCGACATCCGAGTCAATACTCCCGTGAGCGCAAGCGACCTTCTTGGGGAAGGGTTCGATTGCGTCGTTCTGGCCACGGGCATCAGGCCGCGCAAGCCGGATATCCCCGGTATCGACCATCACTCGGTTGCCTCCTATATCGATGTTCTATCGGGTCTGGTCGAAGCCGGCGAACGCGTCGCGATCATAGGCACTGGCGGAATCGGCTACGACGTTGCCGATTTCTTGACGGCGCCGAACCATCGTCCTGAAACTACCGACGAGTTCCTGGACGCCTGGGGGGTGGACCCTTTGATTGCTTCGCCGGGTGGTCTTCAGGCTCCGGTGATCCATGAACCTCGTCGGACTATCACCATGCTCCAGAGGAGCAGCGGCCGGCCCGGCGAGAGGCTTGGAAAGTCGACGGGTTGGATACTTCGCACGGAACTTCGGCGTCGTGGTGTAAAGGCGATTGCCGGGTGCAGCTATCAGCGGATCGACGATGCGGGTCTGCACTACTCGGCCGACGGCGAAGACCGGCTTCTTGCAGTTGACACGATCGTCATTTGCGCGGGTCAGGAGCCCAACCAGGATCTCGCACACGGCCTGAGAGCCGCCGATTTTGATATTCATCTGATTGGAGGCGCCCGCTTGGCTGCCGGGCTTGACGCCGTACGGGCGGTCGACGAGGGACTACGCCTTGCTTATAGCTTATGATGCTTGGTGAAAGAGGTTTCGGGAAGGAGGAGTCCATGTTTCGCTTTCTGCGCGTGATTTTTAGCGGCCTCGCGGCTGCGTTGTGCGTGCTGACCTCGAACGTCGTGCCCGCGCAGAGCTTTCCATTGAAGACGATCCGGATGATCCTGCCGTTTCCGCCCGGCGGCCCCACCGACCTGCTCGGTCGCTCCATCGCGCAGAAGCTCGCCGACCAGTTCGGGCATCAGGTGATAGCGGACAACCGGCCGGGCGCGGGCGGTAATCTCGGCCTGGAAGTCGCCGCGAAATCGCCGCCGGACGGCTATACGATCGTGCTGAGTTCGCCGCTGATCGCGCTCGGTCCGTTGCTGTATTCCAGGCTCAATTACGATCCCTTCAGGGATCTTGCGCCGATCTCGCTGGTCGCGGTGATTCAGAATATTCTGCTGGTCCATCCGTCGGTGCCGGCAAAAACACTGAAGGAACTGATACAGGTCGCGCGCCGCAGCCCCGGCAAGCTCAACTACGGCTCCGGCGGTGTCGGCACCACGACCCATCTGGCGCCGGAATTGCTGAAGAGCCTCGCCAAAATCAACATGGTGCACGTGCCGTACAAAGGCTCGGGCCTGGCGCTGATAGGATTGATCGGCGGCGACGTCGACCTGTTGATCATGGCGGTGCCCGCTTCCGCTGCGCAGGTCCAGGCCGGCAAGGTGCGCGCGCTTGCCGTGTTGTCCACGCAGCGGGCGGCGGCGCTTCCCGACGTGCCCACCACCAAGGAAGCCGGCGTCGAAAACCTCGAAGTCCCGATCTGGTACGGCATCCTCACGGCGGCGGCGACGCCGCGCGACATCATCACGCGCCTGAACACCGAACTCACCAAGGCATTGACGTCCGCCGACCTGAAGGAGCGTCTCACGGGCGCCGGCATCGAGCCGATGACCAGCACGCCGGAGCAGTTCGGAAACTTCATCCGAAGCGAAAACGTGCGCTTCGCCAAAGTCATCAAGGATGCCGGCATCAAACCCGAGTAAAACTCATGCCTGATTCGCAGCCGACCATCGCCGAATTGCTCGCCGAGTTTGTCGTGGGGCTCGCGTACGAGTCGATTCCCGCGGCCGTGCGCGAGCGGGCGAAGCTGCACTTGCTCGATTCCGTCGGCGTGGCGTTCGCGTCCTCGGGCTTCGAATTTGCGCGCAAGGCCTGCGCGGGGTTGGCTGCCTTGGGCACGGGCGAATACGGCGTGATCGGAATGCCCGCGAAACTTCCGTTGCGCGACGCCGTGTTGATGAACGGAATGCTGGTGCACGGGCTCGAATTCGACGACGCGGCGATACGCGGGCGCATCCATCCCAGCGCTTTTTGCGTTCCGTGCGCGCTCGGAGCGGGCACATTCGCCAAAGCGCGCGGCAAGGACATGCTGACCGCCTACGTGGCGGGCGTAGAGTGCGCGATACGCATCGGGATGGCGGCGCGGGGCGGGTTTTCGCGCGCCGGCTTCAACGCCGTGGGTATCGTGGGTGCCTTCGGCAGCGTGCTGACCGCCGGAAAATTGCTCGGACTCGATCCCGAGCAGCTCACCATGGCGCAAGGCATCGCATACAGCGCCGCGGCCGGCAATCGCGCGTTCGCCGTGGACGACTCATGGACCAAACGGTTCGAGGCGGGTTGGCCGGCGGCGAGTGCGATCACGGCGGCCATGCTGGCCAGGCAAGGTTTTGTCGGGCCGCGCACCACCTACGAAGGCAAGTTCGGTGTGTATAACACGTACCTGACCGAGCCGGCCGCGGCATCCGACCTGGGCGCGATCACCTCCCGGCTCGGTAAATCCTGGGAATTCGAGCGCATCGTGATCAAGCTGCTGCCGTCGTGCTTTTTCAATCATGCGGTCATCAACGCGACGCTGGCGCTGGTCACCCGACATGATCTCGCCGCGCGCGACATTCGCAGCATCCGCGTCGTGCTGCCGGAAGCCGCGATCGAAACGGTGTGCGAGCCGCGGGCAATAAAACTCGCGCCGCACGACCCTGCCGCCGCGCAGTTCAGCGTTTATTTTTCAGCGGCATGCGCGGCGGTGCGCCGGCGCTTTACGCTGCAGGAGATGGATGCGGACGCGTTCGACGATGCGGAGATTCGCGCGCTGGCGGCCCGGGTCGAGTACGCGATCGACCCGCAGTCGAATTTCCCGGCGCACTACTCGGGCGGCGTGGAGATTTCCACCGCCGACGGCCGGCTGCTCGCCGCGCGCGAGGACGCCAATGCCGGGTCCGCGGAGAAGCCGTTGCCCGCGTCGGCGATCGAGGAGAAGTTCCTGGCCAACGCGCAGCGCGTCATGCCGCTGCAACGCGCGCGGGGAATCCGCGACCTGCTGCTTAAGATCGACTCGAGCGACGACCTGGGCGGCATCACCGCGCGGCTGGGCGCGGCGTAGCGGCCGTATCGAAGCCATTTCTCCTCCTCCGTTGTTTTGTGATTAGAATAGGCGGTCGGCGGTAAAGCAAACGGTGAAATAAACAGTGAAAGGGGAATAGTGAATGGCGCCGGCTGTTCTTTCCTCCTGCTTCCTTCCCATATGACCTCCACTGCGACCATCGAGTCGGTGCGCGCCTGGGTTAATGCGGCCCGGCGCGTGGTCGTGCTGACCGGCGCCGGAATTTCGACCGACTCGGGCATCCCGGACTTTCGCGGCCCGAACGGCGTGTGGACGCGCAACCCCGCGGCGGAGCGGCTCTCGGACATCCGGCATTACACCGCCGATCCCGAAGTGCGCAAGGCGTCGTGGCGCGCGCGGATCGAGCATCCCGCGTGGAGCGCAGCGCCCAATGCGGGGCATCATGCGCTGGTGGCGCTCGAGCGGCGCGGCAAGCTCCACGCTCTCATCACGCAGAACATCGACGGCTTGCACCTGCGCGCTGGCAACTCGCCGCACCGGGTGATCGAAGTGCACGGCAATCTGCACCAGGCAATTTGCCTGGCGTGCGGCTGGAAAGGGCCGATGCAGGCGGTACTCAACCGCGTGCGGTTAGGCGACGCGGATCCGAGCTGCGAGACGTGTGGCGGGATACTCAAGAGCGACACGATCTCGTTCGGTCAGGCGCTGGTGCCTGCAGTCATCGACCGCGCCATGCAATCAGCGCAGGAGGCCGACCTCCTGCTCGCGGTGGGCACGAGCCTCAAAGTCTTTCCGGTGGCTAACGCGGTGACCACCGCCCAGGCGGCCGGTGCGCGCATTGTGATCATGAATGCGCAGCCGACGCAATTTGACGAGATTGCCGACGCGGTGCTGAACGGTTCGATCAGCGCGGAGTTACCGCAAGTGTGCGGGGAGTAAAAATGGACGGGAGCCATGGCAACAGCGACATTCCGCTTTCACGGCGAGCTGGAAAGATTCGTTGCCCGGACGCACCGGGGCCGGGCCTTCGACTGCGCCTGTGCCCGCGCCGCCACGATCAAGAACGCGGCCGAAGCGCTGGGCGTGCCGCATACGGAAGTCGGCCGGCTGCTGGTGAACGGCGAGGCGGCGACCCTTCCGCGCATCGTGCGCGAGGGGGACTCGATCGAGGTCTTTCCGGTCGAGCCGGGGGCCGCCGCCACGGAGGAAATGCCGCTCTTCCTCGCCGACGCGCATCTCGGCGGGCTCGCGCGCTTGCTGCGGATGCTCGGCTTCGACAGCCTCTACGACAATGCGGTCCACGACCGGGAAATCGTGGAGATCGCCCGGCGGGAGCGGCGCATCGTCCTCACCCGCGACCGCGAGCTCCTGAAATGCCGCGAAGTGATGCGCGGCTGCTTCGTCCATGCGCTCAAGGCCGAGGTGCAGATCAGCGAGGTCGCAGCGCGCTACGCGCTGATCCGGCAGATGCGGCCGTTCACGCTCTGCCTGCATTGCAACCTGCGCCTGCAGGATGTCGAGGCGAGCGTTGCTCAACAGCGTGTGCCCGATCGCGTCCTCGCGCGCTATGCGCGTTTCATGCGCTGCCCCGGCTGCGAGCGCATCTATTGGGAAGGTTCGCACTGGGAGCGCATGCGCACGTTGCTCTCCGATGCGCTTGACGTAGCGATCGGCGCTTGAGCGAAGACGGATCGCCGCTCATTCATTACTGTCTGGGGCGTTCTCATGCGATACGAGCTTTTCTACTGGCCGTCGATACAAGGTCGTGGCGAATTCGTCCGTCTCGCGCTGGAACAGGCGGGCGCCGAATACGTGGATGTTGCGCGCGAGTCCGAAGCTGCCGCAATGGGCGTGCCCGCGCTCATGCGGTGGCTGCAAAACGAGACGCTGGCAACTCCGCCGTATGCGCCGCCGTTCCTGAAGGCGGGTGACCGGATCATCGGACAGACCGCCAATATCCTGATGTTTCTCGGCCCCCGGCATGATCTCGCGCCCACGGACGAGGCGGGCCGATTATGGGCACATCAGCTGCAATTGACGCTCGCCGATTTGGTCGCGGAAATTCACGACACCCATCATCCGATTGCGTCCGGACTTTATTATGCAGACCAGAAGCCGGAAGCGCGCCGCCGCGCCGCGTATTTCCGCAAGGAACGCCTGCCGGCGTTTCTCGGTTACTTCGAAGGCGTTCTCGAACGTAACCCTCGCGGCAGCGGCCACCTGGTCGGGTACACGCTGACCTACGCCGATCTTTCGATGTTCCAGGTAATGATGGGACTGCGCTACGCGTTTCCGCGCGCCATGGCGCGCCTGAAGAGGGAGCTTCCGCTGCTCGACGCGCTGTGCGAGCGGGTCTCGGCGCTGCCGCGCATCGCTGCGTACCTTGCCTCGAAGCGGCGGCTACCGTTCAACCAACAGGGTATCTTCCGTCATTATCCTGAACTCGATGCCCCGCCGGCGCGGAAGGCCAAATGCGGCCATAAACGAGGCAAGTCTTGAAATATCACCCGCCCGGCGATTCCGAGGGGCTCGGTCAAGCCCGCGAAATGACGGCCGCCCGCGCCGTAATTTGCTGCAACATACGGGAAAATTTAGTATACTTGTCTGGCGCGTCCCGCCACGGCGCATCAGCCTGAAGCGGGACGCAATCAAAGGGCGAGCGTCGCGCAGACGATCCTTAAGAACTCACTTACGAGGAGAATGTGATGAAAGCAATAGCACTATTAGGTGTCGCGGCAACAGGATTGCTGGGGGGATGTGCGGCTACCCCCGAGCAGATTGAGTGCTTCCAGCCGAACCGGCGCGTGATGGTCGAGATGGCCGGAACCAAACCCAAACCGGTTCCCGCACCCAAGCCGGGCGCGCCCGCTCCCAAGCCGGGCGCGAAAGTTGCAGCACCAAAACCGGTGGCGTCGGGACTCAACGCACTGCTGCAGGGCAATAGCGCCTTCGATTTCAAGAGCGCGGCGATCAAGGCCGACGGCAAGGCCGAACTCGACAAACTCGTGAATTCGGTTGCGAGCGGCGTGGGCAAAGACATGCGGGCGCTTACGGTCGGCTCGGTGATCATTTCCGGCCACAGCGATCGCCTGGAAGCTTACGAGGGCGACAACAGCCTGTCCGAAAGTCGTGCGAAGGGGGTCATGGAGTACCTGGTAAGCAAGGGCATCAACCCGAAGCTCATCTTCTGGGAAGGCGTGGGATCGCGGCAACCGGTGCCGGTCACCAAATTCTGCGAGTGACCCTGCGCGCAGCGAAGCCGATCCGATTGCAAAACGCCCCGCGCTTGCGGGGCGTTTTGTTTGGGCCGCTCGAACCGTGGCCGAGCGGCGACGAGGACGATAACCGTGCAGTTTCTTCGAAAACAGGAGATAGAGCGATCATGCAGTGGAAATTCGAATTGCTCATGAAACCGCCCGCCATCCCGCTGACCGAAGGCCCCGTGTGGGATGGGGAGCACCTGTACTTCACGCACATCCGCGCGAGCCGCATCATGCGCTACGATCCGAAGAGCGGCGCGATCACGCAGTGGCGCACCGGGACCAACCGCACCAACGGCCTCGCGTTCGATGCGCAGGGGCGGCTGTTCGGCTGCTGCGCGGGTGGGCGCTCGATCCTGCGCTTCGATCCCGACGGCCGCAACGTCACCATCGCCGACCGTGTAGAGGGCAAGAAGCTCAACACGCCGAACGACCTCGCGATCGACCGCAAGGGGCGCATCTGGTTCACCAACCCGTGGAGCGAGGACTTTGTCGGCGCCGCCGAGAAAACCGAGCTCGACAACAAGTCGGTGCTGCGTTGCGATCCCCAGAAAGACGGCAGCTACACGATCACGCGCGTCACGTTCGACACCACGAAGCCCAACGGCATCCTGGTTTCGCGGGACCAGAGCATGCTGTACGTTGCGGAGAGCGGTTTTGCGAGGGGCATCATGCGCGAGCTGCGCGCTTACCCGATCCGCGAAGACGGAAGCCTCGCCACCTATACGACTCTGTTTACTTGGGGGGAAGACGCCAGGGGCGTGCATCGCGGAATCGACGGGATGTGTTTCGATGCGGACGGCAATATCGTCGCCACCGCCGGCTGGGAGGTGAGCGGCGCGGGGCCGATGATCTACGTGTTCTCGCCCACGGGCCGGGTGCTGGAGACGCATCCGGTGCCGGCGAATCGCCCGACCAACTGCTGCTTCGGCGGCCCGGACATGACCACGCTCTTTGTCACCACCGCGCAGGGCCACTTCTTCAGGGCCGCGACCAACCGCGTGGGATGGGCAATGTATCCGTAATTCCACTGGGTGTCGGCTCGGGTAGCGGAAAATATTCGGCCACAGGAATCTCGATCACGCTCGGACCGTCCCGAGCAAGCGCGGCTGAAACCGCATCGTTAATCTCCTCCGGGCGCGTCACGTAAAACCCGCGCGCACCATACACCTCCGCGAGCTTGTCGAAGCGCGGGTTTTCGAGCTCGACGCCGATGCAGCGTCCTTCGAAGTTTCGTTGCTGCAGCGCTTTCTCGGCGCCGTGGCAGCGATTGTTCAATACGATGCTCACCAACGGGATGCGCTTGCGCACCGCTGTGTCGAGCTCTTGTGAGGTGTAGAGAAAATCGCCGTCGCCCTGTATGCTCACCGCGGGTCGCTCGGGCCGGCCGAGCTTTTCCGAATCCTGCGGCCGCGAAGTGCTGGTATCCGCGAGTGACTCCTTGATGTAGTAAACGTATTACGGGGATTGTCCCGGACTCGGCGCAATGATGCAATAATCAGCAAGACCGCGTAGCATCATGACTCACACGGCCACCACAGTTTCAACCACCGGCGGGACGGTGCCCAGCAACTTGCCCGGCCGCGGTCCGCACCTGTAAGATAGGCCATTGAGTCCGGCAAGAAGCAGAATCATGAAACATCCGATGCTGCGCGCGCTCGCGCGCGACGCCGGCATCAGGCTGGAATAGGCACGGCAAGTAAATGGTAAACGGTGAACGGTGAGCGGTAAGCGGCAAGCGGTGAGCGGTGAAACAGAAAACCTTGGCCATTTCAACTGCGAGGGACTAACAATTGTCTATTCATGATGAAGGCGAGCCCGCTTTCAAGGCGCCGCCGCTGGGCTGCGATTGTCACTTCCATGTGTTCGGCCCGGCCGCACGCTATCCGTACGGAGCCGACCTGCGCTACCCGCCGCCGCTGGCGCCGCTCGAGGACTATCTCGCGCTGTCACGCCGCCTTGGGTTCGAGCGCTTCGTATTCGTGCAGCCGAGCGCGTATGGCCGCGACAATGCCTGCATGCTCGATGCGATGCGCGAAGTCGGCGCGAAATGCCGCGGGATCGTCGATGTCGACGAGAACGCTCCCGATGCCGAGCTTGCGCGATTGCATGCGGTGGGCGTGCGCGGCGTGCGCATCAACGTGTCGCCGGTCAAACCGCCCGCGGCGGGCTTCGCGGCAACCATGCTGCCGCGCATCGAGCGCCTGCACGCGCGCTGCGCCGAGCTCGGCTGGCAGCTCGATTTCCTGACGCCGGGCTGGCTGACCAGCGAGCTGATGGGCACTCTGCGCAAGCTGACCGTGGATTTCACGGTCGCTCACATGGGCATGTACCTCGCGCGCGATGGCGTGGAGCAGCCGGGGTTTCAGCGACTGCTCGATCTGCTGCGTCACGGCGACGGGCGCTGCTGGATCAAGCTCACGGGCGTGTACCGCATGTCGGTCGCGCCCGGTTTCGCCGATGCGGCGCCGCTCGCGCGCGCGCTGATCGAGGCGGCCCCCGACCGGATCATCTGGGGCAGCGACTATCCGCATCTCTCGTTCGCCGACCGGGTGGGCTCGGTCGAGCTGTTCAACCTGTTCGGCCAATGGGCGCCGACCGATGCGCTGCGGCGCCAGATCCTGGTCGACAATCCACAGCGGCTGTTCAAGTTCTGAAAAATTTCAGGAGCATGAGCATGGCAAACGCAGTTTCCGTTCCGAACCCGGTGAAGGAGTTGATGAAGGCAGGCAAGGTGGCGCTCGGCATGCTCGTGCGGCTCGCGCACTCGGGCGATATCGCCCGCATCGCGAAAACCAGCGGCCACGACTTCATCTTCATCGACGGCCAGCACTCGTTGTTCACCGTGGAGACGATCGGCCACATCGCGCAGGCGGCGCTCGGCTGCGGCGTCGCGCCGCTGGTGCGCGTGCGTAGCTGCGATGACCCGGACACGTCGGTGCTGCTCGATAACGGCGTCACGGGCATCATCTTTCCCGACATCAGCACCGCGGCCGAAGCGCGGCGAGCGGTCAACCGGGCCAAGTTCGCGCCGATCGGCAGGCGCTCCGTTTCCGGCAGCTACACCGTTTTCGATTACCGCGCCGTGTCGACGGCCGACGCGGTGCCGGCGCTGAACGACAACACGCTGGTGGTATGCATGATCGAAACGGTCGAGGGCCTTCAGAACATCGAGCAGATTGCCGCGGTCGACGGCATCGACGTCATTCACGTCGGTTCCAACGACCTGCTGACCGCGATGGGCAGGCCCGGCACATTCGGCAGTCCCGAGCATATCGCCGCGCTCGACCGCATCATCTCGGTGACAAGAGCGCACGGCAAGATCCCCGGCGTCGGCGGCGATCGCAACCTCGACCGCCAGGCCGGGTTCATCCGCAAGGGCGCGCGATTCATCACCACCAACAGCGACATTGCGTTCATCATAACTGAGGCGACGCGGGTTACTGGAGAGCTGCGTAAAGCCTTGGGCGCCGCCGCGTGAGGTGATGCCCCGCTTTTGAAGTCCTGAAATTCGCACGACGCGGAACGCGTTCCCACGTGGTTGCCGCACGCTCGTGGTCCCGTTTACTCTCGCTGCGGCGCAGATGCTGATGGTGGTCATTTCGTTTTTGCTGGCCGCGGCGCTCGCGCTGAATGTGGTGCATGTCTGGCATCTGTTTGCGTTCACGCTGTGTGCCGGTGTTCGCGGTAAAGGTTTTCATGACGGGGCCCGAGGGCTTGGGACTGCTGCTCTCGGCCGTTGGGGTCGGCGGCGTGCTGGGCGGAGTGCTCGCGGCGTGGGGAGGCTCGGCGGTGATGCGCGAGGTCCGGCTTTCCAGGCTGGTGGCGGCGCAGTAACGGGGACCAAGCGTGAACAATCATTGCAAACCGGCCATGCCAGCCGATCATCTTACCCGGAGCAGGTAAAAGAGGATCACGTTCAGGATTAGCGCGATCAAGGCGATCGATCGCCACAGCATGAGCGGATCGCGCCCCGCAAGCGGCTGGCGCTCACCCCGCTCCAGCGCCATGTAGCTCGGCGTGCCTGTTGCCCCGTCGCTCGTTTCGTGTATGGCGCCACGATTCAGCGCCACCCCAAGGTCCAGGATCCGCAGCTTGTCGTCGGCACCGAGGTGCAGATCCGCCGGCTTGATGTCGCGGTGGACTATATCCAACCGGTGCAGCGCACCTAGTCTTCATCATGCAGCGGCAAAGCTGCCGGTTTCGACCGCGACGATCGCCTTAACCTGGTTCAGATCATTGGCGTAGCCGGCGGCGAACAAACAGCACGCGAGCTGATTGACGAGCGGCATCGGCACCGGCGTTTCGCCGGCAAGCGCGCTCTTGATCCACGCCGCAGTGGTCGCGGCATCGATCTCCGACGGCAGCGTCGGCACGCTCTTCAGCGGGCCCGTTTCGGCTTCGAACAGCACTTGCGCGGTGGCATCGTGGAAATATTCGAGGCGGGGCCGGCGTTTCGGGTCGGCGAACGGCTCGCCCTCGGTGCTGCGCAACAGCAGCGCACGCGCACCGGTGGCAAGCAGGAACTCGCGCGCCTTTTCGAGGTATGGCGGATGCGATGCGCTCACCACGCGCAAACCCTCGCCTTCGAACGGATCGATCAGCTTGGCGACGACGTGCGCGCTCGAGCGCACCCCGAGCCGGCCGCGGAGGCTCAGCACTTCGGCGAGCCCGGGCGCGAGCACCGCGGTCGGCACGAATACGATGCCGCCGTTGTCGAGCGCATCCTGCGCCTGCGCGAGATTTGCGCACGGCATGATGCCGAGCTCGCGGAAGACATAAGCGCTGGCGATGCGGCCGCTGCCGTTCAGCGCGCCGTGCACCAGCACCGGCACGCCGAAGCGCTGCAGCAGCAGCGCCAGCAGCGGCAGCAGATTCGGTTGATGGCGCGCGCCGCTGTAGCTCGGCAGGATCACGGGCTGCGCTTTGCCGGCCGGCATACGCAGCCGGAACAGCCGCTCGTCGAGCGCGCCGTAAAAACCGATCAGCTCGGGCAGCGATTCCGATTTCACGCGCAGCGCGAGCAGGATCGCGCCGAGTTCGAGCTCCGGCACGCCGCCGTCCAGGATCGCGCCGAACAGCTGGTGAGCGTCCCGCTCCGACAGATCGCCGGCACCCTCCGCGCCGCGGCCGATTTCCTTGAGGTAGCGGGCGAAAGACATGGTGTCAGGCGTGAGGCGTGCTTTGACCCGAGTTTGACACTTGCTAGTGACACGCTGGCTGGAAAGGCGCGTGGGACAAGGGTTTGCGGGCAGTAGCCGGAAACGGCCGTGTATCTAGGCCTCAGGCAAGGCTGAGGATTGGGGCAGGCGGCGGTATTCGCA
>JACQOI010000307.1 GCA_016202615.1 Betaproteobacteria bacterium
ATACTGGACAACAATAAGTCGCCTGCACGCAAGGTTGGCGAACTGGATAACCGGGGCAGCCATTTTTACCTCGCTCTGTACTGGGCGCAGGCGCTGGCCGCGCAGACCAAGGACAAGGAACTGCAGGCGCGCTTCGCACCGCTGGCGAAGACGCTGACGGAGAACGAGGCGAAGATCAATGCCGAGTTGATCGCAGCCCAGGGAAAACCGGTGGATATGGGTGGCTATTACCATCCGGATTTCGAGAAGACGTCAAAGGCCATGCGTCCCAGCGCAACCTTCGATGCGGCGCTGGCTGCCATGTAACAGACCGCGTATTTGACGCAAAAAAAAAGCCCCTCCGGCATGCGCCGGACGGGCTTTTATTTTAAGTATTCTGGGGTGCGCGGAGTCGTTAGGCGGCCTGAATATTGGACGCCTGCTTGCCCTTGGGGCCCTGGGTCACTTCGAACGAGACCTTCTGTCCTTCCTTGAGGGTTTTGAAACCACCCATCTGAATCGCCGAGAAGTGCGCGAACAGATCTTCACTGCCGTCGTCCGGCGTAATGAAGCCATAACCCTTAGCATCGTTGAACCATTTAACAGTACCTGTTGCCATATTGCAGTTCCTTATGTAACTTAAAAAAATACCGGAAATAGCTTCCGGAGACTGTTTGAGTTTCAAGGACGCATACGGCAAAACGACCAAACCGGTACTGCGATCGAGCTTGAAGCCAAACACCTTTGAGCTTTCTAGGCTATTTGCCGGGGGAAGTCAAGTATTTGTCGAAAAAGGCCGTTTTTACCACTTGAAAAATCTGGCATTATGGTCAAAATAGCAGGTGAAGCAGGCAGGTAGACGGTGGTGCGGAGCATGGCGACACGGCGCGGCGAAGACACGGTTCTGGAGGCGGAAAAGGCCAAGGTCAAGTCGCCCCCAATGTTCAAGGTTTTACTGTTAAATGACGATTACACCCCCATGGATTTCGTAGTCGTGGTGCTGCAGAAGTTTTTCTCCCTCAGCCGCGAGAAAGCTACCCAAATTATGCTCAAGGTTCATCGCGATGGTACTGGCGTCTGCGGGGTTTATCCGCGTGACGTGGCCGCGACCAAGGTCGAGCAGGTGACCGCTTTTGCGCGCCAGCATCAACACCCACTGCGCTGCGTGATGGAGGAAAACTGATGATTGCCCAGGAACTCGAAGTCAGCCTGCACATGGCGTTCATGGAGGCGCGCCAGAAACGGCACGAATTCATCACCGTCGAGCACCTGCTGCTGGCTTTGCTCGACAATCCGTCGGCCGCGGAGGTGCTCAAGGCGTGCGCGGCGGAGGTTGACGACCTGCGCAAGCTGCTGTCGGAATTCGTCACCGAGCACACCCCGATCCTCACCACCGACGACACCGATACCCAGCCGACGCTCGGTTTCCAGCGCGTGATCCAGCGCGCGATCCTGCACGTGCAATCGTCGGGCAAGAAGGAAGTGACCGGCGCCAACGTGCTGGTCGCGATTTTCGGCGAGAAGGATTCGCACGCGGTGTATTTCCTGCACCAGAAGGGCGTCACGCGGCTGGACGTCGTCAACTTTATTTCGCACGGCATCAGCAAGGTGCCGCAGGCGGCGCCCGGCAAGGGCGAAGGCGAAGCCGAATCCGAGCAAGAGTCCTCGCCCGGCGGCGCGCTTGAGAACTACACGCTGAACCTCAACGCGCTCGCGCTGGCGGGCAAAATCGATCCGCTGATCGGCCGCGAGAGCGAGCTTGAGCGCGTGGTGCAGACGTTGTGCCGCCGCCGCAAGAACAATCCGCTGCTGGTCGGCGAGGCCGGCGTCGGCAAGACCGCGATCGCCGAGGGCCTCGCGCGGCGCATCGTCGAAGGCGACGTGCCCGAGATACTCGTCAAATGCCAGGTCTACGCGCTCGACATGGGCGCGCTCTTGGCCGGCACCAAGTATCGCGGCGACTTCGAGCAGCGGCTCAAGGCGGTGCTGAAGCAGTTGGTCGACAACCCGCACGCTATCATTTACATCGACGATATCCACACACTTATCGGCGCCGGCGCCGCCTCGGGCGGCACGCTCGACGCGTCGATTCTGTTGAAGCCGGCGTTGCAGACCGGACAGCTTAAATGTATCGGAGCCACCACCTACCAGGAATACCGCGGTATTTTCGAAAAGGATCACGCGCTATCGCGGCGCTTCCAGAAGATCGACGTGGTCGAGCCCTCGATCGAGGAAACGGTGCTGATCCTACGCGGCTTGAAGACCCGCTTCGAGGCGCACCACGGCATCAAATACGCGGCTTCGGCGCTGACTACGGCGGCCGAGCTTGCAGCGCGCTACATCAACGACCGCCATCTGCCCGACAAGGCGATCGACGTGATCGACGAAGCGGGCGCGGCGCAGCGCATCCTGCCCAAGTCAAAACAGAAGAAGGTGATTACCAGGCACGAGATCGAGGAAATCGTCGCCAAGATTGCGCGCGTGCCGGCGCAAAGCGTGTCGTCCGACGACCGCTCGCAGTTGAAGAACCTCGACCGCAACCTGAAAGCGGTGGTGTTCGGCCAGGAGAAGGCGATCGGCGCGCTGTCATCGGCGATCAAGATGTCGAGAAGCGGCCTTGGCAATCCGCAGAAGCCGACCGGCTGCTTCCTGTTCTCGGGCCCGACCGGCGTCGGTAAGACCGAGGTTGCGCGCCAGCTCGCTTACATCATGGGTGTCGAGCTGATTCGCTTCGACATGTCGGAATACATGGAGCGCCACGCGGTGTCGCGCCTGATCGGGGCGCCGCCCGGCTATGTCGGTTTTGACCAGGGCGGGCTGCTGACCGAAGCGATCACCAAGCATCCGTACTCAGTGCTGCTG
>JACQOI010000327.1 GCA_016202615.1 Betaproteobacteria bacterium
ACGATGCTTTCGTGGGAGATCGCGCAGCGCTACGGCCATGAGGGGCTGCCGGACGACACCATACACATCCGTTTCGCCGGTTCCGCCGGGCAGAGCTTCGGCGCGTTCCTGGCCCGCGGCGTGACGCTCGATCTGATCGGCGACACCAACGACTACTGTGGCAAGGGCCTGTCGGGTGGGCGCATTTCGGTGCAGCCCTCACCCAAGTTCCGCGGCGAGCCGACCGAGAATATTATCACCGGCAACGTGGTGCTCTACGGCGCGATTGCAGGCACAGCATACTTCCGCGGCGTCGCAGGCGAGCGCTTTGCAGTGAGGAACTCAGGCGCGCAGGCGGTGGTGGAGGGCGTCGGCGACCATGGCTGCGAGTACATGACCGGCGGCACGGTGGTGGTGCTCGGCGCGACCGGCCGCAACTTTGCGGCCGGCATGTCGGGCGGCATCGCCTACGTATTCGACGAGGACGGCGAGTTCGTCAAGTACTGCAATACGGCGATGGTCGAGATCGAGCCGGTGCTGTCGGAGTCCGAGCAGCAGGCCAAGGTAACGCGCGATCTCTGGCATCTGGGACTTGCCGATGAAGCGATCCTGAATCGCCTGATCGAGGATCACGCGCGCTATACCGGCAGCAGCCGCGCGCATGGCATTATCGAGCAGTGGAACAGCTACCGCCTGCGCTTCGTCAAGGTGTTTCCAAAAGAGTACAAACGCGCGCTCACTGAGTTCGCCGCCGCGCAAAGGAAGGCTGCAGCATAGCGGGAACAAGGGGCTACGCCCCCTTGTATATCCCCCACTTCAGAGCGAAAGCATAACGAATGGGCAAAGTCACCGGATTCCTGGAGTACCAGCGCCTCGAGGAGGCGCATGAAGCGCCCGCGCAGCGTAAGAAGCATTTTCGCGAATTCTTCCGGCCTCTTACGGACGAGCAGGCGGGGATCCAGGGCGCACGCTGCATGGATTGCGGTATCCCGTTCTGCATGAGCGGCTGCCCGGTCAACAACATCATCCCGGATTTCAACGACCTCGTTTACAAGCAGGACTGGAAAAACGCGATCCAGACGCTGCACTCGACCAACAATTTCCCCGAGTTCACCGGACGCCTGTGTCCCGCGCCGTGCGAGGAGGCGTGCGTCCTGCGCATCATCGACGACCCCGTCGGCATCAAGTCGATCGAACACGCGATCATCGACAAGGCGTGGCAAGAGGGCTGGGTCGAGCCGCAGCCGGCTGCGGTGAAAACCGGCAGGCGCGTCGCGGTCATCGGCTCCGGGCCGGCGGGGCTCGCGTGCGCACAGCAACTTGCGCGCGCCGGGCACGACGTCATGGTGTTCGAGAAGAACGACCGCATCGGGGGGTTGCTGCGTTACGGCATCCCCGACTTCAAGATGGACAAGTGGATCATCGACCGTCGGCTCGTGCAGATGCAAGCCGAGGGCGTCAAGTTCAAGACCAACCATGCCGTTGGCCCAGCGCCGGTGGGCGCGGGTAACGGCGCGGCGAAAGTGCTCGATGCGGCGACCATCACCGACGAGTTCGACGCGGTGGTACTCGCCGGCGGCGCCGAGCGGCCGCGCGATCTGCCGGTTCCCGGGCGCGATCTCGACGGCATTCATTTCGCGATGGATTTTCTGCCGCTGCAGAACCGCCGCGTTGCCGGCGACAAGGGAATAAAGGACCTGTGGGCGACCGGCCAGCACGTGGTGATCATCGGCGGCGGTGACACCGGCTCCGACTGTGTAGGCACTTCCAACCGCCATGGCGCAGCTTCGGTGACTCAGTTTGAGCTCTTGCCTATGCCTCCGGATGTCGATAGGAACCCGGTGTGGCCGTACTGGCCGCAGCGGTTGCGCACCTCGTCTTCGCACGAAGAGGGGGCACAGCGCGACTGGGCGGTCGCGACCAAGCGTTTCGAAGGCAAAGGCGGCAAAGTCGAAAAACTGGTCGCGGCACGCGTCGAGTGGAAGAACGACAAAATGCAGGAAGTCCCGGGCTCGGAGTTCGAAATCAAGGCCGACCTGGTGCTGCTCGCGCTGGGCTTCGTGTCGCCGGTGCAGGCCATGCTGGACGCATTCGGCGTCGAAAAAGACACGCGCTGCAATGCCAAGGCAGCAACCGACGGACAGGGCTGTTATGCGACCTCGGTGCCCAAAGTATACGCGGCGGGCGACATCCGCCGCGGCCAGTCACTCATCGTCTGGGCAATCCGCGAAGGCCGCCAGTGTGCGCGCGCGGTCGACGAGTTCCTGACGGGCAGTTCAACGTTGCCGCGTTGATTGCCCGTGGGCGTGAGGAGTGAGGCGCAGCACCACCCCTCGTGCCGGCATGCCGCATCATATCCGCCCTCACCGCGCGGCTCGCCCACAATGAAACTCAAGAACGACACGCTGCTGCGCGCGCTGCTGCGCGAGCCCACTCCCTACACGCCAATCTGGCTGATGCGCCAGGCGGGACGCTACCTGCCGGAATACAACCAGACCCGTGCGCGCGCGGGCAGCTTTCTCGCATTGTGCAGGAACCCCGACCTGGCGACGGAAGTCACGCTGCAGCCGCTCGCGCGTTACCCGCTCGATGCCGCGATCGTGTTTTCGGACATCCTGACGATACCCGACGCGATGGGGCTCGGCCTTTATTTCACCGAAGGCGAGGGCCCGAAGTTCGAACGCCCGCTGCGCGAAGAATGGGAGATCCGCGATCTGTCCGCGCCCGATCCTGTAGCCCACCTGGGCTACGTGCTCGACACAGTACGCCAGGTGCGGCGTGCGCTTGCCGGCAGCGTGCCGCTGATCGGGTTTTCCGGCAGCCCGTTTACGCTGGCGTGCTACATGATCGAGGGCCAGGGCAGCAGCGACTTCGCGTCGGCCAAGAAAATGCTCTACGAGCGCCCGGACCTGCTGCATCACATACTCACCGTCAATGCGGCCGCAGTGACCGCTTACTTGAATGCGCAGATCGATGCCGGCGCGCAGGCGGTGATGGTATTCGACACTTGGGGCGGCGTGCTGTCGCACGCCGCGTTTCACGAGTTCTCGCTCACCTACACCGCGCGCGTGGTGGCCGGCCTGACCCGCACGCACGAAGGGGTGCGGGTGCCCAGCATCGTTTTCACCAAGGGCGGCGGCGGCTGGCTTGAAAGCATCGCGGCCACCGGATGCGATGCGGTCGGTCTCGATTGGACGGTCGACATCGGCGCGGCGCGCGCGCGTATCGGTGCACGCGTCGCGCTGCAGGGCAACCTTGATCCGGCGGTGCTGTTGTCGACGCCGCAAGCGATCGAGCGCGAAGCCGGGGCGATCCTCGAGCGTTACGGCCGCGGCGGCGGACATGTATTCAACCTCGGCCACGGCATCTCCCAACACACGCCGCCAGAGCACGTGTCGGCGCTAATCGAGGCGGTACACGGACTGAGCGGCGGCTACCACTGAAAACCCGCATCAATTCTGGTTTTGCGCGATCCCATGCCCGCAAACTTATGCACAGCAAGGCTTTGCGGGCGGCGGTCCCAGCGCAACACTGTGACATTTTATCGGGATGGTCTAGTAAGCTATTGAATTATTGGCTATTTGCCGCAATTAAACGAAAAACTCAAGAAAATCAGACCCGCGCCGGCTACCGGACGCATCGACTTGCCCGAAAATTAATCAACAAAGTTATCCACAAACCCTGTGAACAAGAAAAAAATCCCTGTCCAGCAAAACAGTTGTCGGAAATTCTGAGAATCCACTCGAGCGTTCATCGTCAATCGGTCTAGAAGTTTGTCGGACTTAGCCCCGACAAACTCCTAATGCAAAACCGGGGCCAGTAGAATTGCAGAAGAGGATGACGGATATGCGAATTTGCCCGTGCTTTTCCCCAAATTCGACCGTTAGCAGCCTGTACGGACTGTTAAGTCCGACAGGCTGCTAGCTTCACAGCTATCCATGAGTTTTGTCCGCGTCGCGCTCGACGTACCTGTGCCGACTCTGTTCGACTATCGCGCCGCAGCCGCCGGCGCTGATGACATCGGCCGGCGTGTGCTGGTGCCGTTCGGAAAAAAAATCGCGGTCGGCGTGATTATCGAACTGGCGCGCACCACGTCGCTGCCGCCGCAACGCGTGCGCGGCGTCCTGCGCATCCTGCACGACGTGCCGCCGCTGCCACCCGACGTGCTTGCGTTGCTCAAGTTCTGCAGCGATTACTACCACCACCCGCTCGGCGAGGTGGTGCTCACCGCGCTGCCGACCCGGTTGCGCCGGCGACATGCCCTGAAGCTCCAGGCGGCAGGCCATTACCGGTTGACGCAAACCGGGCTCGCGGTCGACCCCGCGACGCTGCCGCAACGCGCTACGGTCAAGCGCGAGCTGCTGCGCCGGCTGCTCGCGGCCGGCAGCGCCGGCGTCGACGCAGCAACGCTCAACGCGGTCGCGGCACGCGCACCGGCGGCACTGAAAACCCTGGTTGCGCTGGGCTGGGTTGAGCGCGCACCGCTAGCCAGCGCAACGGAGTGGAGCACGCCGCCGCGCTTGGTACCGGGGTTGGAATTGAACCCTGAGCAGCGTAAAGCGGTCGACAGCATGCGCGGCGCGCCCGCGGGCTTTACACCCTGGCTGTTGCTCGGCATCACCGGCAGCGGCAAGACCGAAATCTATTTGCAGTTGATCGCCGACGCGCTCGCTGGCGGCAAACAAGCGTTGCTGCTGGTGCCGGAAATCAATCTCACACCGCAACTCGAATCATTGGTGCGTGCCCGGTTTCCCGATATCGCCCTCGTGTCGCTACATAGTGCGCTCAATGAGAGCGAGCGCTTACATAACTGGCTTGCCGCGCACTCCGGCGCTGCCGGCATCGTGCTCGGCACCCGGCTTGCGGTATTCACGCCGCTGCCGCGGCTCGGGCTGATCATCGTCGATGAGGAGCACGACGCGTCGTTCAAGCAAATGGACGGGCTGCGCTACTCGGCGCGCGACCTTGCGC
>JACQOI010000309.1 GCA_016202615.1 Betaproteobacteria bacterium
GGATCGCCGTGACAACCACCAAGCGCTCTCAGGCCATGCCTGAGCTGCCCACGTTCCTCGAGTCCGGTCTCGCGGGCTACGAGGTGAACGCTTGGTACGGGCTGCTGGTAACCGGCCGGACGCCGCGCGTAATCGTGAGCCGCCTCAACCAGGAGCTGCAGCAGGTGCTCGCGGACGCGGCTACGCGCAAGCGGTTCGCTCAGCTCGGGATGGATCCGCTGCCGGGAACCGCCGCGGATTTCGCCGCGCTCATACGCAGCGAAATCGCGAAATGGGCAAAGGTGGTACGCGCGGCCGGCATCCAGCCCGAGTAAGTGCCTGCGACGGATGGCTGCAATCTTTACCTTCTGGCTGTCATTCATTGAGCGCTTGGCAAACCGGGGGCGTCCATCTATGCGCGGGAGGATGTCCATCGTACTGCCGGGGCTGAACGGCACGATGACGCTTATCGGCTTGCTGGGATATTCCTGCGCGCCCGACAATGTGATCGAATGAACCTCAGTGACTATATCGGGCGTGTCACGTGTTTCTTGGAAATCGAGCGCGCTACAGGCGCTGCATACCGTCCAGTTTGGCGAAATTCCGGTCGAAGGTGCCGAGCGGGAGATGACCGGCTTTGCGGGCAATTTCCAGAACAAGGCAATCGGAAAAGCCCAGTGAAGGGCGAGAGCGGAAATGATCCAGCGCGAGTGCGACCACATCCGCATCCTGGAGCGTCAATTCCTTGTGGTTCAGCAATCGGTCGACCGCGCTCGCGATTTGTGCGGGTGAGCGATTGTAGACCGCGTCGAGCACCCATAACGTTTCCGCCAGCACGAGGTGGGACACCCACGCCCCTTTTGAGATAAACGCCTCCGCGGCCTTCACGTGATCCGCATCGTCACGGACGACCAGTCGCACCAGGAGATTGGTGTCAACGGCGCGCATGCTTCCGGCGAATATGTTTTCTGATGCCTTCCTTCGTGCTTGCGGGTGCCTTTCGCTTGGGGCCGCCGTCTGGAAACAGCGCTTCGTGCATATCCGCTGAGCTGTATCGCCCGGCTCTGCGAACAATAACCTCATCGTTCTTCTCATCCCACTCGAGGACGGACCCAGGCCCGACCCCGAGTTTCCTGCGTATTTCGGCAGGGACGGAGATCTGGCTCTGGGCAGTGAGTTTGGACTGGGCGATCGGCATATTTATTATATTACCAGGGTAATGTAACCAATGTCAACGCCCCGGCACAAAATCATTCTGAATGTCCGCCGTCTGAAAATTCCAATGGCGGCTTTGCTTGCTGGATTTTGTTCTTCAACGCGATGCTACGGTCGCGGCTCCTTTTCACGAAGGTTCGAAGTGATTCGCAGCGATATGCGTTCGGAATGCAAAGAACCGGTGAATACCGGCATCCTACGCCCGTTCAACCGCCCCTATCAACACTTTGCCTGAGGAATTCGAGCTCCGACCAGCTCCCAGACCTGGGCGAAAACGAGAACTCGTGGTCGCTGCGGTTGCCTTTAGCTGTTCACAGATAGGGGCCAGCTCTAATTGCTTGGCCACAAATGAGCGTAAAGATCGCTAATCGATCCAGCTCCCGTCCTTCCACGCCCCTTGAAGTAACGAATGAGGTACTCATAGTTTTCTCCCCACAGTCCGAAGTCATAGGTAGTGGCGCATGATAAACGTGGATTCTGGGGGCACAGACATCGCCACGTGTAGTCAAGCAATGCGGGGCCGGGCAAAAACCACGGTTGGTTAGGCCGTCGACTCGTACGCTCCGGCGAGCAAATTAGTCCGCGAATTCTGGTCTGCCGCGGGCCGACCACCGTTGGTATCGAGGTGCGCGGAGGATCGCCAGGTCTCAGGACGTTCTGAACCTGCAAGGCCAGATCGGGTAATTCGTCCTCCAAAAAAAGACCTGCCCAGCGTAGGACGCTCGCAATTGTCCCGCTGGCGCTGGTTAGCGCAGAATTGAAGTGAAGCTTTTGTCCACGACTCTTGACTTCGCAGAGCAAAAGGTCGATGTGTGTGTCAGATAATTCGAGCAACTCATGCGGGGTTATTTGACGCTCGTGTTCAGCATTGTGCGGAAAGCGAACCGCTAATGCGTCAAGCTGGGTTTGGTTCCTTCCATGGATCGGTGAATGAACTATGAATCCGGTTACGAAAAACCCATTCAGCCGCAAATAGAGAGATAGTAAGGATTCCTGGCACTTTATACGCGCCTTGTCTGCTTTAGGTGCGCTGGAGTTATTGGCAGTGGGCAAGGGAAAAGGCCTTTTCAATTGAGAAAGCCAAGCCAGTTTCCATCAGGTGAGAAGAGATTGAATCCTCGTTCTGAGTTGTGAACGAGATATCCTATCCACTCACCTTCCTTGGTGAACCAATTAAAACCGTTCTTGCCATTGGAAACAAAATAACCTGTCCATTTTGGCCGTGTATCGTAGAGAACGAAGAATTTGTCATTGGCCCGCACTGCCACTCCTGACACGTCTGCGTCCAGATCAAACACGTAGTAACCCGACCAACGAGACCTAGTCGGGTCGAGTGAGGAGTTGTAAGTTGGATCGAGAGATGTATTGTATTTCGGGTCGATCGACGTGTTGTACCTCGGATCAAGTGATGTGTTGTATTTCGGGTCGATTGATGTGTTATATCGCGGATTAATTCTTGAATTGTATTTCGGATTAATTGCAAAGTTGTATTTGGGATCTCGGGCGGTTGGGACCGATATGGTCTGCGACAGAGCCGGTAAGGCACGGAACAAGCAAAGTAGCGCTAAGAGAACAAGAATGTAGCGCACGCTATTCAGCACTTCTGTACCTCTTCTCATAGGTGAATGTCATCCCGGACGCGTACGTGAGGAATCTTAATACTTGTAGCGACGTGTTGTGCAGGACCAGGCGGCTAGGTGTGCACATCCGTTAGAGTAACCACGGGGGCCTACGGATACATGGATTTCTCGTGAGGCTATACTACGCCGTTCCGATTTGGCTTGCCAGAACGGCCCAGGATCGACGCGCGCCGAACGCTTGGTGCTCAGGTATTGCCGTTTTGTCGCGCAGAGGTAGTTCTTCGCCGTCTTATATTGCGGCGGTTTCGCGAAAGGATTTTGTCGGACCCAAGTCCGAAAGAATCTTAGCAGCTTGATGCAAAACTGTTCGTCACTCCGGAGAAAGCCGGAGTCCAGGATTCTTGAACCAAAAAAAACAAAGAGTTCTGGATTCCGGCCTGCGCCGGAATGACGAAGAAGCCAGTCTTGACTGCGTTTTGCATCATGCTGCTAGGCGAACTCCTCCGTGATATCAAGCCTCTGGAGGGTCTCGGGAAGCGGCAGCCCCGTCTCGACATCCCAGCCCATCTGGCGATAGTATTCGTCGACCATCGCGTGCAGGTAAGGCGCTATGGTCTTGCCCTTGGAAGGACCGGCCGGCGCAGGCTCGAGGTAACGGTAGGAAGCATCGAATTCGTCGGACTTCTTGAAACCTCGCCGCGCGTAAACGAGGCGCATCAGGTTGGTGACGCGCTCACCGCAGAGCAGCCCCTCGTGCGCGGTAAAATCGTCCCAGCCTACCGCTTGCGCCAGAGCCCGGCTGCTCAGACGCATACTATCCTTCACGCCGACTCCAACGAACATGCAGATGCCCAGGCTGTCGTAGAAGAGCTTGGCAAACTGAGTCAGGCGGACCGCGTCGACCTTCCTGAGCGCCTCCTCCTGCGTGTCGACCACGCCCGGCATCGGGCTCGAATAACCGAGTTGAGGCTCCGGTACGCGGTCCACTCCCCACCCCTGGTGACTGGGGCCCGTGCCGGCCATCATGAAACCGAAGACAATGCTCCAGGCGGGGCGCCAGTCGTGGATGTTGATTCCGCCGCCCTTGACGTGCACCGGGAGGCGGGTGAACTCGTCCACCAGCCCCTTCTCCCGGCCGAGCAACGCCGGGGCCTCCTTGAGCCCGATGGCGAGCTTGGCGCCAAAGCCTTCGTGCTTGATCATCTTGTCGATGAGATCCATGGCTGCCTGCCAGTTGCCCCAGGTCAGGTCCAGCCCGTCGGTGTCGTCCTTGGTGAGATATCCCTTGTTGTAGGCTTCAAAGGCCATACTGATGATGCTGCCGAAGTGACCCGCTTCGACGCCGATGTCGTCGTACAGATCCACCAGTATGAGTCCGGCATCCGCCTCGGTCACCCCGATCATGGCGGCAGCCCCCTCGTGCTGCTCACCGCCGCCGCAGGTGCTCACCACCATTCCGGCAAATTGCCCATCGCTGATGTGTACATCATAGGCGCACCCGATCTTGCAGTTGTAAGAAGGCTTGGGAACGATGGTCCACCTCTCGCACGCTTCGACAAATCTCGTGGCGAAACCATGCCCCCACACGGGATCCGTCATGTTCTTGCCCGCCACGCGGAAACTCTTCCCGATGAAATCCCCATAGCCCCTGGATATGCCGCCGTCTTTCAGGGCCATGGAGGGAGGCGGGATGACGACGGATTTAGGGTCTTTCAGCAAAATGTTGTTCTCCCATTCAACCGCCGTATTCACGAGCGCCTCCGGTTTTGCGAGAGGCACCTTGCCGGTGCCGCGCACCGCGACGGCCTTCAGCAGCTTGCTGCCCATGATGGCGCCGGGGCTTCCCTTTCCGGCCCCGTGGTTGCGGTCCGCTTTCACGGACGCCCCCGGAAGCAGGGCCTCGCCGGCAGTTCCTATGCAAGCAACGCTGATATGCTCGTCATCATCGAGTTCGCGCTTGATCAGGCGCTCGGTTTCCCGGGTCCCTTGCCCCCAAACTCCGCTGGCGTCTCTCAACTCCAC
>JACQOI010000310.1 GCA_016202615.1 Betaproteobacteria bacterium
ACTTTGGCGACCGCCTCCGCTTCTCGGCTATCGAGGGTACGCCCTCGAATGACAACTTTGGTTTCGTGCGTTTGGCGATCCCTCTGGCGCTCGACGATGCGGCCAGTGAGGATGATGTTTTCGAGATCGAGGATCGTGAGATTTTCATCTTCCAGTTCTTCGGCGGCGTGGAGGGATACGACATAGTTCAGCGAGCGAACCAGGTCGCGTATTCGGGTGATCGAGAGTCGTGGCACACGGGCAATTCTACAGGAGCGCGTCTAAAGTGCATAACGTGAAATGGCTAATAAAAATTGGTTGACGGAAATTGGTTGGCAAAAATTGGGTGACAGACGTTAGTTGCCAGATATTCGTTGCCACCAAGAGTTGGCTGTTTTTCTTGATTGTGACGCCGGTCTTTTTGATAAGCTCACACGCTACGCCTGCTTAAGGAGATATGCAATCTTGTGCGTAGAAAAAAGCCGGATAGCCAATGTCCATGCGGCTTGCCGGGCGGCGTGGTCGACCACTCCCAGTTCATTCCATCCCGCGCCGCCGCGGCTGCACCAGCCAGAACGTGGCCGCAACCGCGAGCGCGAACAGCACAAACGCAAAATGGACGATGAGTATGAGATCGGCGAGCCAGTACATGTCGTGTTGTGTCAGGTCCCTACCCCCACCCTGACCCTCCCCCACCCAGGCGGGGGAGGGGATATTTTCTCCGGGTACTCATTCCATTTTGCAATCAAAAATGAAATATCGTAGGGTGCGCTTGCGCACCGGCAGTCATGGTGCGTGGAACGCACTACAAAATTATTGTTGTTTTGAACGCAAATTGGAATCACACATCGTAGCGCGGGGATAGCTTCCAGAACATCAGCAACCCGAAAGCAACCAGCGCGAGCGCCATGCTGCCGGTATCTTTTGTCGACGAAGTCCAGACGGGGTCGTGAGTGCCGCCACCAACAGGCCGCCTTTCGCGATGCCAAGCGCGATGCCGACCTGGCTACCGCACCTCTACGTCAGGGCATCACTTCGCAGAACTCGTAGATCTCGGCGTTGGCAAGCCGGGTTCTTATCGGCAGCGGCGCCTTGGCATACCATCTGCAGGGATCGTGCCGGTCCACCTCCGCGCCCATGAACCGGATCAGGTCGCAGATGGGTTCGGTCACCTGCGTTCGCCAGTCCGTATCGTTTTTCACGTAGGCAAGATGCATGTTTTTCATGCAGTTGCCGCGGCAGTAGTGGTATGCCGTGCACTGGCGGCAGGGCATGTCCGGATGCGGCTGAAGCGGGCTCTTCTTCACCCAGTTCCCCGCGATATCGCCTTGCAGCAGCTCCTTTTCGTACAGCATGTCCGGGCACGGATAGATTTTGCCGTCGGGCATTACGTTCAGCAGATTCGTCGACACCCTGCACTGGCTCATGCCCGCCGACAGTTCGTTGATGCGCGAGGGCAGGACCATGTTCCGCACGGTGCCCATGATCGGCACGATCGGGTAGAACGATCCCGTGCCGAAGAATTTCTTGATGAGCCGCGCCAGCACCGCCTTCTTCTTTGCCACCGAGCCGGGCGTATACGCGCCCTTCTCGTGCGCGAACTGGAAATAGACGTAGTCGAAAACCCGCGTGAGATCGTCCAGCTCCTCGAATGACGTTTCGCCGCTCCACCAGGTTACCCGGGCGGTCAGCGTGCCCGGGGTTTTCGCGCGGATCGCGGCGGCGTTGTCGAGCACTTTCCGGTACACGCCCTTGCCGCGGTAGCCGTCGGTGACCTCCTCGCCGCCGTCTACCGAGATCATGATGTTCGACAGCCTGGCGAGTATCTTGTTCGGAACGCGGTGGAGCAGCGTGCCGTTCGTCTGCATGTTAAAGCGGCAGTTGGGTAACCGATCCATCAGGTCGAGGACGAACCTGATGTTAAGCGTCGGCTCGCCGCCGTACAGCGTGATATAGACTTCCTTGTCGTCCAGGTGCGTGCTGATGAACGTCTCGAGCTGTTCGGCGCTGTAGGTGGCGTGCTTCTGGGAGCGCAGGATCTTGCCCACGCCCAGGCTGCAGTAGCTGCACTTGAGATTGCACTTCAGCGTGGTGAACAGCTGCAGCTCGACGCGATTGCCGACGATCACCGGCTCGCCGGGACTTGCCGTTTGCGCGGAAAGCATGATTTCATTCCGTGTATTTTTTTTGAAGCTTGGAAGTTTGCATCGCATCGGCGCCGATGGCAACGCGAGCGTCAGGCAAGGCGCCCGGCGGGGCGGATCCGAGAGGCGAGAGGCGGGAGGATGAGGGATGAGGGATGAAGGATGAGGGATACGACGTACCTGGCGTCCGCGCTTTGTCGGCATTTCTTCGCCATCGGCCGCCGCGTGGCACGGCGGTTTCCGCGCGGTGCAGCGTAATCAAAAGCTCCCTGCCCTTCAAGGCGGCCTCGTAACCGAGTGGCGGTTCCGCGACGATCACCAGCCGCGTGCGGGTTCCCGCCGGCACCAGGTGCAGGCGGCGCAGACCGTAGCGCTCGACTTGCACCGTTTTGCGGCCGAGCTCGCTCGCCGTGTCGGCGAGGTCCACGACGACGTGCACTGCTGCCGCATGATAGCTCGCGAACACGGGAGGGCGCTCACCCGGCTCGTGTCTGAAAACTACCCGCACGATGATCTGGCCGCCGCTCGATAGCGAGTAGCCGATCGCCTGCACACTGTTGCGCGGGGCCTGTTGCGACCCGCCGGCGATTGCGGGTGATGCAGGTTGCGGCGTCTCGCCGGGAAGCGCATCGCCCGTTGCGCCCGCGGCAAGCGCCGCCGAGAAAAGTACGGCGCAACGCCAACCAGAATTCCACGGGCGCGGCTTGCGGTGATTGCGGGGCATGTGCTGACGCGCTTCCGGCATAAGCCGCTACTTTACCGCAAGGCGTCGAGCGCTGCGCGGATGTCGCTGAACGCTTTGCTTTGCCCGCGGGAATCGACGCTGATGCCCCACAGGCTGACCTGCTCGTTCGGCTTGATCCTGGCGATCATGGAACTATCATAAGACGCGAGACTCAACGGCACAATGTGCACTCACGCGGGCGTCAGAGCACGAGAATCGCGCGATAATCGTTGACGTTGGTGCGCGTCGGCCCGGTGATGACGAGATCGCCGAGCGCGGAGAAGAAACCATAGCCGTCGTTGTTCTCGAGCATCTTGTCGGCGCACAGGCCGAGCGAGGCCGCGCGCGCAAACGTATCCGGCGCAGCAATCGCGCCGGCGTTGTTCTCGGTGCCGTCGATGCCGTCGGTGTCGCACGCGAGTGCATGAATTCCGTCCGCGCCCTGCAGGTCGTTTACTAGCGACAGCAGAAACTCCGCGCAGCGCCCGCCGCGGCCGTTGCCGCGCACGGTGACCGTGCATTCGCCGCCCGAGATCAGCGCCACCGGCGGCTGCCACGGTTGGCCGTGCGTTTTGACTTCGCGCGCGAGCGCGGCATGGACCTTCGCGACTTCGCGCGCTTCGCCGGTCACGCTGTCGCCGAGGATCGCGGCGCGCACGCCGTTGGCTTCGAAAAACCGCACGGCCGCCTGCAACGACTGGTGCGCGGTCGCGATCACGCGGTTTTCGGTTTTCGCGAACGCTTTGTCGCCGGGCTTGGGCGTTTCCGAAAGTTCTCCCTTCGCGCCGCGCTGCAATGTATCCCGAACCGCCCGCGGCACAGCGCATTCGTAGCGCGCGAGAATCGCTGTCGCGTCGTCATAGGTGGTGGGATCGGGCGCGCATGGACCCGACGCGACGTGGGTCGGATCGTCGCCGGTCACATCGGAAATTACCAGCGCGAGTATCTTCGCTTTGCACGCCGCGGCAAGCCGGCCGCCCTGGATCAGCGACAGGTGTTTGCGGACGGTATTGATTTCCTGGATCGTCGCACCGCAACGCAACAATTCTTTCGTAACCGCTTTGAGGACGGCCATTGAGATCGTCTCAACCGGCAGGCTCAGCAGGCTCGAGCCGCCTCCCGAGAAGAGCGCGAGCAACAAGTCGTTCTTGGACAGCCGCTTTACGCTATCGAGGATGCGTTTTGCCGCGGTTTCCCCCGATTCGTCCGGCACCGGATGTCCAGCTTCGACCACGCTGATGCGGTTGGTGAGCAGGCCGTGCGCATAGCGCGTGATTACGATGCCTTCGAGCGGCGCGTCTGCCGGCCAGTGCTGCTCGACCGCGAGCGCCATCGACGCCGCTGCCTTGCCGGCGCCGATCACCAGCGTGCGGCCGTTGGGCGGTTTGGGCAAATGCTGCGGCACGATCATGAGCGGGTCCGCCGCCGCGACCGCGGCCTTGAAGCTGCCCAGCAGGAGTTCGCGGGGGGACATCTAGAATACCGTGAACGAGTGAACGGGTGAACGAGTGAACGGGCAGCGCGGCCTCCCTGCACACAGGGAGTGAGATCGGGGGAGGAGTTTCACTTGTTCACCCGTTCACTCGTTCACCCAAGTACGTTCTTCAGGTACTGTCCCGTATAGCTCGCTTTGTTCTTCGAGATGTCCTCAGGCGCGCCTTCGGCGACCACGCGCCCGCCGCCGTCGCCGCCTTCGGGGCCGAGGTCGATGATCCAGTCGGCGGTCTTGATCACGTCGAGGTTGTGCTCGATCACCACCACCGTGTTGCCGTGGTCGCGCAGCCTGTGCAGCACGCGCAGCAGGAGATCGGTGTCGTGGAAGTGCAGTCCGGTGGTCGGCTCATCCAGGATGTAGAGCGTGCGGCCGGTGTCGCGCTTGGAAAGTTCGAGCGAGAGTTTTACGCGCTGCGCCTCGCCGCCGGAGAGCGTGGTCGCGCTCTGGCCGAGCGTGATGTAGCCCAGGCCGACGTCGAGCAGCGTATGCAATTTCCTCGCGATGACCGGCACGGCGCCGAAGAATTCCGCCGCCTGCTCGACGGTCATCTCGAGCACGTGGTTGATGTTCCTGCCCTTGTACTGGACTTCGAGCGTCTCGCGGTTGTAGCGCTTGCCGTGGCACACGTCGCACGGCACGTAGATGTCGGGCAGGAAGTGCATCTCGACTTTGAGCACGCCGTCGCCCTGGCACGCTTCGCAGCGTCCGCCCTTGATGTTGAACGAAAAGCGCCCCGGGCCGTAGCCGCGCTCGCGCGCCACCGGCACGCCGGCGAACAATTCGCGGATCGGCGTGAAGAACCCCGTGTAAGTCGCCGGATTGGAGCGCGGCGTGCGCCCGATCGGACTTTGATCGACGTTGACGACCTTGTCGAAATGATCAAGGCCCTCGATCGCGTCGTGCGGCGCCGGCTCGGCCGTGCTGCGGTACAAGTGGCGCGCCGCGGCGTTGAACAACGTGTCGTTGATCAGCGTCGACTTGCCCGAGCCCGAGACGCCGGTGATGCACACAAACAGGCCAACCGGCAGTTTTGCCGTGATGTCCTTGAGATTGTTGCCGCGCGCGCCGCCGATCGTCAGCAGGCGTTTTGCATCCGGCTTGTGGCGCAGCCCCGGAATCTCGATTCGGCGGCGTCCGGCGAGGTACTGCCCGGTCAGCGATTCGGCGTTGTTGCGGATGTCCGAGGGCGTGCCCTGCGCGATGATGCGGCCGCCGTGCTCGCCGGCGCCGAGCCCGATGTCGACGACGTGGTCGGCGGACTCGATCGCTTCGCGATCGTGCTCGACCACGATCACGGTATTGCCGATGTCGCGCAGGCGCTTGAGCGTATCGAGCAGGCGCGCGTTGTCGCGCTGGTGCAGCCCGATCGATGGCTCGTCAAGCACGTACATGACGCCGGTGAGCCCGGAGCCGATCTGGCTTGCGAGCCGGATGCGCTGCGCCTCGCCGCCCGACAACGTGTCGGCCGCGCGATCGAGCGACAGGTATTCGAGGCCGACGTTGTTGAGGAACGTGAGCCGGTTGATGATCTCGTTGACGATTTTGTCGGCGATCGCCTGCTTGGTGCCGGTGAGCTCCATGGTCTCGAAAAACCGCGACGCCTGCTTCAGCGGCAGCGCGCTCAGCTCGTAGATCGTCCTGCCGGCGACACGCACGTGGCGCGCTTCACGCCGCAGCCGCGTGCCTTGGCATTCGGGGCAGGACTGAGTATTCAGATTCTTGGCGAGTTCCTCGCGCACCACCTGCGAGTCGGTCTCGCGGTAACGGCGCTCGAGATTCGGGACGATGCCCTCGAACGCGTGCTCGCGCTGATACTTGTTGCCGCGCTCGCCGGGGTAGATGAATTTGATCTTGTCGCGGCCGGAGCCGTAGAGCACCACGTCCTGCACCGTCTGCGGCAGCCGCTCGAATGGCGCTTCGAGATCGAAGCCGTAATGGCCCGCCAGGCACTGCAGCATCTGGAAATAGAACTGATTGCGGTGGTCCCAGCCGCGGATCGCGCCCGAGCCGAGCGACAGATGCGGGTAGGCGACCACGCGCTTGGGGTCGAAGAAGCTGACGGCTCCGAGCCCGTCGCAGCGCGGACACGCCCCCATCGGGTTGTTGAACGAGAATAGCCGCGGCTCCAGCTCCGGCAGCGAATAGCTGCAGATCGGGCAGGCGAATTTGGCCGAGAACAGGTGTTCGCGGCCGGAGTCCATCTCGACCGCGAGCGCGCGCCCGTCGGAATGGCGCAGCGCGGTCTCGAACGATTCGGCGAGCCGCTGCTTGGACTCGGCGCGCACGCGCAAGCGGTCGATCACCAGGTCGACGGAGTGCTTGACGTTCTTTGCCAGGCGCGGGGCGGCGTCCAGCTCGTGCACCGCGCCGTCCACGCGCACGCGGGTGAAGCCTTGCGCGCGCAGCTCGTCGAACAGCCCGCCTTGCTCGCCCTTGCGGCCTGCGACCACGGGCGCGAGCACCATGAGCCGCGTGTCCTCGGGCAGCTGCAGCGCTGAATCGACCATCTGCGCCACGGTCTGCGCCTGCAGCGGCAGCTTGTGCTCGGGGCAATACGGCGTGCCGACGCGCGCATAAAGCAGGCGCAGGTAATCGTGAATCTCGGTCACCGTGCCCACGGTCGAGCGCGGATTGTGGCTCGCCGCCTTCTGCTCGATGGCGATCGCCGGCGACAGGCCCTCGATCAGATC
>JACQOI010000324.1 GCA_016202615.1 Betaproteobacteria bacterium
CGTTTGTTGCTCCGTCTGGTCCGCGGTGCGCTTCGGCCGCCCCGCCTTGCC
Source organism: Betaproteobacteria bacterium (assembly GCA_016202615.1). Lineage (GTDB taxonomy): Bacteria > Pseudomonadota > Gammaproteobacteria > Burkholderiales > SG8-41 > PALSA-1004. The sequence continues at coordinate 52 of JACQOI010000324.1, forward strand.
ACGCGTTACCCGGCGCTTGAGCACCTTCGCGATCTGCTCCTCGAAGCGTTTGTTACCCAACACGACGTTGCCGTTCGTCGCCAAGCGTGCCCGCAACGCTCAGGTGTGCGCGGCGCAGCATGGCGGGACACTCGTCTTTTTGATCATTCGGGTCATTTTGGTCAACTTATCGGGAAATAAACGTGGTCTGTCCCCAACAATGGGTTGCCTGAAATTAAAACGCCAGAGAGGTATCGGGTCACACGCTGACAGGTTGGCTTGGCTTAGTGGTCTGTCCCTGAAAGGCTCTTTCTCGTGGTTCGCCATCTGCTGCGCGATTTCGAGCTTGCCGCCGTTTCGCAGGTATTCGGTGATGCCGGTGGCGCGGTGATCGGCTCGGGCTAGTAAACGCGCTCTTTTAGGTCCCTGGTAGCTTCCAGCGCTTTCTCACCGATGGCCTTTGCCTGGTCGGCGAACGCTTTGCCGTACGCGCGGAGATCATCGGGGTAACGGGCGACCTTTTGTTTTCGCAATTCGGCGATCACGTACCCGTAATAGACACAGCTCGACTCAAGGGCAAGGTCGAGTCTCGGGAATTTGGTCACGTCGGACTTGCTGAAATCGCGGTGAACGAGGTACTGATCGCGGTAGGCCTTCATTTCCTTCCAATAGGATTCCCACGCCTTTGTATCTATGCCGAGGGTGCGGAGAAGTTCGGCTCGAAAGGCGTCCCTGTCTGCGACGACGTTTTTCCAGTGCGTTTTCTGATGCTCCTCGTCGTCGGAGCCAAAGAGCTTGCACCATTCGAGCACGGCAATATCAAGGAGGTTGCCGTGCATAACCCGCCAGAAATTTAGCGGCGGATTAGGATCAAGGGCAGAAAGCACGCGCTTTAAATGCGCGCTGCGAACTAGGCTTCCAATGATGTTCACCACTTCAATCAACTGGTCTTGGCTTGCCATGAGGGCTTCTCTATTCGTTGTTCCGGTCATAGAGGCCGGTGATGTGGGCGGGCGGCTAAATGAACCATGGAAAGATAAATCGCTTCAAGAGTCTTCAGGTCTTTCTGCGCCGCGTCATCGAGCGCATCGCGGCAATCGTAAAGCTGAGCGATGGTTCTTGAGGCGGTGGCAATATCGCCCCGGACCAGATTTTTTCCAGTTCGCGAAGGCGCTCCTGCATCGTCAATCCTCCTAGCTTCCTGTCTACGGAAGGCATCCGACAAGCCCGAGAGTTCGCTTCACATAGCCTTGCAGCTCTGCGTCCTCTATAACCTCCATTGCTGCGTTGGGGTTCTCCCCGTGGTGATACCGTCGGCAGTAAATGTTCAGCTCGTCCATGTGGTCAACGATCGGAGCAAGAGGATGCCCTGGTCCGGCAGCCCGGATCTTGCCCACGATCACGCCCAATGTGTCTCCCTCCGGGAACTGTACCGGATACAGATTGCAGCAATAGCCTTCAAGCACGGGTCTGATTTTTTGAATGATGTCACGCCGATCGCCTTCGTTTGAAGAAAAGTACCGTTGCAAACTATCAATCTGTGTGCGGTATTGCGCCCTGACGGCTTTTTCAATATCCCATTCGGCAATAGCTGTATTCTCCTCTCCGACGCGGCCTAGCTGAAGAGTCTTGCGGGCGGCAGGCTGAACGCGATCCCAGAGCAGTTTCAAAAATCCGGGGTCGTGCGAAAGCACGACGATCTGCATACAAGATTCCGCGCATTTGAAAATCTGATGAACAGTGTGATTGCGGCGGAAAGCGTCTAGGCTCGTAAAAGGATCGTCGAAGATGATCGTCTTGCGGGCGCGGGCCTGATCCTGTTCGAGTTCTGCGAGGAAAAAGGCGAGAGCGAGCGTGCTTCTGTCACCGGCGCTTAAGGTATTCCGGAAGCTTGGGCGATCGAGCGGCGTGTCCGCGTCGCCAAGATCGACAGCCTGCTGATTGATAACGATTTGATAACTCGTGCTCGGCGGCCCGCCACGATAGGTGTGCGTTGGCGTCGTAATTCTGAAACCCGCGTTGATTCGCTCAAGGTACTGGTTAATGCTGTTGCCGTAGCGGGTGATAACCTGCTGCGTGTGAGCGTCGAGCTGTTCGCGCACGCGCTCTTTTTCCTGTTCCAATCCCGTCTTTTCCCGCTGGCTTGCCGTATCCGCGTCACACAAGGCACGGATCTCTGGTGTATGACGCGCCTTCTGGGCCTTAAGAGTCGCCAGGGCGCGCTCTATGGCGCGCGCATCGGCAGCGCGCGCCTCCTGCTTCTTGGCTGTAATGAGAGAATTGGCGGCGGCCGCGGCGGCGTTGTATGCCGCTACGGAGGCACGCAGCACGTCCAAGGCCGTGAGCGCCTGGGTGTAGGCATCATCTGGCGGCACGGCCTCAAGTGGAGCGGCTGCTTTCTTTTGTAACAAGGACTGGGCGGCGCTGCGCAGCGCCGCAAGAATATCCGCTACCCTTCCCGCCTCGGGCAGGATCGGGGCCGCGATCTGGCAATAGGGCTGCCAAAATTCTACGGCGTTGTTGTTTTGCAGGAGTGTCTGCTCGATCATCGCCGCCGTGCGCTCGCTAAAAACATCGTCTATATCCTCGCCATGCTTGGTTACCTCGTCGCGCAGCGCTAGGTATTCGTGGCTAAAGAAATCCCTGTACGCTTGGATCAGAGCCACGCCGTCCAGATCCCGCCCGCAGAACGGGCAGGAATTGGCGGCGTATCCAAGTCCTTCCGTAAGCCAGGGTTCACCGCGCGCCTGCATGCCATGGCTGCCGATGTGTTCTAACACGCGCCGCTCGGCGTCGGCGGCGATGTTGGGAAGCGTCTTTGCAAGCAAAGCCGCGAAGGCCGGGTCAAACAGGGGCACTGTGGCGGTGGCAAGTCCGGCCCTCTGCTGGAGCTGCGCGGCGCGTTGTGCCGCTTTCAATTCCTGCTCTTTGGCGGCAATCTTTTCATCAATCGCTGCGTCTTCTGGTAGGGCGGTGAAAATTTCCACGGTCATGCCTGCCGGAATATGCCTTTGCAGGTCGGCGCGCCCGTTCCGAATCTCGTCGTTCTTTGTTCTTATCTGGGCGTCGATTTCATTAATGCGTGCCGCGAGTGCAACTCCTTGCGCGCCAATGATGACGCGGTAGAGATTACGGCGGTGCGCTGTACCGACGACATCCCCGGCAAAGACGTTGTCGCTGACATAGGCACCGTCAAAAACCGCGATGTCAGGATAGGGTGCGCTCCATGTTCCGTTGCGGAACGAGATATTGATGTTATTGGCGAATAGGATTTGCGCTTCCGGGGCATCTGGACTGCCGAGCGTCGCGCGTCCAATGACTAGAGCAGGCGTCTGCGTGAACAGGGAGCGGAGAATGGCGCAGAGCGTTGTTTTCCCGCGTCCGTTCTCGGAAAAAATGAGCGTGAAGCGGCGAAAGGTTACATCGCCAACTGCCGCACAGTTGCGGAATCGGCCAATGTTTTTAATGGCGATGATCTTTTGCAGCATCGTCAATCCTCCTTCGCTAAATCAGAATCCTCTCAACCTCATCAAAGGTGAGCTGATCGTCGCGCCGGTCATAGAGGCCGGTGGTGCGGGCGCTCTCGTGGTTTGCCATTTGCTGCGCGATTTCAAGCTAGCCGCTGTTGCGCAGGTATGCCCCTCGCCTCGACGTGAAGTAACCTTAACCATCACTTGGTTTCCAACGAGACAACTTTGACGTGAATGGCTCCGCGTCTATCTCCGCCAACTTCTGCATTGTTGAAAAGACCAGAGCAATGGGGTCTTCCGCACTCGCAATGGATGCCAGCTTCATGCATTTGTTGTAGACACGACGAACGCCCGCGCTGCCAGTGTCGGTTGGCCACCAGCCGACACATTTCCCCATTTCGTCGGCCAGTTCTTCTTGCTCCTCTCAACAAGGGATAATAGGGGACAGACCACAATGGCACTACCTTAAGATTCTTTCCCCCGCGCTACGCGCAAGGAAAGGGACATTAATCTTTACCACTATTCGGTCAATTCAAACTCCAACGCAGAGGACGCGGTGGACGCGGAGGCTCGCAGAGGCTCGCAGAGGAAAGCCTATAACCCGTTGATTAGGCGTCTTCTTCAAATAGCGTGGCCTAAGATTGCTCACGCACCGGGCCTAGCTCGTGCGCTGCTATGATTCAGTCGCGGTATGCTAACCCCGCGCACCTCTGCGTCCTCAGCGTCCACCGCGTTGAGAGGTTGAGCTACTTAAGGTAGTGGCATTGTGGTCTGTCCCCTATTGTTTTATTATTAGAAAATTTTTGGTATCCCATATCCGCAGCGTGGCATTTTTTAAACTGCGTTTTGTATCGTATTTGGCGCTAAAGATATTGTCAATTGCTGATGCGCGGAACCTCGTTGGGCCGCTTCACGCCCCGCGATCCGCCCGGTGACAAAGCACTCCGCGAGATTGCTCCCGCCGAGGTACAGATGGCCCCAAATGCTGCCGAGCTCGCCCGCTTCGTAGAGCCCTGGTATCGGATCACCGAAGCTGTTCAGCACACGCTGACGCTCGTCGTGTACCGGCCCGCCCTGAGTATTCGATACCACCGGCCAAACCTCACCGATGAAAAACGGCGGCTTGGCTAGGGGCATCATGCTGGCTGGCGGCCGACCGAACTCGGCATCCGCGCCCTCAGCGCAGAACTGGTTCCAGCGCTGGACCGATGCGCCAAGCGTTGCCCGATCAGCGCCGATTATTCGTGCAAGGTCTTCGATTGACTCGGCTCGTTTCAGAAGCCCTGTCTCGACTTCGCGCAAATTGTCTTCGCTCCAGTGATAGGGGCGGCATGCGGCGTCGTTGAAAGTCTGATGTCCGAGCGGGTAGAGCTTGCGCCCGTCATCGTCCACGATCAGATACGCTGGCTGGTTCTGAAACCTGAGCTTCACCGTGTCGAACACGTCGAAAGGCCGATGACCCGTATCTTGCAGGTAAGGCGGATATTCATTCATGAAACGCCTTCCGTCGCGGCCAACAAGAATCCATGACATCTGCGGACGCGGCGCACTCGACGTGCGCCAGTCGCGCCATTCTTCGTCGTGCGGGCCATCGCATGGCGTCCAGTCGGGGAGGCCCTTGACGCGAATCGCGAAGGGGGAGCTCGGGTCCGGGGAACGAAACCCGTAGCTCCCATGGAAGTTCCACATGTGCCATAGCCCGGCACCGAGCTCTTGGGCCATGCGAATGCCATCGCCCGTGTTGGCGCGCGTGGCCACCGTCTGTGCAATACGTATGCGCCAGGTCTGCCGCTGCATTTCGTAGTCGGCCTCGAACCCCCCGCAAGCAAGCACAACAGCTCGTCTTGCAGCCAACGCAATGCACTTGCGGTCGCTGTTAACGAGTAATCCGCGAACTTCGCCATTGCGATCCGTGAGGATGCGCTCGGCTGCGCAAGCGTACCGAACTTCAATGCCCCGGGCTTTGACGTTATCGTGCAGAAGCTTGAATACCGTAACGCCATCGCGTGCGCCGTGGACATGAGGATACTCCTTCGCCGCATCGAAGCCCGGCACCGACTTGACGAGCAGGAATTGGAAGCTCTCCGAGCCCGGGAAAGGGTAGTTCGCCTGGCGGTCACGCAGGGCGATCTCAGCGCCGTTGACGCGTGCAAGTGAGCGAAACCAGCTCTCGAGCTCGAGTGTTCCGCGCACGAATTCGCGGAGTACGTTCTCCGGTGTCGTGCGCGCGGTGGTCGCCTTGAGGTATTCGAGCGCGCCGCGCTCCTCCGTTGCGCAGCGAGTGCCGCCGCCGGCACAGATCGAAATGCCGCCCGGATGCGGCATTTTCTCGATCACCAGTACGCGCGCGCCGCGATCGTGCGCTTCGATAGCGGTCGCGGCGCCGCCGAAGCCGAACCCGACCACGATGACGTCGACGGTCTCGTCAAAACTGCCATCGTAGATCATTCAAGGCCCTCTGTGGCAATACACGCTTGCCATAGCATGCACGCTCGCTCGAGTGGTTGGTGCGCGATCTTGTCATCGACCGCAATGATCATTCACGTGTCAACACGCCGGCCCTGATCAGCTTCTCGAGCCGGTTTGCTTCCCTCCTGATAAAACGATCGAAATCTTCGGGTGAACCGCCGCCTCCCTGCAACTCGAGCTCATGCAAACGCCGTTTGACATCGGGCATCAGCAAGATCTTGTTCGCTTCGACGTTAAGCTTGGCTATGATCTCCCGGGGCGTCTTCGCCGGCGCCGACATGCCGAACCACACCAGCGCTTCCGCATCCTTGAGCCCGCTTTCGGCCAATGTGGGCACGTCGGGTGCCTGGGGCGAGCGCTTCACGTTGTTCGCGATGATCTTCGCGCGGCCGGATTTGATTTGCGCCTCCGCCGAAGCGAAGCTGGCGTACACGAGCTGAATCTGACCACCAACCAAATCGATCATCGCTGGCGCCCCTCCTTTATACGGGACATGGATGACATCCACTCCGGTTGCGTCCTGAAACAAAGCCACCGCGATGTGCGCGCTGCTACCAATACCGCCCGTGCCCCAACTTACTTTTCGCGGGTTCGCCTTGAGATACTCGACCAGCTCGTGGGGATTTTTCGGCGCGAAACTTGGATTGGCGACGATTAGCAGGGGCGTGTAGCCAAAAAAAATGACCGGGGAGAAATCGTCGACTCTGTATAGCGCTTTCTTCGCCAACAATGGACCATTCACGCTGGGGCCCGGGTTGGACAGCAACAACGTGTAACCGTCGGGAGTGGCGTTGGCGACAACCTCGGCACCGACTCGGCCGCCGGCCCCGCCACGGTTTTCGATAACGAGCTCCTGGCGCAAAAGGTCGCGGAGCTTGGCGGCGACGAGGCGTGTCACTCCGTCCGCGGAAGCTCCCGCCGCGAACGGCACCACCCACCGAATGGGCTTCGTGGGGTAGTCGGCGACGGCTCCTTTAAGAGGTTGAGCATGGACCTGCACGGTGCACAGAGCCAAGAGTGCAAGCGATACATTGCGAAAAAACCTGTGCATGGTTCCTCCCGGTTCGGCGGTTTACACGGTCGTTAACTTGCCACGATCGTTCAGTTTCGGGGTGCAGCGGAGCATATTATAATATCGGCGTTGCATTGTATACTGTAGTTGGCTGCTGGCATTGTAGCGCCGGCTTTACCACATTCAAGAGGTCGTATCATGACTAAGTTCGCTCATGAGCTCGTGACCGGCGACACGCTCGATCCATTGTCTTTCACGGTGACGCCGGAGTGGAACCAACAATATTGCTATGCGCAGGAAGACTTCGACCCGCGCTACCTCGCCGGTCGCGACGCAGGCTCGGCGGAAGTGCATCCGACGCTGCTGCTCAGCATGAGCGCCTACACGAAATCGCCCAGCTTCAGACTCGCGCCTGGCACCGGCTCCATCATGGGTGAGCAATCCTGCACTTTTCTCAGCCCCGCGGCTGTCGGAAAGCGGCTCGACGTCACGTTCCATGTCGTTGCGACGTACGAAAAACGCGACCGCCGCTTCGAGGTGGTGGAGTCTACGGTCACCGACGAGGACGGCACGCTCATCCTGCGACGCGAGTCGCATCTCACCTTCGGGAGCAACGAATGATCGACGACGCAACACCGCTGGGAACCACGTTCGACGGTCCCGTTCGGCGCATGTCAATCGAACGGCTCCTCGCGTTTTCCGGCGGGCGTTTCAGCGAACCGGGTTGGCCGGCGCGCAACCTGCACACCGATGCGGCCAAAGCCGCAGAAGCGGGACTCGCGAGGCCGATCGCCTCCGGCCTCCAGCCACAAGGCCACATCATTCGCCTAATGCTCGATTTGTCCGGCGAAGCTTGGTCGCGAGCCGGGTCGATCCGGCTGCGCTTCCGGCGTCCCGTGTATGTGGGCGACAGCATCCGGGCCAGAGCCCGGCTGACCGATCGCACGGCTGATTCTCAAGCGATCGTCTACACGCTCGAGGTATGGTCCGAACGCCAAGACGGCGAGATCGCGGTTACCGGGTCGGCGACCTGTCGTATTCAGAAAGCCGGAGAGCAAGAAGAGCGTCATTGATCCACGATCCCCGGCCAGGGTGGCGCTATACCCCTATAACCCCAGTAAGAGAAGGATTGCAGCGCGGCAGCGCGGAAGGAAGAAGATGCGGGCGTGCGTATTGAAGGCATTCGGCAGTGTCGACAATCTTGGAATCGAAGAAATCGTGGATCCTGTGCCGGGCGTTGGGCAAGTCGTCATCGACGTCGATGCGGCTGGCATCACTCACGGAGAATTCCTGGTCATTCAAGGAAAATACCAGACGTTGCCGCCGCTTCCATTCGTTCCTGGCAAAGAGCTCGCGGGCGTAGTGACTGCAGTCGGAAAGGACGTGACCGTCTTGCGACCAGGCGACCGTGTACTCGGAATCGCCGAGAGTGGCGCGTACGGGGAGCGGGCGTCGGTCGAGGAAAAGGATTGTTACCTCTTGCCTGACGCAATCCCTTTCGTCCATGCGGCTGCGATGGGGATCGCCTACCAGACGGCGTACTTCGCGTTAATGGACAGCGGTCGCTATCGCGAAGGTGAGACAGTGCTGATCAATGGCGCTTCTGGTGGTGTGGGGCTTGCCGCGGTGCAACTGGCAAAGGCGAAGGGCGCGACGGTACTCGCCGGCCTTACCACGCCCGCCAAGGCCGCGCTGGTCAAAGCCAACGGTGCAGATCACGTCGTGGATCTCTCGCAGCGAAATCCAGAGGAATCATTGCGTGAGCAGGTCTACGCAGTGACTGGAGAACGCGGTGCCGATGTCATTATCGATATGATCGGAGCCGACGTGTTCGACGCAAGCCTGAGGGCGCTCGCGTGGCGAGGCCGTATGGTGACGGTTGGATTCCTCGGTGGTCGCGTCCCGCTGATCAAAGCCAATTACTTGCTGATCAAGAACATCACCGTAAGCGGCCTGTTCTGGATGACTTACCGCAATCGACTTGCTCAAGAGGTTCGCGATGTTTATCAGGAGCTTTTTCGCCTCTACTCTGCCGGCAAACTGAAACCTGTCGTGATGGAGGTTTTTGCGCTTGACGACATCCACTTGGCTTTCGCGCGATTATCCAAGAGACAGATGCAGGGGCGAGTAATGCTAACCCCGCGAAGTCAGGAACAACGACGCGATAAAACAGCGGTGAGCAGGCCCCAGCCGTGATCCCCTTAACTGAAGACAAAACCAAAGCGTTGCTGCGAGCCAACGGACTCCCAGTGCCCAAAGGTCGGGCGTGCGCGAGCCCGGCCGAGGTGGCCGAGGCATCGCGCTTGCTCGGCGGCGCGGTCGTAATCAAGGCATTGGTTGCCACAGGCCGTCGCGGCAAGTCGGGAGCGGTAAGATCGGTCTCCTCCCCACCCGAAGCGGCGGCGGCGGCTAGCGCGCTTCTCGGCACGGAGATCGGCGGACTGGAGACAAACGCAATATATGTCGAGGAGCGCATCGCTATCGCCGAGGAGCTTTATCTGAGCTTCGTACTCGATGGCTTTCCTCCGAAGGTGCTTTTGAGCCGCCACGGAGGAGTCGAGATCGAGGAAACCCGCAAACAAGATCCGGATGCAGTGATCGTGGCCGATCTCGAGCCACTCGCGGGCATACAAGCGTGGGAGGCCGTTGCGCTGTGGAAGCGGGCTGGCGTCAGCGGTGCGGCGCTTTCGAAGCTCGGTCACGTCACTAGGCAACTTTTCCAGGTATTTCAGGCCGCTGATGCGATTACGCTGGAGCTCAACCCGCTCGCGCTCGACGTCGAGGGCAAGCCCGTCATCGTCGGTGCAATGATGGCGATTGACGACAGCTCGCTCCCGCGCCAAAGCCACTTGCTCGAAGACCTCGGGAGCGGAACGTCAACGAAACACGGCCGCAATCCGCGTGAGCAGATGGTCTACGATGCAAATTACCGAATGCCGGGCGGCATGATCCGCTACACTGAGCTGGAGGGTGACATCGGGCTCATCGTTTGCGGCGGTGGGGCTGGGCTGTACCAACACGACCTCATTCTGGGCTTGGGTGGTCGGCTGGCAAATCATTCAGATCAAAACGGCATCAACGTCGCGAAGCTGAAAGTTCTGGTGACCGCGGTGCTCGAAAATCCGCGTGTAAGGGGGCTTCTCGTCGGTGCAAATCATCAGCAGATGACGCGAACTGACCGCAAAGTCCAGGCAGTGATAGAAGTGCTTAGGGAACGCGGAACCGATGCGACCCGATTCCCGATCGTCATACGTATGTTCGGGCCCCACGAAGAAAAGGCGCGCGCGCTTGCGGCTGAGATACCGGGCGTTCATTACTTACCGCGTGATGCGAGCATGGCGGATGCCTGTCGTCTTATCGTCGAGCTCACTGCGAAAGCCGGCGATGTTCAGGGCCAATCGACATGAGCATTCTTCTCGACCACGACACTCGCGTCATCGTGCAGGGGATCACGGGAACGCAGGGGCGCGTAGAAGCTGAGATTTCCAAGAACTACGGCACTCATATCGTTGCGGGAGTCACCCCTGGCCGCGGTGGTGAAAATATAGCTGGAATCCCGGTCTACGACACCGTCAAGGAGGCACTGGATCGCCACGGAGCAGATGCGAGCCTGATTTTCGTGCCGCCACTGCTTGTCAAGGACGCGGTGCTGGAAGCCCTCGATGCCGGAATCAGATTGCTCGTCGGTACCGCTGAGGATGTGCCACAGCATGACGTAGCTATCGTCATCGCGGCGGTGCGAAAAGTCGGCGCACGCCTTGTCGGGTTCAATACCAACGGCGTGATTTCGCCTGGCAAGGCGCGTATGGGCGGCTTGGGTGGGCTGGACCCTGACGAAGTATACGCGCCCGGTAGAATCGGCCTGTGCTCGCGATCGGGCGGCATGTGCGCGGAGATCGGCATCGCTCTCAAGCAGGCCGGCCTCGGCAACTCGACCGCAGTCGCCATGGGCGGAGATCGCATCACCGGTCTTCCTATGGTGGAATATGTGCGGTTGTTCGAAGCCGATCCCGAGACCGATGCGATCGTTCTATTCGGAGAACCTGGAACGGACAACGAGGGCGGCGTCGCGCTTCACTTGCGTGCCAATCGCATCAGGAAGCCCATAGTGGCGATGATCGCGGGCGCATTTCAGGAAAAGTATCCCAGGGGATTGAGCTTCGGACACGCCGCGGCCATCATCCGGGCGGACGGTGAAAGTGCCACGGACAAGAAAAAGATGCTGGCCGACGCCGGAGTCCTGATCGCCGATACACTCGAAGAAATTCCCGTTCTTCTGAAGAAAGCACTCGGCCACTAGCCTTCTCCATCCGAGAGCGCGCACAAACCTCGTATACCTCAGCGCGGGACCAACACAATGGGCAGTCCGGGAGAAGGCTCTACAGCCAAGCTTGCCGAATTCATGGCCGCTACGCGGTACGAGGATTTGCCTCCGGCAGTCATCGCCGATACGAAGAGAATCATCGCCGACACGCTTGCATGCGCTATCGCCGGCAGCTCATTCGACGCCGGCAAGATCGTCGTCGGAGCGGCTAAGGCCCTCGGAAGCGCTCCTTCCGAATCGACCATCGTCTCGACCAATACCAAGGTATCGGCCGCGGCCGGCGCGTTTGCGAATTCCTATCTCGCCAACTTGCTCGACGCGGACGAGACATTCTTTAATTCGACTCATCATGCCTGCTGTACTATTTTCCCGGCGCTGGCCGTGTGCGAGTCGCGCGAGTCAAGCGGGAGGGACTTGATTACGGCAGTCGCAACTGCTTACGACATCGGCGCCCGCGTGGGGTTGTCGCTGCCCATTGCACGCGTAAATGAAAAGGGTGACGTGGAACGCTTTCGATCCGCGGGGCTCGGTTGGGCGACGTTTGCAGCGGCAGCCGCGGCAGGCAAGGCGCTTCGACTGGAGCGCGAGCAGTTTGCCCACGCTTTCGGCATTGCCGGCTGGGTTGCTCCCATCAGCAGCCATCCCAAATGGGACCAGTCGCACACCTCGCACATGATGAAGAATTCGCCTCACGGATTCATGGGATTGCACGGTGTCATCGCAGCTCGAATGGCGCAAAGCGGATTCACCGCGGACACTACTATTTTCGAAGGCGAGGTCGGATATTGGAAGTTGGCCGGCTCACCTGAGTGCCGCTGGGACGTCCTGGTCGGCGAGCTGGGCAAGAAGTGGTGGATTTCAGAAGCGTCGATCAAGCCTTATGCGTCGAATCGCCTCACCCACCACGCGATCGATGTCTTTCGCAGGATATTGAGAGAACAGAACTTGCAGGCCGATGAGATCGAAAGGGTCCACATCAAGACTTTCTCGAGAGTCGCCTCGCCCTTCCTGTCCAGGCCGGCTGCGCCGGAAACAGCGATCGCGGCGCAGTTCAACCTGCCGTTCGCTCTGGCAGCCTGCGCATTTGGCTTCGATCTGACGCCACAATGGCAACGATCCGAAGTATTGACGGACACGCGCTTGCGAGCCTTTACACGCAAGATCGAGGTCGAGACGGACGCCGGTGTTCAAAAGCTCATGGCCGAAGATCTCAGGCAAATAATGCGATATCCCCGGATTCCGACTGAAGTCACTGTAATGGCTCGAGGCATGTCATACTCTGGGCGAACGGAGTATGCATGGGGCGACCCGTGGTCCGAACAGACGCGCATGACGAATACGCAGTTGAAGCAAAAGTTCTTGGCTTTCACCGATGAGATATTGAAACCCGAAAACAGCGACGCAGCGCTCGAAGCACTGTTCAACCTCGAACACATTCAGAATGTAGCCGCGGAGCTGATGCCTCTAGTGTCCTCGTCGTGACACGGCTATTCCCCTTTGATCCCGGCGGTCTTCCCGGGCGATAACCACGACACCGATCGGCCGATCGTTCCCCCGAGCGTCTCGATTTCCAGAAACAATAAGAACAATAGGGGACAGACCACGTTTTCTCCAAGCTCTCATAGCAGCGTTTGTTGCTCCGTCTGGTCCGCGGTGCGCTTCGGCCGCCCCGCTTTGCCACGCATTACCCGGCGCTTGAGCACCTTCGCGATCTGCTCCTCGAAGCGTTTGTTACCCAACACGACGTTGCCGTTCGTCGCCGAGCGTAGTCTTCCTCGGCGTGAAAGCACACGGCGCGATTATTGCCACGCTGAAAAATGTGCCATGGAATGCCGGCAACGCTCAGGCGTGCGCGGCGCGGCATGGCGGGACACTGGTCTTTTTGATCATTCGGGTCATTTTGGTCAACTTATCGGGAAATAAACGTGGTCTGTCCCCTATTATTCTTTTCTTGATCTTGGACGCTGGCCCTTCGACAAGCTCAGGACAGGCTGTGCGAGCAGACCGTGAAAGCAACCCACGGCGGCACCACCCGAGCGAATGTCCCGAAGTCGGCGCGTAGGGAGCACCTGACTGAATCAGGACTGGCAGGTACCCTCATTCCCGCGCAGGCGGCATCCGGTCGAAAGACACCCAACGGCACGAACGACCAGTTCCGGACCCCGGGGCCGGATCGAGGCCCAGGGTGACGACCTTGCGCCGGAGTGACGGTTTCCGGCTTACTTCAGCACGCGCAGCAGATTGTTGAAGTCGTCGGTCCAGACGCGGAACCCGGGCGGGGCCGCGATCACCGTCGCCGCGCCGCGGATTTTTTCCGAGTCGAGCAGCGCGCGGTTTGCGGTCACCAGGATCTGGTCGGTGCTCGAAATCCAGTAGCCGGGGCCCTCTTCGTTTTCCGGCGAGTCTGAAATCAACACCGCGGTCATCCCGTGTTCGGCGGCGAGGCTCGCCGCCACCGGCGCGATGTTGACGAAGCGGTTGGTCGCCTGGAACGCGAGCACGCCACCCGGCTTCAGGTGCCGCACGTAGATCGCCATCGCCTGGCGCGTGAGCAAATGCATCGGGATCGAGTCTCCGGAGAAAGCATCCATCGCCAGCACGTCGAACTGCTGGCTGGTCTCGCGCTCGAGGCTAAGGCGCCCGTCGCCGAGCACGACCTCGTTCCTGGCCGGACTCTCGGTAAGGAACGTGAATTCACGCTTGGCGAGATCGACCACCTGCGGGTTGATCTCGTAGAAACGGAACGTGTCGCCCTTGCGCGCGTACGCGGCGATCGCGCCGGCGCCCAGCCCGATCACGCCGACCTTGCGCGGAGCGTCGGGCAGACTCGCGAACAGCCGTCCGAAACCGCTGTTCGGGCCGAAATAGCTGCTCGGCCTCAACCGCAGCTCGGGATCGAGCAGCTGGCCGCCGTGCATGATGCCGCCGTTCACCATCGAGCGGTAAGGCACCGGCTCGGAATACTCCCGCGTGCGGATTACGCTGTAGAAGTTGCGCATCATCACGCGCGAATCGGAAACCTGGTAATCGATCGCCTTGCCCGCGCCCCATGCGGTTGCGCCGACCACCGCGGCCGACGCGAGCATTGTCCACCACGCCATGCGGAAGGTGCGATACAGCAGCAGCAGCGCGCACGCCACGAGCCCGATCGCAAGCTCGAAATATCCGGTGAGAACGTACGGCGCGACCAGTCCGACCAGCAGCCCGCCGATGGCGCCTCCGAGCGAGATCATCAGGTAATACGTCGTCAGATATTTGGGCGCGGGCTTGAGTTGCGACAGCTCGCCATGGCAGAACATGCAGCACACGAACAACCCGGCGAGATACATCGGGATAACCAGCTTCAGATCGAGCGAATCCGAATACCACGCCATCAGCGGAAGCACGATTGCAGCGAGCAGCAGGAATACGTTGCGGCGATACCAGCGCGGATGATCGAAACAGAATATGAACGTCGCGAGATACAATGACAGCGGCAGTATCCACAGGAACGGCAGCGATGCCACGTTCTGAGTTACGTGATTTGTCACCGCGAGCAGCAGGAACGTCGCCATTCCCGCCAGCACCAGCCAGGTCAGTTGCCGACCGAAGCTTGGCGGCGGCTCGCTCGTCGCGGCAATCTGCTCGGGCACCGCGACAGTCGCATCGCTGCGCGCGCTCGCAATCGCGGCATAGCCGCACAGCAGCACGAACAAGCCGTAGAATATTGACCAGGCAACCGACTGCGTAACGGTCGAAATCCACGGCTCTATCATGACCGGGTAGGCCAGCAACGCGAGCAGCGAAGCGAGGTTGGACAGCGCGAACAGGCGGTACGGAATTGCGTGATGGAAGCGGCGCGCGAACCACGCCTGCAGCAGCGGGCTCGTCGTCGACAGCAGGAAATACGGCAGTCCGATCGTGAGCGCGAGCAGGCCGAGGATGCGCCAGCTCGGGTTTTCATCACCCACGGGTTTCCACGCCGTATCGGACACGATCGGCAGCACCAGCAGGCTCAGCACCAGCAGCGTCACGTGCAGGATGATCTGCCGCCTCGGCGCGAGCTTGCGGGTGGTCAAATCGGCGTACGCGTAGCCGATCAGCAGCGTCATCTGAAAGAACACCATGCACGTCGCCCATACGGCGGCCGAGCCGCCGAACCACGGCAGGATCTGCTTGGCGATGATGGGTTGAACGAGGAACAGCAGGAAAGCGCCTAAAAAAATGGCGCCGGCGTAAAGAACCATCTCGACAACTCTAGTTATTTTTGAACAGGCGCGATTCTAGCAGGGTTCGGACACTCGCGGACACGCATGCGCGTATAAGCATGCCCTAGCAGCCCGTCGGACTTGACAGTCCGTACAGGCTGCTAAAAGCAAAAC
>JACQOI010000322.1 GCA_016202615.1 Betaproteobacteria bacterium
CTACACCGAAAATAATGTAACTCTTGAAGTGGAATTGGGATTAGCATTCGACAGGCTGCTAACGGCAGAACCGCCCGCCGATCTTGAATGTAACACAGATTAACAACCACTCTAGCAGCCTTTCGGACTTAGCATTTCGAACAGGCTGCTAAAGGAGTTTGTCCGACCCAAGTCCGACAAACTCCTGGGGCAGCAAGTAGTACCGCTCCTTGGCGTGGGCGAGTTCTCGCCGGATGATAATCAGCTCGTCCTCCGTCGGCTCGGGCAGTACGGCATGGCCAGCCTTGACCTTGATAGGCCAACTGAATGAGGCCCGTACCTCCTCCGGGCTGACGCCCGAGTGCAGCGCCGCGGCATACATCTCGCCGCGTTCGTCGAAGTTGAAAATGCCGAGCGGGTTCACCAACGTCTGCGGGCCAGTGCCCGGCTTGTAACCGAGCCGGGTCCGTTCCTGGCCTCCGCTCAAGTATCCGGGACTGGTGATGTAGTCGACCCGATCCGGGTAGCTGCGCTTGTTGACGCTCGCACTGACCAGCAGCAGGTCGCGCCCGAGACTGGAGAGCTCGGTGCCGCCACCCGAGCCAGGCAAACGTACCTTGGGCTGCAGGTAGGGGCCCACTGCCGTCGTATTGACGTTTCCGTATCGGTCAACGATGGCGGCCTCCACGATGGTCATCTGCACGCGCCCTGCGCCCAGCCACATGTACAGGGCCTCCAGGCTGCCCGCGCAGGTGGTCGCCTGCTCCGCCGCAGCCAGATCGCAGGGAGACGTTGGTAAAACGGGCGTCAGGCGGTCCTCCACAATCCCGTTCTCGTAAACAACCACAATATGGGGGGCGTGCAGGCGGCGCGCGATGCGGGCCATCAGCATGGGCCAGTGAAAGCCGACGAAAACCACGGCGCCGTCCTTTATGCGACGGGCACCCGTCAGAAACATCTGTTCGAAACGCGTGGCGCGCACTATCACCACCCTGCCTTTCTCAATTGCAGCTCTGCAACACGCTCCTTGCCGAGCTTCGCAATGAAACCAGCGTGATTGCCGGTAGCTATGATCCATTCATCGACGTAACGTTGGAAGCCTTCCTCGGTGCGGGACATTTCGCCGTAGAGCGCGTGATGGTGAAGATCGCGGTAATAGTACCCGTAGGAGTCGGTCGGGTGAGCGGCCCATGGCTCGACCACCACCGCGTCCACCATAAAACCCGGGGCGACGGTGGCTTCCGGGCGCTCCCGTATCGCCGCGGTATCCACCAATTCCTCTGCAACGACGATCAGCTTTTTGCAGGCGGCCATGGCAGGACGCATCTCGCCGGTGGGGCCGAACATTTGCGCGTTGCCGTACTTGTCCGCGCGCTGGACGTGGAAGACGCCCAGCGCGGGCTTGAGAGGTGGAACGACGCACACCGGCCCGCCGCCGAAGGGATTCTCGATCACACCGAACTTATCCGGAAGAAAAGTTCTTTGAGTGAAGTGGCCGGCCCCCTGCACCGGAGTGGTGGGCATGAACGGGAGGTCGCAGGCGCCGGCCAGCAATGCCATGGTGAAAGCACCGTAGCTCAACTCTTCAATCTGTATGGGGTGAGGCTTGCCCTGCTCCAGTGCACGGCGGAAGCAGTAGGCCGGAACCGGTCCAACGGAATTCCAGACGTGGCAGGAAAGTACCCGCTCCACGCACCCCGCTCCGACCAACTGGTCCACGAGCACACCACCTGAGGTCTTCATGATGAAGAGCCCCTTTCGTCCCTGGCGGATCAGCTCGTGCGCCAGGGCGGTGGGATCACTGAATGCGAACCCGCCGATCAGGAGTTCCTGGCCGTCAGGCGCGTAGCGCCTGACCGTCTCCTGCATCGTAAGGATCGGCTTTTCGCCCGTACTCATGCCTGGGTTACCTTGAACTGTGTCCGGTTAACCAGTTCAGGCCGGAGCTTTTCAAGGTTCATGGCTTTGATCGCGTTCAGGCGGAAAAACTTCGCCAGATTCTCTTCCCTGAAGGTCCGCTTCTTGCCGCCCCACTCGAGACCACGCTCAACGAACTGCGCAAAGTCATTGATCCAGACTTTCGGGCTGATGGCGGGAAAATCGGAACCGTAGACGAACTTGTCCGGCACGACCGAGCTCATGTACTGAAACACGACAGGCTGGTGCGCAAAAATATACGTGGGCAGCCAGCCGGACAGGTCGAGGTAGACATGTTCATGCCGCCAGATTACGGCCAGGGCTTCCTCGGTCCACGGCCAGCCGTAGTGGCTCATGATGATGTGCAGGTCGGGAAAATCGATGGCCACCTCATCCAGGAACTCGGGACGGCAGGTGCGTATGGTGCAACGGGTCATCCGGGTAGTGCCCGTGTGGAACAGGATGGGAAGACCGTATTCCACGCACTTCTCGTAAAGCGGATAGGCCCGCTCGCGATCATTGGGAAAGAAGTTCTGGTAGGCTGGATGAAACTTGAGGCCGATGATTCCATACTCCTTGACGCAGCGGTCGAGTTCTCGCAGCGCACCCTTGCGGTCCATATTCGGGTCTATGCCGGCATAGCCGAGGTAGAAACCCGGATGCTGCTTGCAGTATTTTGAAATGAACTCGTTCGGAAGGCAGGAGCCCCAGGTGACACAGGCGTTCATGTTCACAACCACCGCGAGGTCCACGATGCCGTCTTCCTTGAGTTCCGCCGCGGTGACGTCGATGGATTTGGTCTCGCGCCGCTTGTACCACGTCTCGTGGTGTGGAGAAGAAGGACTTTTCGCAAAGTAATCATGGGCTTCAGTATAAGAAAGGCCCTGCCCCTTGATGGTCTCCTCCGTGAACGGGTGCGTGTGGATATCGATAACGCCCTGGAACTTCAACATGGGGAAAATCTCCTGTTTGCCGGTGGAAAGAAAAGTTCGATTCGAATGAGCTTCCTGCAAGTCCCGCCGCAGTTTTTTCTTGTTATCTTATGGAGCAAGTTTCCACGTTATTGACCACGGCGTCAACACGCGCCTAGGAGTTTGTCGGACTTAGCGCCAACAAAATCCTAAGGCAAAACCGGCCGCGAGCAAAAGGGATAAAAAGGATGACCAACGTGCGAATTTACCCTCACTTTTCTTGCCGCTCGACTGCCTCGGGGGTTTTTGAGCTGCATTTTCGGCCGGTTTTGCTTTTAGCAGGCTGTGCGGACTCTTAAGTCCGACAGGCTGCTAGCACGCCGCGCCACGCGGTTTTGCGGCATGCCGAGCATACACAGACCTGCCCCGACAGGGCTCTACGCCGGATGGCCGGTTGCTTTGGCCAAATGAATTCTCGCAGCCCGGAATGGTTTTGTTCTATACTTTGAAGCCGATTCCGGCAGCCCGGAATCCTGTGTTGCGCCTCGCAATCGCTTTCATTTATTCCGGAGAAGCATGCCGCATATCACGAAGACTCATCGCTTCGGCTTGCTGACGCCGTCGTCCAATACGACCCAGGAACCGGAGTTCTCGGAGGTGCTGCCGCGAACCGTGTCGCTGCACACCGGCCGCCTGGGTTTCACGAATATCGACGCGGACACGATGCTCCGTTGCGTCGAGGAACTCGAGACGGAGAGTCGCAAGCTCGCCGACGCCGAGGTCGGCGTTATCGTGCTTGCGGCGACGGCTCCCTCCTTGACCAAAGGCAAGGGTTACGACCGCGAACTGATCAAACGAATGGAAGATGCCTCGGGCAGGCCCGCCACGACCGCATCGACCGCATTTGTCGAGGCCCTCACCTTACTCGGCATCCGACGTATCGCCATCGCAGCCCCGTGGAGCGAGACCATGAACAAGACCGTGGTGAGCTTCATCGAGGCGAACGGCTTCGAAGTCGTGAGTTCGGAAGTGATGGGGCTCGTACGAAACACCGAACTCGGCCGCGTCGATCCGGAAACGGCGTATGAACT
Source organism: Betaproteobacteria bacterium (assembly GCA_016202615.1). GTDB lineage: Bacteria > Pseudomonadota > Gammaproteobacteria > Burkholderiales > SG8-41 > PALSA-1004. Next base: position 3,899 of record JACQOI010000322.1, read on the forward strand.
GGGCCGTCGGGCGGACCGGCCGGACGCGGATGCCGTCATGCTGCCGGGCGGCAACTGGCCGACGATGAGCGTTGTGGAGCGGCTGGAGCAAGATCTCGGCAAGCCGGTTCTGACGAACAATGCCGCAAGTATCTGGGCGGGTCTGCGGATACTCCAGAACCATGACACCATCGCCGGCTACGGCCGACTGCTTCGCGACCATCTTGGCCGTGATACGACGGATATCAAAGCGCCGCGCGACGATCGAATCCGCTTCAGTCCACCTTGAGCCCGATCTGCGACACGAGCTTTCCGGTGGCTTCGTAGTCTGCCTTCAGCATGGCCTCAAAATCCGATGGACTCTTGCCTACCGGCTCGGCGCCTAGTGCGATGATTCGCTCGCGCATTTCGGGATTCGACAGTACCGCCACGATCTCCCGGTTTAATCGCGCAATGATCGGCGCTGGCGTGCCGGAAGGCACGAGAATGCCGATCCACGTGATATGACTGAACTTAGGGTATCCCGATTCGGCGATGCTCGGCACGTCGGGCAGGATCAGCGAGCGTTTTTCAGAGGTCACCGCGAGCGCATGCAGCGTCCCGGATTGAACGTGCTTCATCACAGAGGGGAGCGCCGACATGGCCAGAGGAGTCTGACCGCCCATGACGTCTTGGTACGACTGGGCTGCGCTCTTATAGGGGACGTGAGTCAGATTGATGTTTGCGGCCGTCTTGAACATCTCTCCCGCAATGTGGACCGGCGAGCCGCTTCCGGCGCTGCCGTACACGAGCTTCCCCGGTTCCGCGCGTGCCGCGTTCACCAGATCCTTCAACGACCGGTAAGGGGAGCGCGGGTGTGTAATGAGAACGGAAGGTGCTTCGGTCAGCTGCACGACCGGAGCGAAGTCCTTTCTTGGATCGTATCCGGGATTCTTGTAAATTAAGGAATTGATGTTATAGCTGTTGGTGGTCTCGAGCAGCGTATACCCGTCCGCGGCTGCCTTGACCAAGGACGCAGTGCCGATGTTTCCGCCAGCCCCGGGGCGATTTTCCACGACCACCAGCCGGCCCAGGTTTCGCGTGAGGCGGTCAGCAACAAGACGCCCAATTACATCAAGACCACCGCCAGCGGCGAACACGTTGACCAACTGGATGGGTTTGGTCGGGTAATCAGAAGCGGGCTGCGAAAGCGCCTGATTGGACGCGCTCGCCACAACGCACGTCGCAATCAAAGCGGCCAGAAGTTTGTCTGCGAATTGTTTCATTCTACGATGCCTCCCGTGACGGTTGGTTGATCAAGCTAAACGGCACCTCCATAAATCGCCGCCATGCCCGCTTTTTTGACTACGTTACGTTAGCTCAGTTTACTCTTTCAGACACGTTTCGCAAACGCAGCCCAGGGCGTGGATCGGAATGGCACTTACTTAAGCTGTGGGCATCGGGAACTCCTGTCCTCCGAAGCCCTTGCGGGGAGACGCGCGTTGGAGCGGGCGCAAGGGGTGCGATCGTGAAAGCGGGCCCGATCCGGCGTAGGGTGCGCTTGCGCACCATGCAG
>JACQOI010000030.1 GCA_016202615.1 Betaproteobacteria bacterium
GCCCTGCTGCGCGGGCCGTATTATGCGTTGGGCCCCGCCAAGAATTACATCAACTTCACGGACGGCGGGCTCGCAATCAACGAGCATCTTGAGGTATTGGATGCGCGCGGTGCTCCCATCCCGCGTTTGCTTGCGGCGGGATCTGCGGGACAGGGCGGGCTGCTCTTGAAGGGGCATGGGCATCACCTCGGTTGGGCGTTTACTTCGGGCAGGCTCGCGGGCAAGTACGCGGCGGAGCTTACGCCAAAGTCATTGAGCACGAATGCCTGACGCCTTGGCGACCTTCGCCCATTTTATTATTTCCTGCTCGATATAGGCGGCATACTGCTCAGGTGTGTTTCCAACGATTTCCGCGCCATCTTTCGTGAGTCGTTCTTGAATCTCTGGTAGGTGCAAAATGCTTACGATTTCCTTATAGAGTTTATTGACGATGTCATTCGGCGTTCCTGCCCGGACAAGGACGCCGACCCCCGGACTAAAATCAAACCCTGGAAGCCCGGACTCGGCGGCCGAAGGAACTTCTTGAGCGACGCTCGAACGCTTAGCGCTGGTAACAGCGAGGGCTTTCACTTTTCCAGCCCTGATTTCCGGAAGCGCTAATAATATGGCGTCGAACATCATCGACACGTCGCCTTTGCGCAGTGCCGCGCCAGCGGGAGCGTGTCCTTTGTAAAGGACATGAACGATGTCAACTCCAGTCATGATTTTGAGCAATTCCGCGCCTAAATGAGACGGAGTGCCAACGCCGCCAGAGGCATATTTGAGCTGCCCTGGTTTTGATCTTGCGAGCGTGATCAGGTCTTCCAGAGAATTGACCGGCAAGGAAGAGTTGACCACGAGAATATTCGGCATCGAAATCATTAATGTAATTGGCTGGAAATCCTTTACCGTGTCGTATGGCAGCTTGGCGTAGAGGCTGGGATTAATGGCATGAGTGCTCGAAGCCAGAATCAGTGTATGCCCGTCCGGGGCCGACCTGGCGCCCAGCTCCGACCCGATCGTGCCGCCGGCCCCTGGTCTATTTTCAACGATGACCGGCTGTCCCCAGCTTGCGGTAAGCTTTTGCCCGATCAAGCGAGCCAAGATATCGCCAGGACCACCTTCCGCGAAGGGAACGATGAAGCGGATCGGTCTGTCGGGATAGCGTTCGGCACTGGTGTTACCAGGGCCTCCGGGAGTCAAGGTTAGATTTAGCCGACGATAGACTGCGTTCCAGTAGGGCTTCATGAGGTTTTCTCCACGGTTGAAGTGAGGGCCTTACGTTAATCGACGCGCGCCCCCGAGACCTTGACGGCTTCGCCCCATTTTGCGATCTCCGCCTTGATATACGCCGCGAACTCCTCCGGTGTGTTCGTTATCGGATCGACGCCTATGCTTGCGAAGCGTTCGCGAATGTCGGGCATGCGTATGATGTTCGCCAGCTCTCTGTTCAGCCGCGCTACGATATCTCGCGATATACCGGCGGGCGCCAACATGCCGTGCCAGGTGCCGGCGACGAAACCCGGCAGGTCCGATTCGGTAATCGTCGGTAACCCGGGCGCCGCGACGCTGCGCTTGTCGCTGGTAATCGCCAGCGCGCGCAGACGGCCGGATTTGACATGAGGCATGATGGTGGTCGTGGCGGCGAACAGTATGGAAACCTGCCCCGCCATCAGATCGGTGACTGCCTGCGGCGAGCCCTTATAGGGCACATGCACCATGTTGAGCCCCCCCGCCCGCATCTTGAAAATCTCGGCGGCAAGATGGGTAGAACTGCCGGTGCCGGTGGAGGCGAAAAGGAGCTGCCCCGGCCGCGCCCTGGCAAGCGCGATCAGTTCCTTGACGCTTTTGACCGGTAGCGATGGGTGAACGGCCAGCACGAAAGGCGCGGATGCGATTAGCCCGACAGGTTCAAGGTCCTTCTCGAGGTTGTAGTTGAGCTTCGAAAAAAGCGTCTGGTTGACTGTAATGCCCGCCGCCACGATCAACAGGGTGTAGCCATCGGGGGCCGAGCGCGCCGCCGCTTCGGCGCCGATGTTGCCGCCGGCGCCCATACGATTCTCGACAAAGAACTGCTGGCCGAAAGCGTCACTGAGCTTCGGTGTGACTATGCGGGTCACGATGTCCGCAGCGGATCCCGCCGCAAGCGACACGATGACTCGAACCTGCTTTGATGGATAGGCGGGGGCCTGGGCGCTGGCGGCGGAAACACCAAGCGCAAAGCCGATCGCGGAAACAATGCTTCGGATCGTGCGCATCATATCTTTCTTCCTTAAATCACGTTATCGTCGACGGTGGGCGCCCTGTTAATGGCGCGCCAGTTCACCGGGTCTTCACGGTTGCACCAGAGCCGACCTCGTCAGTTTCCGCCCAGTGCGCGGCTGATGCGTCGTGCGTCGGGTTCATCCTCCATAGCGAGCACCATATCGCGAATCGCCTTGGCGCGCGCATCCGGCATCACCAGCTGCGCGTTGTCCATGAACTTGGCAACTATTGTCTCATTTGGGGCGGGCTCATCAGGCAAGATGTTCTCGCGCCGGCGCAGTTCGCGGCCGTCTTTCATTTTGATGATCACCTCGCCCGAGCGAAATTTCGGGTAGCTGGAATTAGGATCAATCTCGTACTCGACCTTCTCTGCAAGCGCGATCAGATCCGGATTGTTGAACGAAGCCTCCTCGATTTCGGCCAGCCCGAAGCGTCCCCGTGTGAGGCAGCATGCCATCGCGTACGGCAGGCTAAACTGCGCCATATAGCTGGACGTAGGTCGCCGCTTGGTCTCCGCTGGTTCGCAGATGAGCGGGACTGCGGTCTTAGCCACCAGGGTGCGCACGAATTGCACTTCCTTCGGGTTGATTCGGTGCTCACGTACAAGTTTGATCGCCGCGTTCATAAACGCGTGCGACAGGTGGCCCGCCGGATAAAGTTTAATCGAAGCACGCGGAAATTCCCAGTTTTCGCCAAGATTTGCGGTGACAAGGCTCATGTCCGCATTCGCCGCCTCATTTCCCAGGTACATCGTGTAAAATCCGAAACGTCCCTCATACGCAGCCGCCGGTCCGACAAAGCCCCCCCGCGCCATGGACGCCGCGGTAATGCCGGCGGCACCTGCCCACCCTGGATGCATGCGCTTGGTCCACGAACCGTCCCGGATCGGCTGCATGCTGCCCGCAGCGGTCGAAAGCGCGATGCCTTGGGCCATTGTCAGCTGTTGCGGCGTAAGCTCCATCAGCCGCCCGGCGATGAGCGCAGAGGCGAATGCGCCGCACACGCCGGTTGGGTGAAAGCCCGCCTGCTGGAAACCGCCTTTGCCGGCAACCGCAAGCCGCGCCCCCGATTCCAGCCCCAAGACGCATGCAGTAAGAAGATTGCGGCCGCTGGTACCGACATGTGCCGACATGCCCAGCGCAGTCGGCACGCTGCTCGCCGTCAGATGTATCGAACCAGGCAGATAGGTATCGTCATAATCGAGGCCGTGTACAAGAAGGCCATTCATCAACACGGAATCGCGTAACTGCAGCCTGGTCGAGAACCCGATCACATCGGCATCGCCCTCTCCGAGGCGCCGAATGCCGGACAACGCGCGCCGCGAGAACTCATACTTGCCCGATGCAAAAGCGATGCCAATCGCATCCAGCATGAGATGCTTGGCACGCTCGCGCACGGGTGGCGGCACGGTTTCATATTTGAGATCCGCCGCGAATTTCGACAGTGTATCGGCAATGAGCATGTTGAGATTGACCAAAATCCTCGCTTAGGGAGAACTCAGCTGACCGTTTTGCGGGGCTAATTGCGGTTGCCGCCGCGGTCGCCCAACCCTTACGTCAAGCCCCGGGCAGCGTCACGAACCGGGGGAAATCTTTGCCCGGCGGATGACCACGGCCCACTTCTCGATCTCGGACTTGATGAATCGGTCAAAGTCCTCCGGTGTGCCCCCACGGGGCTCGAAGCCAACAGCGGTGAACCGTTCGATCACATCGGGCAAACGTAAGGCCCTTGCGATCTCCGCATTCAGCTTCAGTATCACTTGCCTCGAGGTCCCGTTAGGTGCCATCACGCCATGCCACGCGGAAACCTCGACGTTCGGGACACCCGCTTCTGCCATAGTCGGGACATTGGGTAACGCCGGGGAACGTTCGTTGCTCGCCACGGCCAGGGCTCTCAACCTCCCCGCCTGAATCTGGGCGATTACGGAGGACACCGCGACGAACAACAGCGTCACCTCTCCCGACATCAGCGCCGTGACTGCGGAAGCCGCGCCCTTGTAGGGGATATGCACTACGTCCACATGGGCAGCCAGCTTGAAGAGTTCGGTCGCGAGATGATTGGATGATGCCTCTCCTCCCGTCGCGTAGTTCAATTTTCCGGGATTAGCCGCAGCCAACGCGATCAACTCCTTGACAGAACGCGCGGGAACTGCCGGATGAACCAGCAGAAAGTTCGGCGACAGCCCAAGCAGTGCCACTGCCTTAAGGTCCTTGGCCGGGTCGTACGGCAATTTCTCGTAAAAGCTAGGATTTACCCCATAGTTAAACGGGACGCTGACCAACGTATAGCCGTCTGGCGAAGCTTTCGCTGCCATATCGGTGCCAATGACAGTGTTCCCTCCGCCGCGGTTGTCTACCACCACCTGCTGTCCAAGCCGCTCCCCGACCTTCTGAGCAACCGTGCGAGCCGCGATGTCTGCGGTGCCGCCAGGCGGAAAAGGGACGATGAGGCGTATCGGCCTGACCGGATAGGACTGCGCGCCAACGGGGGCAGGGAGGACGAGGATCGCCAGCATAAATAACAGCATGTCCAATGACGTTAGGCCGTGCTTCATAGCGGTCGCTCCACTGGTTTAGACAGAAAAAGTGCTTTCCTTAAGTGTTGCTTCATGAAGTTTTCGGCGTGGCCAAATTCACCTTTGGGTTCCAGCCAGAGGGTAAAACAATCTTCTTGCTAACGGGGGCACCGTGAATATGGTTAATTACATAGCCCTTAGACTGATTGCGGCCGACGTCGCCAGCCACTAGAATTCCTATCATCTCGGGCTTCACAAAAATGCGGACTAGTCTCTTTGGGTCGTCAGATTGGAAGTATTCTTGGGGAATCTCGCCTTCTGCCACAAGGGCGCGCAGACTGTAAGTAGTGTGGCCACTAGCCCACGCATATCTTTCCATAGTGTCAGCCGGCATTTTAGCGTGCTCATACAAGAACGTCTTGATGTCGTCTTTTGCTAGACCATCTTTCGCGATAACGCGTGCAACGCTCGGGGCCAGCACCAGCAAGGGGCAATATTGTTTGTTCTTTATCCCGATGTACGCTCGATAAGAGCAAAGCTGTCCGAACACCTCCGATAAAGTTTGCAGATGATCGTTCGCGCTATCGCCGCCACTTAAAATGGGAGGAGTTATATAGAGTACGCCTTGTACCGTCACCACGCTATCGCGAGCCTCGAATCCACGTCCCACGCTGAAACTTTTCCATGCCAATTCCGCAACGGTGTCTTCATCCTCGGCTAAGGCAACATTAAAGTTGCCCCCAATGGTACCCTTGTCACCTTCACCGGGCGGGATTCGAAATCCAGCGATATTACGCATATAGAGCTTTAGAAAACGCCCAATAGAGGTATTGGCCTGGCGCCCCGCTCGCATTGCGCCGGTCCCGTGATTGAATTCCAGTTCCTTCACTATCGGGCCGTTCACAACGATCAACGGCTCCCATCCTGGAGTAGAACCCGCATCCACTATACGAAATGCAGGATCCGCAACTGCCTCGACGACCGCCAGCAAGACGGGCATGTACTCGGGCCGGCACCCCGCCATTACGCCGGTCACAGCCGTGTTCCACACGGTCGCCTGCCGATTCTCCGGCGGCAAGACACCGATTACATCGCTCGGTGGCCTGTCAGTGAATTTTAACATCTCCTCCACCGCCTGTCGGGTCGGCGGCATGATCGGTAGTCCATCAGTCCATAATCTGGCGTAGAAAAAGTCCTGGACCTCCTGCAGCGTTCCTCTAAATACGATCTCGTCGGATTTCGGTTCAGCTTCCTTTACAGCGCGGGTGTTGTTTTGACTGGTCAGACCGGAGATGATGCGAGGAACAGTCACCTCGCGGACCGTACGCCTCAGATTCTCCGTGCTATCAATCATCGGCACGCCCTGATACTCGGCGATGGGCAACCCCTCCATGCCCAGACCTTTCGCGACGTGATGGGCTAACTTCAGAAAGGGCGTAGCAATGATGGTAACGCTCGGATAACCTGCCCGTTCAGCCGCTAAACTCGCCCGCAACACGGCGGGCGTACACGCGCCTCAGGCACCTATGCCAGAGATCACCGCGTCGCAGCCATGCTGCTCCAGTATCTTGGGGAGTGCTGCGACCAGCTCGGTTTGATTTGCTCCATGGGTATTGCCAAAATTGCTGTAGTCTACAAACTTGATGCCGGGATAGAGCTTTGATAGTTCCTCGCGGATCAACGGAAAAATCTCCTCACCACGAAACAAGAGGTCCCACAACTCGCACACGGTTTTACCGCTTAAATCGGCAACTCGCGTCGTCGGCGTGGCAAGAGCAGAAGCCCTACGTCCTAACGGCCATACCACTTCGTAATTCATCATTTCGTTCATTTGCATTCATCCTCTCATTCATTCCGCGTAGAGTTGAAGGCCAGCGTTCAATGGCCCATACTCGAAAAAATCCTTTTACAATTATTTCGCGTAGAGCTTGCGCAGCGCGCGCACATTCTTGACGCCTTCAATATTCCAAAGTGCCGCAATAAGCGCATGAGCGCGGCGCTTGCCCAGTACCGGAGTAATTAGGTCGAGCGCTTTTTCTTCCTCTTCCCGCCGCGTTAACGGATTCTCCAAGCCGCCTTTGGCGGCCATCGTCTGGTGCGTGAGTTTACGGCCATCCTTCAAGGTGATTTCCATAACGCACCGCCAGCGCCGCAACGCGTCGGTGAGGCCCGGATCACCAACGGTTTCGATGCGCCGGCGTAGCGCCAGCGCTTTTGGGTCTTTCATGCGCGCAAAATCGTGCGACGAGGCGAATGTGACGGTGCCGTCCAGCAGCATTAAAGCGAGCAGATGCTGCACCGTGATGCTCGGCATCTCGCGGTCGCTGACGATCTTCAACTCCTTGTCGGGCATGCGCGCGATGAGCCTTTCGACGTTCTCAGCTTTCAACCCATGTTGCTGAATCATATCTCGCAGCACATGCAGCGGACCCTGTATCGGGCCTCCAACCGACCAGCACTTGATGCCGCCGCGCATAATTTCATAGTCACGCCCGAGAGCGTGCACCAGCGCCTCGCGGTCGGCATCCGGCGAGAAGGTCGAAAAGAAATTGGGCTCGCCCGAATAGACGTCCTCGACGCCGGTGAAACCAGACTTGACCATCAGCGCAGCCAGAATGCCGTTGTGAGCCGGCATGCCGCCCACGGCGTAGGCCTTCTCTACATGACGCGAGTCGCGCAACCTCGTGTAAAGGCCCGATGCTTGCTGCCCGGCATAAGCCAATACATAGCGAATCTTCCGCGCATCAAGTTTGAGCAGAGCCCCGGTTGCCGCCGCTGCGCCGAACAGATGGCCGAAAGCGCTATTGACGGGCTTGGGCGCGAGCGAGAGTACCGTGCGTGCGCAGATGTCATAACCGAGCACGATCGCCCGCAGCATCGCCTCGCCGGAAAGTTGCTGGCGCTCCGTCATGGCAAGCGCCGCTGGAATGACGCTTGTTCCGGGATGGGTGCGGGACGGTGGGTGCGTGTCGTCGGTCTCGTCCGCGTGTCCGCTCATACCATTGGCAAGCGCAGCATTGAGGGCGGAGGTGACGATACGCGTTCCGATCACGCCAGCCTCGCGCTTTCCGTCGAGTGCCTTTACGTAAGCAATGGCGCGTTTCCCCGGGACTAGCCGCGAACCCGAGATCATCGCGGCAAAGGTGTCGACCAGGTGCACCTTGGCACGTTCGACAACCTCTTCGGGCAGCGGTTTTCTGAGGGCCCCTGCGATATAGGCGCTCAGTTGCTCCATTAATGGCGAAATCTCCGCGCGCGATGGTTTCATGGCTAGTGAATGGCGTCCGCCGCTAATCAATGGTCGCCCCAGAGGCCTTGACGGCTTCACCCCATTTCGCGATTTCCGCCTTGATATATGCCGCGAACTCCTCCGGTGTGTTCGTTATCGGCTCCAAGCCCATTTTTGCAAACCGCTCGCGGATGTCGGGCATGCGAATGATGTTCGCCAGCTCACTGTTTAGCCGGGTTATGATATCTCGCGATGTCCCCGCGGGCGCCAACATGCCGTGCCACGAGCTGGTCTCGAAACCCGTCAGGCCCGATTCGGCAATCGTCGGTAACTCGGGGGTGAGAACGCTGCGCTTGGCGCTGGTAATCGCCAGCACGCGCAGACGGCCCGATTCGATAAAAGGCCTGACCGAGCCCATAGAGGTGAACAGCATGGAAACCCGCCCCGTTACTAACTCGGTGACTGCCTGTGGCATGGAGTTGTAGGGCACATGCACGATGTTGAGGCCCCCCGCCCGCATCTTGAACAATTCGGTGACAATGTGGACAGAAGCGCCGGTGCCGGAGGAGGCGTAAAACATCTGCCCCGGCCGAGTCTTGGCAAGCGCGATCAATTCCTTGACGCTCTTGACCGGCAGCGATGAATTAACGACCAGCACCTGGGGCACGGACGAGAACTGCCCGACAGGATCAAAATCCCTCTCGAGGTTGTAGTTGATCTTCTTAAAAAGCGACTGGTTGACTGTAATGCCCGCCGCCACAATCAACAGGGTATAGCCATCAGGGGCTGCGCGCGCCACCACTTCGGCGCCGATATTGCCGGCGGCGCCGGCACGGTTCTCGACAACGAACTGCTGGCCGAAAGCGTCACTGAGCTTCGATGTGATCATGCGTCCAGCGACGTCTGCAGCGGATCCCGCCGCAAACGACACGATGACTCGAACCGGCTTTGATGGATAGGCAGGGGTCTGGGCACTTGCGGTGGCAACACCAAGCGCAAAGCTGATCGCGGAAACAATGATTGGGATCGTGCATGTCATATTTTTTCCGGTAATCACGTTATCGTCGACGGCGGGCGCCCTATTGTAGCAAATCAAAAAAACGACGTGGATTCGCCGCTGCCGGCCAGCCGCGGCGGCGGGACGTCCTGATGGAGCTTTCGTGATCAGGTTTGCGGCGGGGGCGGTTCGTTGCTGCGCCTGACCGTGCCGGCAAGGTAGCCGCTCACCGCCAGCACCGCGGCGATCATCAGGAACACCGGCGCCATGCCGAACGCAGATCCCAGCGCGCCGGCGACCACCGGCACCGTGGCGTGGGTCAGGTGGTTGAGCGCGAAGCGGATACCGGTCACCACGCCGGCGCGTCCCTCGGGCGAGCGGTTGTAGCTCATCAACAGTATCACCGGCTGGCCGCAGCCGAGCGCAAGCCCGATCACGAACGACAGTACGCCGAGCAGCCATGCATGCTCGACGAACGGGAACAACACGAAAGTCACCGCGCCGCAGAACATCGAAACCGCCAGCACGCGCCGGGCGGTGTAGCGTTTGACCAGGTACGGCAGGCCGAAGCGCACGATTAGGGTCGCGACGGCGAATACGCCAAGCACGATGCCGATGGTCGACGCCGACAGTCCGATTCCGTGCGCATACAGCGGCAGGTAAAACATATAGAGGTCCCATCCGGTCACCAGCAGCGCGCTGGTGATCAGCACCTTGCGCAGTTCGGGCAGGCGCAGCAGAGCGAATGCACTGGGGGCCTCATCCGAGGACTTCGGCAACTCGATTTGCCCGATCCGGCGGTAAAACAGCAGCACCGCTACCGCCGCCAGCGTGCTGACGCTGAAGATCAGGTAAGCGGCGGCGTGGCTCAGATACTCGATCGCATAACCGGCGACGAGCGGACCGACCAGGCTCGAAATCGAATAACCGAGGCTCAAGGTGCTGAAGTTCTTGGCGCGCTCTTCACGCGGGCCCCAGGCGCCGGCGAGGTTCTGCACCGACACGTTGTAGAACACGAAAGCGGTGCCGATCATGGCGGCGGAGATATACAGCGCCGCAACGTGGCGCCACAGATACGGCACCAGCAGTCCCAGGCCGCACAGGATGGCGCCGAACATCATCGGCGTGCGCACGCCGTAGCGATCGGACACCCGCCCCGAATACACGCCGAGCAGCAGCGGCGACACCGAGTACAGCGCGACCATCACGCCGATCGAAAACGGATTCTCGCCCAGCTCGATCGCGAACAATGCCATTACCACGCGGCTGCCGATCACGCAGCCATGGATGATGACGTTGAGGAAAACGATCAGGTACATTTCAGACGTTCGCTGCGCGCAGCGCCGGTTTCAGCATCAGGCACAGCGGTAAAGTCGCGAACGCGAGCATCCCGATCAGCGCGATCGAGGTCGTGACGCCGAACGCGTCGCCGATCAGGCCGAACGCGATCGGCACGATCAGTCCGCACACCGAGTTGATGGTGTAGAACAGGCCGAACACGCGCGGCAGCCGGTGAGGTTCGACCAGGTCGCCGATCGTCGCGTAGAGCACCGACGAGGTGCCGTTCAATGCGACGCCGATCAGCGGCAGCAACAGATAAGCGGCGACGTCCGGCAGCACCAGCATCAGCAGGATACCGATGCCGGTCGCGACCTCGGTGATTACCACGGTGCGGATGATGCCGATGCGCTCGGCCAGGAAGCCGCACGCCAGCTTGCCCGCCATGCCACCGATCAATATCAGCGGCACCGACAGCGCCGCCCAGCCGGCGGGCAGGTTTTTCGCGATCATCAAGAATGCGACGAAAGTCAGAAACCCGGTGCGCGTGCTGCCGTCGATGATTTCGATCAGGCACAGCGCGGTGAAGCCCTGGCGGTTGCGGATGCCCCATCCCGCGCGCGTACGCCCGCCGCCAGATGGCGCGGCTGCGTGCTGGCTGCCGCGGCCGGCGGTTTCGTGCAGCAACAGCAGGATCGAGAGCGCGCCCGCCAGTGCGAGACTGCCAAAGACCGTGACCGGAAGCTGCCACGGAACGCCGGCGACGAACAGCAGGCTCACCGCGCCGCCGAATGCGAATTTGCCGACGTCGCCGAAGAAATTGTAGGTGCCGAGCGCGGCGCGCCGGCCGTCGCCCGGATAGGCGTGCGAAATCAGCGTCGAGCACAGCGGATGCTGGAATGCGGAGCCGAATCCGGCGCAGAACAGCGCCAGCAGGATCGCGGCGAAACCCGCCGACTGACCGAGCGCGATGAACGCAAGTCCGGCGCAGCCAGTGCCGAATGCCAGCAGATTGCGCGCGCCGAGGCGCTCGGCGATGAGCCCTGCCGGCGTCTGGAACAGTGCCATCGAGGCGCGATGCGCGGAGCGGATTATGCCGACCTGCGCCAGCGACAGGTTGAACGCCTGCGCCAGTATCGGCAGCAGCACGTAGCTGACGTCCGATAACCCGTCGTGCAGCGTATGCATTGCGCAGCAGGTGGTGAGCGTGCGCTGCGGCGATGTCCGCGACATGGGAGGCCCTTATCTCAGGCAGCGTGTTACCGTTGGTTTTCAATCATAGCAGGCGCTTGCCGCGCGCGCCGGATGCCGGTGCCCGCGGCGGTGTAGAATCCGGTCATCGACAGGACCATCGCTCATGGAAATAATCATCTATTTTTTCGCCGCGTCGTTCATTTTCATGGCGCTGGCATTGATGCTCACCTACCGGCGCACCCGGCATTACGGCGTGTTCCTGCTGGGGCTCACCTATGGCGCAGCGGCCGCGATGGCGATAGTGCTGACGCACTGGTGGCCGCTGGTCGTAGGCTTCGTGCTGGTGTGGGTGCTGCGCCTGGTCGGGCTCGATCCGGACGTGCGCAAGCGCGACCCGCAACAGTAACGCGTTCAAGATGACCCGCGCAAAGCATAGCGCGCAGGCGCTGCCCGTCGATTGCCTGGCGTGCCGTAACCGCCGCCGCCCGGCGTCTCGATCACGAACGCATCGCCGGCGTTCATCTCGATCCTGTCCGCGCCCTTGAGTTCGACCGCCTTGCCGTCGCTGCGGATCACGTAGTTGCGCCCGACCTTACCCGGCTTGCCGCCCGCCATGCCGTAGGGCGGCACGCGGCGATGGCCGGACAATATGGCGGCGGCCATCGGTTCCAGAAAGCGCACGCGCCGGATCGCGCCGTCGCCACCGCGCCATTTGCCTTTGCCGCCGCTGTCCCGGCGGATCGAAAAATCCTCGAGTAAAACCGGGTAGCGCCATTCCAGCACCTCGGGATCGGTGAGGCGAGAGTTAGTCATGTGCGTTTGCACCACGCCGGTGCCGTCGAAGCCGTCGCCGGCACCGGAGCCGCCGGCGATCGTCTCGTAATACTGATAGCGCTCGTTGCCGAAAGTGAAGTTGTTCATCGTGCCTTGCGACGCGCCCATCAGCCCCAGCGCTCCGTAGAGCGCGTCGGTCACGCATTGGGAGGTCTCGACATTGCCGGCGACTACCGCCGCGGGATAGCGCGGATTGAGCATCGAGCCTGCGGGGACGATCACTGCGAGCGGTTTCAGGCAGCCGGCGTTGAGCGGAATGTCGTCGTCGACCAGCGAACGGAACACGTAGAGCACCGCTGCCATGCACACCGCGGAGGGCGCGTTGAAATTGTTGTCGAGCTGCGGGCTGGTGCCGGTGAAGTCGATCACTGCGCTGCGCCTGCGCTTGTCAATGCGGATGGCGACTTTGATCAGCGCGCCGTGGTCCATCGCATATTCGAACTTGCCGTCCTTCAGCACGTCGATCACCCGGCGCACCGCTTCCTCGGCGTTGTCCTGCACGTGCCGCATGTAGGCGTGCACGACGTCGAGGCCGAAATGCGCGACCATGCGGCGCAGCTCCTGCACGCCTTTTTCGTTGGCGGCGATCATTGCGCGCAGGTCGGCCATATTCTGCGCGACGTTGCGGCACGGATATTTCCCGGAGGAAAGCAGCGCAATGGCTTCCTGCTCGCGCAGCCGGCCCTGCTCGACGAGCAGGAAGTTGTCGATCAGCACGCCTTCCTCTTCGACCACGCGGCTGTCGGGCGGCATCGAGCCCGGCGTGATGCCTCCGATGTCGGCGTGGTGGCCGCGCGAACCGACGTAGAACAGGATGCGAGGGGCGTGAGGTGAGAGGCGAGAGGCGAGAGGCGAGAGGTCGAAGGCGGAGAGATCGCTGCCGTCAAATACCGGGGTGATCACGGTCACGTCGGGCAAATGCGTGCCGCCGTTGTAGGGCGCGTTGAGCATGTAGACGTCGCCGGGCTTCATCCTGCCGCTGTTTTCACGGATCACGGTGCGGATTGACTCGCCCATCGAGCCAAGGTGCACCGGCATGTGCGGCGCGTTCGCGATTAGCTGGCCGTGCTGGTCGAACACCGCGCACGAGAAATCGAGCCGCTCCTTGATGTTGACCGAATACGCCGTGTTGGCGAGCCGCAGGCCCATCTGCTCGGCGATCGACATGTAGAGGTTGTTGAAGATTTCGAGCATTACAGGGTCAACACTTGTACCCACCGCGACGCGCTGCGGCCGTGCTTCGACGCGCGTCAGCATCAGGTGATTGAGCTTGGACACTTCGGCCTGCCAGCCCGGTTCGACGACGGTGGTCGCGTTCTGCTCGGCGATGATCGCCGGGCCGCGGATCTCGCCGCCGGGAACAAGCGCATCGCGCCTGAATACCGGTGTCGCGTGGGATTTGCCGCCGGTGTGCATGGTGACGGTTATTTCTGCTTTTGGTTCACCCTCTCCCCGGTCCTCTCCCATCAAGGGAGAGAGAGGGTCCGCGGGCGCATCTGATACACCTATCGCTTCCACGGAAACTGCTTCGGCGATCAATGCGCGGCCCGGCATCAGGAAGCTATAGCGCATGCGGTAGGCGGCCTCGAACTGCCTGACCATGTCGGCGATGGTACCGAAATTGATGACCAGCGCCGAGTCGGTGCCGTCGTAGCGCAAGTGGACGCGTTCGACAATGCGAATGCGTTCCTGCGGCACGCCTTGCCGCAGCAACTCGTCGCGCGCCGCGAGCGCGAGCTTCTCCAGCGTGTCGTCGAACAGGCGATAGTTCTCCTCGCTTAGCTGCGCTTCAACGGCTTCCTCGCGCATCGCAGTAATGTCGGCGAGCCCCATGCCGTAGGCCGACAGCACGCCGGCAAGCGGATGGATGAAAGCGCGCGTCATGCCGAGCGCGTCCGCGACCAGGCACGCGTGCTGTCCGGCGGCGCCGCCGAAGCAGCACAGCGTGTACTCGGTGACGTCGTGGCCGCGCTGCACCGAGATCTGCTTGATAGCGTTGGCCATGTTGCCGACCGCGATGTCGATGTAGCCTTCCGCGACCTGCTGCGGCGTGCGGTTATCGCCGGTCGCGCGACGGATGTCCGCCGTGAGGTCGGCGAATTTGCGCTGCACGATGGCGGCGTCGAGCGGCTCATTGCCGCCGGGCCCGAACACCGGCGGAAAGAACCCGGGTTGAATCTTGCCGAGCATTACGTTGCAGTCGGTGACGGTGAGCGGGCCGTTCTTGCGGTAGCTCGCGGGGCCGGGATTCGCGCCCGCCGAATCGGGGCCGACACGATAGCGCGCGCCGTCGAAGTGCAAAATGGAGCCGCCGCCGGCGGCGACCGTGTGTATGCTCATCATCGGGGCGCGCATCCGCACGCCGGCGACCTGGGTCTCGAACGCGCGCTCGAATTCTCCGGCGTAATGCGACACATCGGTCGAAGTGCCACCCATATCGAAGCCGATGATTTTGTCGCAGCCCGCGGCGAGCGAGGTGCGCACCGCGCCAACGATGCCGCCGGCAGGCCCCGATAGTATCGAATCCTTGCCCTGAAAACGCCGCGCGTCCGTCAAGCCGCCGTTCGATTGCATGAACATGAGCCGCACGTCTTTCAGCTCGGCGGCAACCGTATCGACGTAGCGGTGCAAAATCGGCGACAGATAGGCGTCGACCACCGTGGTGTCGCCGCGGCTCACGAGCTTCATCAGCGGGCTCGCTTCATGCGACACCGAAACGTGCGTGTAGCCGATGTCTCGTGCCATCGCGGCGGTCATCTGCTCGTGCTGCCGGTAGCGATAGCCGTGCATCAGCACGATCGCGATCGAACGGTAGCCCTCCTCAAACACTTGCTTGAGGTCGCGGCGTATCTTTTCGGCGTCGAGCGGGATCAGCACGCCGCCGTGCGCACCGATGCGCTCATTGACTTCGACCACGCGCGAGTAAAGCAATTCGGGCAGCACGATGTGGCGGTCGAATATGCGCGGGCGGTTCTGGTAGGCGATCCTCAACGCATCGCGGAAGCCGCGCGTGATAAAGAGCGCGGTGCGTTCGCCCTTGCGTTCGAGCAGCGCATTGGTCGCAACCGTGGTTCCCATCTTGACCGCGTCAATACGGCCGCCGGGTATGGGTGCATCCGGCGCCACGCCGAGCAGCTGGCGCATGCCGGCGACTGCCGCATCAGGATAGCGTTCAGGGTTTTCCGATAACAGCTTGTGCGTGACCAGCGTGCCGTCCGGCGTGCGCGCGACGATATCGGTGAATGTGCCGCCGCGGTCGATCCAGAACTGCCAGCGGAGTGGGGTTGAGGCTGCCGGTTGCGTCACGTTGGAGCTCGGGCTACAGCGAGATTCCTGACAGAGCGGCGATACTAACACGGTTGCCGCGTGCGGCGCACGTTACTTGCCGAGAAGTACCCAACGGCGAGATAATCGCCAAAAGAGCTTGTCGGCCCAAAGTCCGACAAACTCCTAGCTGTGAATCAAACCTGAGGCACACCAGCCGTGTGCGAACCGGGTTATAGAACAGTCCTTGACGCGAAAACTTCTTGCCATGCCGGCAGATCACTCCCATAAAGCGACGGGCGGCGCTCACCAAAGAGCGGGCTCCCTGCGCTTGCATTTCGCCGGGGGGATGAAAGCTTGGGTCCTGGGTGCCGTGGCGATCATCCTTGCGGCATTGGCCGGCGAATGGGTCTTTCATCGCTTCACGCACCTGTACGTCGACGATGCGCGCATCGATGGCGAAGTGATTACTATATCCAGTCGCGTTTCCGGCTGGATCACCGAATTGCCGGTCATCGAGGGAGACGAAGTAAAAAAGGGGCAGCTCCTCGCGCGGGTGGATGACCGTGACTCGGTGTTGCAGCGCGAAGTCTTGCTTGCGAAGCTTGGGGGGATCGAAAGCCAAATGGCGGTCGTGCGTGCGCAGACCGGCCAGGTAGATCAGGAAACGCTCGGCAAATTTGAAAGCGAAACCAACCGCCTGATCGCGGCCGAAGCGGAAGTGGCGGCATTCGGCGTGCAACTGAAGCAGGCCCGCGACGATTACAAGCGGGCGCAGGAACTCACCGCGGCCAAATGGTTATCGCAGCAGGCGATGGAACGTGCGCGCACCGAGTACCAGCGCACCGAGGAAAGCCATCGTAAGGCGGTAGCCGAAGTTGCGGCCGCCCGCGGTATGCTGTCCGCTGCGGGTGGAAGCCGGCGCCAGCTCAGGGTCATGGCACAGCAACTCATCGTGCTTGCACGCCAGGCGGATGAGATCCGCGCGCAGTTAGGCCGGCAGGAAGTGGACATCGCGGACCGCGTCATCATAAGTCCCGCCGACGGTCGAGTGGTGATGACTTTTGTGCGCAAAGGCGAACATGTTTCCCCCGGCCAGCGCATCGTCATGTTCCACGACCCGAAAGAAATCTGGATTGAGGCCAACGTCAAGGAAACCGACATCGGACTGCTCAAGCCGGGGATGAAGGCGGAAATTCGCGTCGATGCGTATCCCGGGCGAGTCTTCAGCGGCGAGGTCTACCGCATCGGCCAGGCGGCAACCAACAAGTTCGCATTGCTGCCCGACCCCAATCCGAGCGGCAACTTCACCAAGATCACGCAGCGTTTGCCGGTGCGCATCCTGCTTGCCGACAAAGATCCCGCGCTGCGCCCGGGGATGATGGTCGAGGTGGACATTGACGTCAGAAACCACTGAGGTCCTGTTCGAACGCTACGGACCGCGTTATCGCTGGCTCGCCACCATTACGGTGATGCTCGGCACGATCTCGGCGATGCTGACGACGACCACCGTCAACGTTGCCATACCCGACATCATGGGCGCTTTTGGCATTGGGCAGGACCGGGCGCAGTGGCTTTTGACCGGCGCCTTGGCGGCAATGACCGTCTCGATGCTGCTCAATGCCTGGCTGATTCGCAGCTTTGGACAGCGCAGGACGTTTGTCGGCGCTCTCGGCGTTTTCACCGCTGCGCTAGTGCTGGCGGGATTGAGCCCCAACGAATCGGTGCTGATCTTTTCCCGGATCGTGCAAGGCGCGGTGGCGGGGTTGCTGCAACCGCTCTCGATGTACACGCTGTTCCGCGTGTTTCCCCCCGAGCAGAGGGGGAGCGCGATGGGATTTTTCGGGCTCAGCGTGATTCTGGGACCGGCGCTGGGCCCCACCCTGGGCGGCGTTCTGATCGACCACTTCAACTGGCGCTACGTTTTTTATATCGGCGTGCCGTTCAGCGTGGTCGCGACTCTGCTCGGCAGCCTGTTCATGCCGGAGCGCGAGGAGTCGGAGGCGCCTGCCGGCTTCGACTGGACCGGCTTTTTTCTGCTGTCGGTTGCGCTCGCCTGCCTGCTCACCGGCCTTTCCAACGGACAGCGCGAAGGCTGGTATTCCGGCTATATCCTCATCCTGCTGGGGCTCGCAATCGTTGCGGGCGCGGCATTCGTCGCATGGGAACTGCACGCATCCCAGCCGCTGGTCGATCTGCGGGTGATCGCGAATGCGCGTTTCGCCGCAGCCGGTTCGGTGGCCTTTATTTTCGGCGCTGGGTTGTTTGGATCCAGCTATCTCGTACCGCTTTTCGTGCAGACGGTCCAGGGTTTCACGCCATTGGCGGCGGGCTTGCTGCTGATGCCTGGCGGTCTCGTGCTGGGCCTGTTCATGCCAATCGGCGGATATTTGAGCGACCGGCTTCCTGCGCGGGGGCTGATCGTCGCGGGCCTGCTGTGCGTCAGCGTGTCGGCTTACTGGTTGGGGAGCGTTGACGCCAATACTCCGTTCTGGACTATCGCGAGGTGCGTCATCGTTTCCTACATCGGCCTGGGGCTGATCAAGCCGGCGCTCACCGTTGCGGCGTTGCGGGCGTTGCGCCCCGAGCTGCTCGGGCAGGGAGCGGGGATGATCAACTTTTCCCGTCAGCTCGGCGGCGCGCTCGGAGTGAACCTGCTGTCAGTGGTGCTGGATCGCCGGACGTTTTTCCACAGCAATGCATTGGCGAACCTCCAGACCGCCGCCAACAGCGCCACGGCCGAATTGCTGCGCACGATGCAGGAGCTCCTGGCCCGGGCCGGCGTGCCCCACGACTTGCAGTTGTCCGGAGCGCTGCATTTTCTGGATCGGGTGGTCTACGCACAATCGTATACGCTGGGGTTCCGCGATAGCTTTCTCATCGTCGCGTTCGTTTTTACCCTCGCGCTGGTTCCCGCGTGGATCATGGGCAGAACCGGCGGCAGTTCCCGCGCCTAGAAGTAGATAATACGTTGCCAAATTTATGAACCAGACTACTTAGGAAGGGGTGACGGAAATGTCAAGACAGTTTCGTGGCATGGGGCTGACTCTGAGGCGTTTGCTGTTCGCGACGCTGGTTGCATGCGCATTTGCGCTGGCGGGCTGCGACCGTTTGCCCGGCAGCGGTGAAGAGCAGACGCGATATCCGAAAAACATCATCATCCTGTTCGCCGATGGCGCGGCGCCCACCCAGTGGGATTTCGGCAGATATTCAAGCCAGGTGCTGCGCAACCGGCAGTTTGTGACAACCGACGTGCTGTTCCGCCAGGGGGCGGTCGGCTTGCTCGTCACCAGCCCGCATGGCGCCTACGTGACGGATTCCGCCGCTGCCGGCTCGGCGATGGCCACCGGCTTCAAGGTCGCAAACGGCGCCGTTTCCGTCACGCCGGACGGTAAATCGGTAGCCACCGTGATGGAGGCGGCCAAGGCCAAAGGCAAGCGCATCGGATTGGTGACCACTGCCACGGTCCATGACGCAACTCCCGCCGCCTTCAGCCTGCACGCGAAATCGCGGCGTGATTCGCGGGCGCTGGTGGATCAGTTTCTTGCGCTCGAACCCGAAGTGCTGATGGGCGGCGGCGCGGACTATTTCCTGCCGCAAGGGGTACCCGGCGGCAAACGCAAGGATGGCAAGGATGTCATTGCCGCGTTCCGCGCCAAGGGCTGGCAGGTGGTGAGAAACACCGCCGAACTCAAAGCTGCGACCGGAGCGAAACTGCTGGGCCTGTTTGCGGACGGCGACATGGATTTCGAGATCGACCGCGACCCGGTCAAGGAGCCGACGACCGCCGAGATGGCGGCAGCGGCGCTCAAGGCGCTGGCCAACAACAGCCCGAATGGTTTCGTGCTGCTGGTCGAGAACGAGAACATCGACACCACAGGGCACGCCAACGACGCCGCCGGCCTGATGCAAGCATTGTGGGCGTTTGACGATGCGGTCAAGGTCGCGCTCGATTTCCGGCGCGGCTCGCCCGACACGCTGGTGATCATCACCGGCGACCACGAGACCGGCGGCTTTTCCCCTACCTACGCGCTGAAGGATCTCAGCACGCTGTCGAGCGAGAATCAGTTTTATACCGGCGATGAACACCTGAAGATGGTGGGGCGAATCACAATGTCGCTTAACATGGTGAGGGAGAAGCTCGGCAAAAAACCCTCGGGCGAGGTACTCGATCAGCTGCTGACGAAACACTTTCCCGGCTTCAGGCTTGACTCCGACCTGCGCGAGCTGATCCTCAAGCAGCAGACGCTCGAGCGCAATTTCAGCTATATGCCGCAAAACGCGCTGGGGCGGATGGTGGCGCGGCAGACCGGCTATTACTGGGGTACTTCGGGGCACACGCCGGAGCCGGTACTGGTCGGCGCGATGGGCCCGGGCGCGGAGCTGTTCCGCGGCTACCAGGACAACACCGATTTCGGCAAGCACCTGCACCGCTTGATCAACGGGCGATAGCTACTGTTGCACATCCACAGGAGGCTACGATGTCTGATTCAGACAAAACCACGAAACCGCAAGATGCTCCTGCTACCGAAGGCAAAACACCTTACAGCACCTTCCCGCTGTCGACTACGCACGGCCCGCGTGACCAGCGCAGTTTTCACGGTAAACCTGAAGACTGGAAGCGCGTCGCGCCGAAGCGGACTTTCGGCGGTAAAGTAAGGCGATCCGGCTGTGCCGCAGCGCTGGCGTTGCTGCTCTGCGCCGCGCCTGCGGGCGCTGCGTGGGCGCAAACCTATCCGACCAAGCCGATCCGTTTTATCGTCGGTTTCGTTCCCGGCGGTGGGACCGACATGATGGCGCGTGCGCTGAGCCGGAAACTGTCGGACAGCATGGGCCAGCAGGTGATCGTGGACAACCGCGCCGGCGGCGGCGGATTGATCGCCGCAGTCACCGCGGCGAAAGCGTTGCCCGATGGCTATACGCTGTTCGCCGGCACCATCAGCACCCTCGCGACCAACGTCAGCATGTATTCGAAGCTGCCGTACGATCCGGTGCGCGATTTCGCGCCGGTCACGCTGACCACGATGAGCCCCTATTTGCTCTTGGTGCACCCGTCGGCGCCCGTCGCGACGCTCAAGGAATTCATCGCGCTGGCTAAAGCCACGCCCGGCAGGCTCAATTATGCGTCGGCCAGCAGCGGCGGCGGGAATCATCTCGCCCAGGAGATGTTCAAATTCATGGCCGGCATCGACATCGTGCACGTGCCGTACAAGGGGGCCGCGGAGCAGCTCACCGCGCTTATCGCGGGAGAGGTGCAAGCGAGCTTCATCCAGGTTCAAGTAGCGTTGCCGCAGGTGCGAGGCGGCAGGCTCAAGGTGCTGGCGATCACGAGCGCGCAGCGCCTGGCGGTCGTGCCCGAGGTGCCGACCATCGCGGAGGCCGGCGTGCCGGGTTACGAGGCAACGTCGTGGCAGGGCGTGGTGGTACCCGCCCGAACGCCGCGCGCGATCGTCGGCCGGCTGTACGGCGAAATCGCAAAGGCGCTGCAAACGCCGGAAGTGAAGGAGCGGCTCGCTGCCGAGGGCTCCACGCCGGGCGGCATCACGCCGGAGGAGTTCGCGGCCCATATCAAGAGCGAGATCGCGAAGTGGGCGAAGGTGGTGAGGGCATCCGGGGCCAAGGCGGATTGAAGCGGCGCCCACAGCCCCGGCTTGCTCCAGGATGCGCCGGATCAGGATATCCGCTCCTTTATTCAATGCGGATGCCAGCCTCCTTTATCGTCTTGCTTGCCGTGGCAATTTCGGATTCTACCGCGGCCGCGAGCTGCTCTGGCGAACTGCCCACGGCCTCTGCTCCAGCCTTGAAAAGCATTTCTTTCACATCCGTTTGGTTAAGGGCCATCACAACCTCGCGGTTTAGGCGACTGATAATGGCCGCAGGAGTTCCTCGCGGCGCAAACATGCCCTTTACGTCTAAGAGTTCATACCCGGGCAGGCCGGAGGCCGCCACCGTAGTCAAACCGGGAAACAGCGCGGTCGGTTCAGCGCTGGTAACCGCTAAGACTCTTAATTTTCCCGATTTGACTTGTGCCGACACCGAACCCGGGGTAGCAAAAAACAATTGCACCTGACCGCCAATTAGGCTAATGAGCGCCGCTCCACTGCCTTTGAACGGAATATGCACGATATTGACGCCCGCCATCGACTTGAATAACTCCGCTGCGAGATGATTTGAAGCGCCTATTGAACTCGAGCCATAGTTAAGTTCGCCGGGTCTGGCTTTAGCCAAAGCTATCAGTTCCTTGACGGTTTTTACCGGCAGCGATGGATGCACAACAAGCATGGTAGGAGCCCTGGTCATCAACGAGATCGGTAAAAAATCTTTCAAAGTATCATAAGACAGTTTTCGTAAAAGCGGTCCGGTCCAGAGTGTATTGGCAGCGACAAGCAGGGCATAACCATCAGGCGGTGCTTTGGCCACGGTTTCTATTGAGAGAAGCAGGCCCGCTCGATTTTCCACTATCACCTGCTGGTCCAGGCTGCGGGAAAGCGGTTGCGCAATCACACGCGCTAAAAAATCGTTGCCGCCTCCAGCCCCCGAGGTGAGGATGCGAACGGGCTTGTTCGGATAATCCTGGCCGCAGACCACACCGGCGCCGAGAACCATCATGCTCACCGGGAACATCCATAGGACAAAACCTGGTATCCGCATAAATCCTCCGTAACGAGAGAACCGTGGTTAACGCAAGCATCAATAATCCGCTTGCCTATGATCGGGAAACACGATCAATTTTCATGAGCGATCTGCATAAGGTATTTCAAGCTCCCGGACCAGGGAAGCGACATCCTTCTCCGCCTCGATCGCCATGAGTTTTTTCTCCAGGCCCGCAACCTCATTGCCGTCAAGCCGCAGGCCCGCCAGGTAGCGGAATTTCTGCTTGATCTCCGCTTCGCTCATCAACGGGTAACGAAGCTTCTGGCTCAACGTTTCCCCATTGCGCGTGCGCACCGTGATGCCCATCTCGAGCCGCTCTCCCATGCCGGCCGGGCGGCCCGGTCGCGGAATGATAAAAATACGCGCCCGCTCCTGGAAGGCCTTGAATTCAGGAGCTTCACGATAACGGGGATTATGAATGTGGGAAAAAGTCAGTTCCCCATAGACCGCTGCCAAGGAAAGTATGGTCTGCATATGCACGGAAGGGTGCATATTGGTCATCACAATCTGAAAGGCGTCGCGCGACACCGAAACTTCAATCTGCTCGATGTTATCCGCCACCAGCTTGTGGGTCTTTATGAGTTGCAGGAAAGCGTACAACGGCGTCTGGTTGGGACCCCCCACGGGGTAGCGCTTGTAGGCGATCTGCCGCATCAGGTAATTTTCGCCTAACTCCTCCACCACTTCGTGGCCCGCTTCTGGCAACCCGAGATAGGCGTCGAAGAAACCGTTTTCTATGGTCATGATCTCTCTTGGGCCATGGTAACCTTCCTGAGCCAGCAAGGCGGCGAGTACCCCGGCCTCGACGGCTTTTCCCCGGTTCAAGGACTTCGTCTGGTGCAATTCCTCCACATGGCAGCTGGTCAGGCCGCAGGCGCACGAGGCGGCGAGACCCAGCGCATGCTCCATCTGCTCGGCATTCAGACCCAGCAACAACCCCGCGCTGACCGCGGCCCCCATGGTGGCGCCGACGCTCGTCACGAACTGGTTCCGGGTCCCATGGTGGCCCAGTACGCTTTGAAAGCGGGCCGCGACTTCCGACCCAACGGCAACCGCCCGGCACAGTTCCTTGCCCGATGCCGACACGTACTGCCCGACGGTAAGACCGACCGGCACGGTAATGGCAGCGTAGTGCCCGGTACCCTTTTGCCCGGTGGAGTCCACTTCGGCTCCGTGCGCGACGGTGCCGTTAGCCAACGCGGCGTTGGTGACCGAGGTTCGCAGCGGATGACCCACGATGCTGCAGTCTCCGCCCGGGCCCAGTTTTCGCACCAGATCGACCAGGGGCTGGCATGAGGGAAGGGTTGCGCTCGCAATCATGCCTCCCACCTGGTCATAAAGAAAGGTCACCGTCTCTTTGCGCACTTCAGCGGGCAGATCGTCGTACCGGGTTGAACATGCCCAGCGGCACAACGTGGAAGTGGGGCCGGTGCTAATTGCCATGGTTGTAACCTCCGTTGATGAAAGTTAAGAAAAATGACTAGCGATAAGGGATAGGAACGTCCTTCCGCCAATCATCGTTGATCTTCCGCAGTCTTGGGTTCGAAAAACGTGCATTGCCCCTGTCCGGGCTCGGCGCACGCCTGGTGATACCGCCCGACACCCGTTTCGACGGTGCGCTCCGTGGGGAACGGCTACCCGCCATCCAGCTTGCCCGGAAAATCTACTCCGATACCGCAAGTTTGGCCAGCGCCGGAGTTCGCCGGTGCCCGCCGGTGGGCGCGTGGCATTTCGGAGAGATTGCCATCGACCTTGGCATGCCTCTGCATCTGCGCGATAAACCGTTCGCCCCTGAAAAACGTGTCCCACCCGGCCATAGTGGCGATTAAACGACTGCGTGAACACGCCATTTAACTGGCGCATGCCGAGCGCGAGAGGTCACATGATAGACAGCGCCGGAGCATTCGATGCCGTTCGATGCGCAACGGACGGGCCATCGCACCAGTGTAATCCAACGGAGTACGCTAATGCTGACCTATTGTTCTCTTTATGAAGATCAGCAGCTTGCCGGGTGAGAGTTCCATGCCACCGTATTCCACGGGCCAGTTCGGTGCGTTCCATCCTTTGTCAACCAGCTTCATGATCCGCGGCCTGGTGACCGCCGAGGGCGGGCGGCGCCGGTGCGCGCCATGGTTTTATGTCATGCCTTGTGCCGCACACGCCCAGTCAACCGCAATGGCTTCCCCAAAAGAACCGCCGCTCGGAGCTCGGGCTAATCACCGCGGATGCCGACGGCCTTGATCAACTTGCCCATGTTGGTCATTTCCGATTTCACCACGGCCGCGAACTCCTGCGGGGAGCTTCCGACAGTCTCCACGCCACTTCTGAAAAACCGGTCCTTGACCTGCGGCGTCTGCAGAACCCGCACAAATTCCTGGTTCAGTCGATTGATGAGCGGCGCGGGAGTTTTGGCCGGCGCAAATGCGCCGTATGTTGCCACGGAGTCATACCCGGGCAGGCCCGAGGCCGCCATCGTGGGCAAATCGGGAGCAAGCGCGGACGGTTGCGCGCTCGTAACCGCCAGCGCCCTCAATCTGCCAGACTTGACGTGCTGCCCGGCGGCCCCTGTGGGAACGAACATCATCTGCATCTCGCCGCTGATCAGAGCGTTGAGCGCCGGGCCGGTGCCGACATAATTGATGCGCACGATATCGACTCCCGCCATGGCCTTCAACAGCTCCCCGGCCAGATGGCTCGAAGAGCCCGCGGAGCCCGAAGTATAGTTGAGCGCTCCAGGTCTGGCTTTGGCCAGCGCGATTAATTCCCTGACGGACTTTACCGGCAATGAAGGATGGACGACGAGAATATTGGGCTGGCTCACCGCCAATGTGATCGGGGAAAAATCTCTCATCGGGTCGTAATCCACGTTGTCACGCAAGAACGGAGCAAGCCAGATCGGGCTACCGTAAAAAAGCAGCGTATAGCCGTCCGGCGGCGCCCTGACCACGGTTTGCGCTGCGATCGCTCCGCCGCCGCTTCCCCGATTTTCGACGATCACTTGCCGGCCCAGGCTGCCCGCCAGCTCTTGCGCGATCAAACGCGCCGCGAAGTCGACGCCGCCGCCGGGCGAACCGGCGATGATGCGAACCGGTCTGTTTGGATATTCCTGGCCGCGGGCCGCACCAGCCCCCAGCACCGTTAGTCCAACCGCAAGCACTCCAGCAACATGACGCTGCTCAAGCAGCGTGCCGAGTGCTTTCAGAATGTTCACGGCCGCAGGAGGCCAGTTGCGCAGGAATCCCACCACCTTGCCGTCGAGACTGGGGAGGCCGTGGGGCGAGCTAGCTAGGCTTTCGTTAACATAAACACCAATCGGAGAAGCCATTCTAACGATAGCCATAGCACATCCGTTTCATAGAGTAAGTCGTCAGCGCAATTCAATCTATGTTAACACAAAAAGGTTGTCAATTATTCTCATGCTTGCATACTGCGCGGCTCGCGTTACTGTAATGAACTCCGAAATTTCGCGCAGTGTGGGCAAGCGTGTAATGGCCTGACACAAAATCTTGCGCCGTGGCGATCCTCGGATCTCTGAACTTGGCCTGGAAATGTGCAAGTGGCGTGGCCGGTGCCCGCCGCTGGAGGCAACGGGGGGCAGGGGATGTCAGGCACGGGGTGATAGGTGAGACTATTTCTTTTCCCGGGGTTGCATTACTCGACTTTGATGTTGGCCGCCCGCACGACTTCTCCCCAGCGCTTCAGCTCGGCATTGACGTAGCGGGCGAAGGCTTGCGGCTGCCCGCCCACAATTTCGACAGACATGGTCGTGAACCGCGCGCGCAGA
>JACQOI010000312.1 GCA_016202615.1 Betaproteobacteria bacterium
AACTGCTCCATGCCATTCACGGCATGTTGCGCGACAACCGGCCCTTCGATAACACCAGGTTCTACGCGACTGCAGCATGACCGTCACACGCACAGAAAAAAACAGTTGACACTGAACAGAGTATCTACAAAATTATCCGACAGGCTGCTAGCGGCGGGTATGAACGAAACGTTCGTGCTGCTGCAGCGCAGCCAGCGCATGGCCGGCGTTGCTCATTTCGTCATAGACCGGAATGCCGAGCGCGACCGCCTTGTCGCGGAACTCGCGCTTGCGCTCCTCGAGTGTAAGCTCCCCGTCGGAGCGCAGCACCAGCACGAAATGCGCCTTGCCGGGATGGTGTTCCTGCACGCGCAACGCGGCCTGTACCAGATTGTCAAGGACCTCGTTCTTGGTGCGGCCGATGAAAGCCGACAGGTTCAGATGCATCACCAGGGCATCCGGGTTGCCGTGCTCGTAGATCACATCCAGTATCCGCTCCGCCACGCGCCCGTCCTCCTGCTGCAACGTCCCGACCGGACAGTCGACCGGATTGGTGATGCTGGTGCCCGGCGGCAGCTTGAGCGCCGCGAGCGCGTCCAGCGTTAGCGCGCCGAACGGCGTAACGTCGAGGCCGAGCCGCGCGAAATAATCGGTGGCGAGCACGCTGGCGCCGCCGCCGTTGCCGAACAGCACCACGCGCTGCGTCGGCTGCCGGCTGCGCGGCGTGAGCGTCTGGAATATGAGCAGCGCGTCGATGAACTCATCAAGCGTGTCAACCAGCACGCACCCGGTCTGGCGCGACAGCGCGGTCCACGCGCGCTCGTCGCCGGCGAGCGAGCCGGTGTGCGACGCCGCCGCCGCAAGCCCCTGGCGCGTGCGCCCGCCCTTGAGCATGACCACGGGCTTGCGCGCATTCGCCGCGCGCAGGATCTCGAACAGCCGCCGCCCGTGCTTTGCCGTTTCGATATAAAAACCGATCACCTGGGTCTGGGGGTCGGCCAGATAGAACTCGAGCATATCGCTGGGACCCAAGTCGGCGCAGTTGCCGACAGTGATGAGTCCCGAGAATTTGAGGCCGCGCCCCATGCCGCGCCGGATGATGTCGGTGCCGAGCCCGCCGCTTTGCGACGCGATGCCGACGGGGCCGACTTCGCGCGGGCCGATTTCAGTGAACGTCACTTTGCCGCGCGGCGTGTAGATGCCGAGACAATTCGGCCCGAGCAGGCGCATGCCCCCCGCACGCGCGGCGGCGGCCAGTTGCTGCTCCAGGTCTTTCCCTTCGTCGACTTCACCGAAACCGCTCGAAATCACCTGCGCGTAGCGCACGTGACCGGCGGCGGCCGACAGCATGCCGGGGATCTGCGCCGCGGACACCGCGATGTAGGCGTAATCGACCGGCAACGGCGTGTCGGCCAGGGTGCGATAAGCGGGCAGTCCGTCGATCTCGGCCGCCGACGGATGGATCGGGTAGATCGCGCCCTCGAAGCCGAATTCGCGAATGCGGCGGATAAAGACGTTCGGCAGCGCATTGCCTTTGGTCGACGCGCCGACCACCGCAACCGTCTGCGGCATGAACAACGGCGCGTATTGCTCAAGGATACTGTGGTTGGTCATAGGATAGTAGAAAAGCATTAGCCACAGAGATCACAGAGAACACAGAGGAAAATATAATTCCCGGGGCCGTTCGTTTTTCGGTTTGGCCTTATCTCTGTGCCCTCTGTGGCATAAAATTCTTATCTTTGCCTCATTTTGGTTTTCCTTCGCGTCCTTCGCGTCCTTCGCGGTTCAGCTCTAATCAACTCAGCACAAATCGGGCGTCGACAGCGACCGCGCCGGTTTCGGACACGATCAGCGGATTGATGTCGGCTTCCCTGAAATCGCCGGCGTGGCGCAGCAGCAGGCCATTCTCGCCGCCGATCTTGAGCAGCGCGTCGACGATCGCGTCCCGGGATACCGGCTTTCCACCGCGTACGCCCTCGAGGATCACCGCGCCTTTCAATTCGGCAAGCATTTCCTGCGCGTCAAGCCGCGTGATCGGGCAGATGCGGAACGCGACGTCGGCGAGCACCTCGACGAAAATGCCTCCCAGCCCTACCATCACCAGCGGGCCGAACTGCGGGTCGTTGACCGAGCCGATCACCATCTCCTGTCCGGCCGGCGCCATCTCCTCGATGAGCCATCCCTCGATCCGCATCGAGCGGATAGCCGGCTTCACCTGCATCGCGCGAAGGGCCGCGATCGCCTCTTCCGGCGTCCGCAGGTTGATGCGGACGCCACCGGCATCACTCTTGTGCAAAATGTCGGGCGACACGATCTTCAGTACGAGCGGGGGGGTGAGTTCTGTAAACGCTGCCGCGACTTCATCCGCGCCCGCGATGACGGCTGACTTCGGCACGCCGATGCCGAAGCTTGCGAGCAGCCGCTTGCCGGCGAGCTCGTCGAGCGCCGTGCGCTTTTCGCGCCTCGCCTTGGCGATGATCGCTGTGGGATTCATGTTCAGTCTCGCTCTCCTTGGCGTCCCTGGCGGTTCATGATTTTCTGGCTTTGGCCAGCACTTCAGGAATGATCCCGGTATGCACCCGCCCTGAACGGAATTGCTCGGAGCGCAGGATTGCGACGACCGCCGGTATGTTGTGCTTGAGACCCTGAATCTCGAACTCTTCGAGCGCAGCCACCAGGTTATCGATGGCCGTCTCGCGGCTCGCGGCATGCACGATGACCTTAGCGATCATCGGATCGTAATGCGGAGTAACGTCACGGCCTTCCGCATACCCGGTTTCGACCCGGATCGTCTTGTCCTCGGGCGGCCTGAATACGGTTAGCTTGCCGGGCGACGGGAAAAAATTCCTGGGATCTTCGGCGTAGACACGCGCCTGGATCGCGTGACCGGTGATCGCAATCGTGCCCGGCAAAATTCCGGCGAGCCGCTCGCCTGCTGCCGAACGGATTTGCGCCTGCACGAGATCGACGCCGGTCACTTCCTCCGTGACGCCGTGCTCGACCTGCAGCCGCGTATTCATTTCGAGGAAGTTGAACGAGGCGTCGGCGCCCAGCAGCATTTCGACGGTGCCGATGTTGTCGTAGCCTATTTGCTTGACCATGGCCGCGACCTGGCCGGCGACGCCGTCAACCACCGCGCGGTCGAGCAGCGGGCCCGGCGCTTCCTCGATGACTTTCTGATTGCGGCGCTGCACCGAGCAGTCGCGCTCGAACAGGTGTGCGGCTCCGCCATGCCGGTCGCCGAGCACCTGGAACTCGACGTGGCGCGGACGCTCGAGCAGCCGTTCAAGATAGACCTCGGCGTTGCCGAAACCGCGGCTCGCCATCGAGCGCGAGCGCTCGACCACCGCCAGCAGCTCGCTCTCGTCCCTGGCCGGCAGCATGCCGATGCCGCCGCCGCCGCCGGCGGGCTTGACCAGCACCGGGTAGCCCACCGCGCGCGCAGCAGCCAGTATCGCGTCGGGCTCGGCCGGCAGCACGCCCGAGCCTTTAGTCATCGGCATCCCGTACCGCACCGCCAGCTCGCGCGCGCGCGTCTTGTGTCCCATCGCGTCTATCCATTGCGGTGACGGCCCGATGAAGCGTGCACCGGCGTTCTCCACGCGCCGCGCAAATCCGGCGTTTTCCGCAAGAAATCCGTAGCCGGGATGCACGCCGTCAGCGCCGGCTCGCTTGAGCACGTCCAGCAGCGCGTCCTGGTTGAGGTAACTTTCGCGTGCGGACGCCGCGCCGATCGCGTAGGTCTCGCTCGCCAGCTCGAGATACGGCGCGCCGTAATCCGCCTCCGAATACACCGCGGCCGATTCGATCCCCATCTCGTTGAGCGCGCGCAGCACACGCGCCGCTACCGCGCCGCGGTTGGCAACCACTACCTTGTTAAACATTCAAAACCCTTGGAACCGCCGATGGACGCAGATAAACGCGGATTTCTCGAAAAACCCCTGCCGCGGAAAATCAAGCGGTAAATATCGGCGTTGAGCGGCGTTCATCGGCGGTTACATAACGAAATCAATAACTGGTCGGCCAGGTACGCATCAGGTGCTGCCCGACGCCCTTGGTCATGCGCAGCTTGTAGACCTCGAGCATGCGGATCAGGTAATCGCGCGTCTCGTCGGGGCGGATCACCGCCTGCGCCGCGAACACCGCGGCGAGTCCCCACACATCGGAATCGTGCTCGATCTCCGCGAGCCTCGCTGCGTAGTCGGGGTCGCCGGGCTTGACGCCGTGCACGATGGTGGTCGCGAACTCCGGGCTCATGAAGCTCACTTCCGCGGTCGGCCACGCCGCGATGTCATCCGAGTGCCGCCCGCCGCCCATGCACACGTAGGCGCGGCCGTAGCTCTTGCGCAGGATCACCGACAGCTTGGGCACCGTGACGAGCGTCATCGCGTTCATGAAGTTCATGATCTTGCCCGGCGCGCCGCTTTTCTCGGCCTCGGTGCCGATCTGGAA
>JACQOI010000317.1 GCA_016202615.1 Betaproteobacteria bacterium
CTGTCATGCGCAAACTGCTCCATGCCATTCACGGCATGTTGCGCGACAACCGGCCCTTCGATAACACCAGGTTCTACGCGACTGCAGCATGACCGTCACACGCACAGAAAAAAACAGTTGACACTGAACAGAGTATCTACAGGAATTGTTCGGCGCTCGCAAGCGACGTACTTAAGGTACGTGCCATTGGACGCAGAGAGCACAGAGGAATTCAATACAAGATCGTTCATTTTATTTATTGCTTCTGGTTTTGCTTTTCTCTGTGTGCTCTGTGACCTCTGTGGCGAGGCTTTGGATTTTCAGTTGATGGAGTTGGGCGATGAAGCCGGCCTCGTCGTCGAGGCAGCGCAGATCGAGGATGAAAGCATTGCCCTTGATGCGCCCGATGACCGGTACCGGCAGCGCGCGAAACGCGTCGGCGATGGCAGCCGCGGCCGTGCCCTTGCGCTTGGCGCGCGGCGTCAGCGCTATGCCGGCGCTCGGCAGCGCCTCGACCGGCAGCGCGCCGCTGCCGATCTGGCTCGCGCAAGCGATGATTTGCGCATCGGCGCAGCCGGCGACCGCCGCTACGATCGCGGGCAGCACGCGCTGCGCCTGGGTCTCGATCTCCGCTCGCGGGCGCGTCAGAAGGCGCAGCGTCGGCAACTCGCGCGTGAGGCGCTCGGGATCGGCATACAGGCGCAGCGTCGCCTCGAGCGCGGCGAGCGTGACCTTGTCGACGCGCAGCGCGCGCTTCATCGGGTTCTTGCGGATTTTCGCGATGAGTTCCTTGCGCCCGACGATCAGGCCGCATTGCGGGCCGCCGAGCAGCTTGTCGCCGCTGAAGGTCACGACGTCGGCGCCGTTGGCGATGGTCTCGCGCGGCGTGGGTTCGTGCGGCAGGCCGTAGCGCTCGAGATCGACCAGCGAGCCGCTGCCGAGATCGATGAGAAACGGCAGCTCATGTTCGCGCGCAATTGCGGCGAGATCGTCTTCCGGCACGCTCGCGGTGAAACCCTGGATCGCGTAATTGCTGGCGTGCACTTTCATGATCGCGGCGGTGCGCGTGCTGACCGCCTGGGTGTAGTCCCTGGCATGGGTGCGGTTGGTGGTGCCGACTTCGCGCAGGCGGCAGCCGGCGCGCGCCATGATGTCGGGGATGCGGAACGCGCCGCCGATTTCGATCAGCTCGCCGCGCGACACGATCACTTCCTTGCGCAACGCGAGTGTGTTGAGCACGAGGTAGACTGCCGCCGCGTTGTTGTTGACGACGAGCGCGGTTTCGGCGCCGGTCAGGCGCTTGAGCCACGCTTCGACATGGCTATCGCGCTCGCCGCGGGCGCCGCCGCCGAGATCGAATTCGAGGTTGACCGCGCGCGTCATTGCCATGAGTGCGGCCTGCGCGGCGGTCTGCGGCAACAGCGCGCGGCCGAGATTGGTGTGCAGCACGGTGCCGGTCAGGTTGAATACCGGCTTCAGCGATGCGCTGGTCGCGGCATGCAGACGCGCGCTGCAAGTTGCAAGCAGCGAGTTTTCATCGAGGGATACGGCGCCATCGCCGTTAAGCAGTGCGCGCTGCTCATCGAGTACGGCACGGATGGTTTCTACGACGAGCGGTCGGCCATACTCGGCGATCAGGGCGCCGACTGGGTCAAGCTTGAGCAGCCGGTCGACCGATGGAATCGCGCGACGCGCGGTTGCGGCGGGATTCAACATGGCGGCAGGCAGCCGCGGTGTAGCGGGCGCCAGGACGGGCGCGACTGCAGATCGAACGTTGAAGACGGCATCTTGCGCCTTTCATTGCGCAGCAAAATTACTAGAACCCATCTCAAAAATCTGAAAAGCAATGGTTAACCACAGATGAACGCAGATAAACACTGACAAAAATCAGGCGTTTCCAGGCCGCAGCACACACGGAAATCACGGCGCTATCCACAGGGAAATGCGCGTTTTCCATGGTTGGGACTCTTAGCGTCGACCTTATCCGCGTTCATCCGTGTTTATCTGTGGTTTCATCGGCCGTTGCTGTTTTTGGGATAACTTCCAGTTTAGCGCAATTGTGCAGTGGCTGGAGTTGCAGATTGCCATGGCTTGATACATTGGATACAGCCGCGACCGACCTGGCGTCCGCCGGGGGGCTGGTATTTCTTTCGCGGCCGGCTAAATCCCACGAATCAGCCGCGTTTGCGGCATCCCCGCGCCGATGTAAACGTTCTGCGGCCCGGGCCCGCCCGCCACCGCGATATAAATTTCATCGGGGCTACGCGCGCGCCATACGCTGGTGGCGTCGCCGCGTCCCGCCGCGCGCTCGGTGGAGGCGAAAGCTTCGGCGAAATGAGAGACCGGCAATCGCGCGAGTTCCCACAGGCGTTGCTGGATGTCGCGCTTGGTGAGCCCGGCTTCATGCAGCGATTGCGCATGATTGACGCCGAGCAGCAGCAGCACGCCGTCGCCGCCGCCGTACATCGGCGGCATGTTGGTCGCGATCTGGCGCAGAATCTCCGTGGGGCCGACGCCTTCGCCGCCCGAGATGTTGCAGAAATTGGAGGCCTTGAACACCGTGACCGTGCTGTCCCCGCGCTTGAAGCCGCGATCGACATGGAACGGCGTCCACGGATTTTCTTCCTCGTTCTCGCCGCAGATATACGAATAGCGCAGCGGCGAGCCGAAGCTCGTTTTCGAATAGACGCCGGGCAGGGCGCCGCCGCCGTTGATCAGGATCAGGCGGACCGCGCGGCCGATGGTCGAGTTCGCGCGCCAGCCGGGGCCGAGGCAGCCGGTGCCGTAATTGATTTCGAGCTGCTTGCGCACCGGGCCGTTCACCAGCAGGAACGGCGTCATCGGGTTGGTCGTGACCTGCATCAACTCCAGCGGATACGTCGGGTCGGTGAGTCCTTCGACCGCGGCGATCAGCACCGGCATGTACTCCGGACGGCAGCCCGCCATGATGGCATTCACCGCGATCACCTCGACCGTCGCGCGGCCCTTGCGCGGCGGCAGCACGCCGATCAGGTCGCCGGCCTTGCGGCCCGAGGCGGCGACGAACCGCTGTACCGCTTCCGGCGTGGCCGGGATGACGGGCAGGCCGTCGGTCCAGCCCTGCTCGTAGGCGTGCTCGTAACTGCGCGTCAGCAGTTCAGCGACCGACTCGCCCGCAAGTTGTACTTGCGCTTGTGTCATCGGCGGAGTCGATTCCTACACGGGTATCGTGGAGCGGGCAACGCCCTGCGGGTGGATCTGTTCGACGACGTCCTTCATGCGGGCCTGGATTTCGGCCGGCGGCAGCGTGAGGCCGTCGATCACCGTCTGGATCATCGCCTCGGCGCGCGGGCGCAGCGCCTCGGGCTCGAGCTGGCGGATGGGGTTCGGCGTTTCCGCGATCACGACGTAGGGGAAACCCTGTGTCGAGGACATGCGGCGCGCGAATCGGGAGAAGGTGTCCGTGACGACCATCACCGCAGGAATGCCGAGTTCTTCGAGGGCCGGCGTGACGTGGCTACACCACGTCGTGCACGACCCTCAGTCGCCGCTCGCGGTGATGACGACGTCGACGCGCCCGACCAGGCTGTCGAGCTGTTCCTTCATCGTGTCGAGCAGCTTGCCCGCGCGCAGCGGCAGCTCGCGCACCGGCTGCTCCATGATCACCGCCTTCAGGCGGTAGCGTTCCTGCAGCAGGTCGCCGAGCGACTTCAGGATGTGGATCGCCGAAGGCCGCCAGTTGGGCAGCAGGCCCACGACCTTGCCGTCGAGCGTGGCCGGACGGGGGGCAAGCCTGCGCGCGTCGGAGATTTCATCGAGATACGTCGCCAGCGGGGTAAGCATCGTCAAACCGAGGGCAGCCATGAGCGTTCCTTTCATCCGCAGTGGCGACAATGCTAAGAAGCGCCGAGTATTTAGTCAATACATCGAGGCTTTCCTGCGGAAGGCTACCGGAGAATGATCAGAATCGCGAACCGATGGGTGTCTGACGTATGCCCGTGGCCGCGAGGCTGCCGCTCAACCGGCGCTTTGCCGCCAGTCATAAAAAAACCTCGCATCGCGAGGTTTTCTTGTGAGCGCATGCCGATCTTATTCCCACAGTCTCTCGGGCAAAGGCAGGCCGGCAAGATCTTCGGCTGTGAGCCGTCCGTCGGGCTCGATGCCGAGGCGCTCAAGTACGGCCATCAGCTGGCGCGCGTGCTGCGCCGAATGCCAGGTCGAGCGCTCGAAGAGCATGTGTACCGGCTGCATACCGAAGAAGGTCTTGACTTTCTGCCGGCACGATTTGTCGGCCAGCCCGTCCCACCATTGCTGCAGCCGTGCGATAACGGTACCGCCGTAGCGCGCGATCTCGTCGCCGGTCAGGAACGTGCCGTCCCGCGGCGGGATGCTGCCGAGCTGAACCGCGTATTCGACACCGTCCACCGCCGTTTCGAGAAAGGCTTCGCCGATGCGGAATACGTGGTGGCTCATGAGCCGGAGCGAGCGGTCGCGGTTGGGAATCACGCGCTCATTGATGCGGTCGTTCGGGATCTGGCGCATGTAACGTTGCACCGCGCGCAGCACGTTGACCCATTTCCCGATCAGCTGCTCGGGCGGCAGCGGCGTGTGGCCGGTGCCGTGCAGACCGACGAATTCGGCAACGTCCTCGAGGTTCTGCCCGAACACGAAATCGGCGCCCTTCGAGACCACCGGCACGTTGCGCACGCCGAGCGCGAGCAACTGGTCGCGTCCGCCGGCGTCGTTCACCACGTCGATCGCGACGAAGTCAATGCCTTTTTTCGAAAGAAACTCTTTCGCTCGCAGGCAGCTGCTTCACCCGGGCTGGGTGAAAAGCATGAATTTGTCGGCGACGGAGCCCATATGCGCGTTATGAAAGGAATCGCTTTGCAGCCTACCTCCCGTGGTGGCGTCGTGTCAAGTGCAAGACGCATGTCTTAGGATTACGCGTCGCGGCGGCAGGTAGGGAACAAATGACGAATGTTATAATCTCAACGTTGTAACGACCCGAGGAAGCGGCTAAATAAAATGAAGTTGATCGCAACACCGTCCAGTCCGTACGGCCGCAAGGCGCGCATTGTGCTGGCGGAAAAACGCATTGATTATGATTTTGTGATTGACAGCCCCGGCGATGCCGCAACGCGCGTTCCGGAATTCAACCCGCTGGGCAAGGTTCCGGTGCTGGTGCTGGATGACGACACCACGCTGTTCGACTCGCGCGTGATCGTCGAATACCTCGACAACGCGAGCCCGGTCGGCCGTCTGATACCCGACGACACGCGCCACCGAATCCAGGTGCGGCGCTGGGAAGCGCTCGCCGACGGCTGTACCGAGGCCGTGGTCGCCGTCGCGGCGGAAAAGCAGCGTCCCGCCGAAAAGCAGAACGCCGAGCGGATCGCGCGCCAGCAGGGCAAGATCGACCGCGCGCTGAAGGCGATATCGGAAGAACTCGGCGGCCGCGCGTGGTGCACCGGCGACCTGTATAACCTGTCGGATATCGCGGTCGGCTGCGCGCTCGGCTACCTCGATATTCGCATGCCGGATCTCAACTGGCGCAAGCTTTACCCTAATCTCGCCAAGCTATACGAAAAACTGCTGCTGCGCGCGCCGTTCAAGGACACGCTACCGCCCAAAGCGTAATGTTAAATGTTAAGTTTTGAATGTTAAGTTACGGCGCGAAACGCGCACCAGGGGTCCATTCAACATTCATCATTCAACAATCATCATTGAATGATGCCTCCTCCCAGACACACCCGGCTTTCGTAAATCACCACTGACTGGCCGGGCGTGACCGCCCACTGCGGCTCGGCGAACTCGATATCGCAGCTCTCGGCATCCGCACGCGCGATGGTGCACGGTGCGTCTTTCTGGCGGTAACGCGTCTTCGCGCCGTATACCCACCGGCAGTGCGGCGCGGTGCCGCTGATCCAGTTGAGATCGATACCGGTCAGCTTGTCTTTCAACAGCGCGTCGTGGTCATGGCCCTGCACCACCAGCAGTCGGTTGTTGGGAATGTCCTTGGCTGCGACATACCACGCATCGCCATCGCCATCACGCAGGCCGCCGATGCCGAGCCCCTGGCGCTGGCCGATGGTGTAGAACATCAGTCCCATGTGGCGGCCGACCATGCGCCCATCGAGCGTCCAGATCTCGCCGCGATCGGCCGGCAGATAGCGGTTGAGGAATTCGCGAAACGGCCGCTCGCCGATGAAGCAGATGCCGGTCGAATCCTTCTTGTCGTGGTTCGGCAGCCCCGTTTTGCGCGCGATGTCGCGCACTTCGCGTTTGTAAAGCGTGCCGAGCGGGAACATCGTTTTCGACAGCTGTGCCTGGTTCAGGCGGTACAGGAAGTAGCTCTGGTCCTTGGTGCCGTCATCGGCCTTGAGCAGCTGATGGAGCCCGTCGACTTCGCGCACCTGCGCGTAGTGGCCGGTTGCGATGCGCTCCGCGCCCATTGCGACCGCGTGATCGAGAAAGGAGCGGAACTTGATTTCGGCGTTGCAGAGCACGTCCGGGTTCGGCGTGCGGCCGGCCTGGTATTCGCGCAGGAATTCGCCGAAGACGCGCTCCTTGTATTCGATGGAAAAATTGACCGCCTCGATCGCGATGCCAATCCTGTCGGCGACCGAAACCGCGTCGATCAGGTCCTGGCGCGAGCTGCAGTATTCCTCATCGTCATCGTCTTCCCAGTTCTTCATGAACAGGCCGATGACATCGAAACCCTGCTGCTTGAGCAGCAGCGCCGCGACCGATGAGTCGACGCCGCCCGACATGCCGACGACGATGCGTTGCTTGGTCATGGCACCATTTTAACTGTTGATGCAGGCCCGCCCAAGCCCGGGCCCTCAATCAGCGCGCGAGTGCCGCACGTGATTACGGGCGCCGCGTCAAATAAAAAAGGCAGGGCCGAGGCCCTGCCTGTTTGACGTAATGCGAGAAATTACTTCTTCGCCGGCGCGGCTGCTTTCACGCAATCTTTGTGGTCTTTGTTTTTCTCAGCCTTGCAATCGACCTTGGCCGCTCCTTTTTTCGGGGCGTCACCCGCGAAAGCGGAAACGGTGCCCAGCGCGAACGTAGCAGCGAAAATTGCAGCAAACAGTTTGCTCATGTTAATTCCTCATTTGAAGGTTGATAAAGGTTGATTTTTTGAAACCCGACCGTTTTTACGGTCACCGTTTTTAACGTATTGGTCAAAAAATCGTTGACAAAAATATCAAGTCCGGAAGGGTTTTGCAAGCTAAATCCATGATTTTTCATAATAAGTTATTTAAACCGCTGAAAATCATACGCTTGGAAAACAAAAGGCAGGAATTACCTGCCTTTTTGAGCGTAAGCGCCGACTTACTTCTTGTCAGCTTTCTTGGCTTGCTTCTTGGGTTTGGCGGGTTTCTTGGCCTTATCGGTTTTCTTCTTGGCTTTGGCTTTGGGCGCGTCGCCTTTAGGTGCGGCGGCAATGGCGAACGAAGTCATCGAAGCCGCGGCAAATAACACGTGGTCCCGTAACGCGTTGACTGCGTAGCCTACTTTAGTTCCCGCCGCACTGCACTTGGGGCTGTGCTGCCGAGACAGCCGGCCGGCTGAGTTCACGTCCGGACGCTGTTTCCCATGCGAGGTTGAAGATGTCGTTCCACAGCCGCGCCTCGAGGTGCGACTCCAGCTTCGGCAAGTAAAATCGCCTGAGCGCAGGGCGCGTCGTTTGACTTGGCGCGCCCGGGGACTGCATAATTTGCAACCTCCGTTGTGAAGCGCCCAGGAGCTGGTCGAACTTGAGTCCGACCAGCTCCTTAGGCAAAACCGCCACTGAAAAAAAACGCGAAAGTGTCGTCGAAAAACCGTCGAAATGTCGTTCCTGCGTGCTGACCAAGGTGAAACGGCTGTGGAATTAAACATTGTTCAGA
>JACQOI010000318.1 GCA_016202615.1 Betaproteobacteria bacterium
CCCCTGAAGGGGCGCGTCGGAGGGCGGAAAAGGGGCCCCTCTGGGGATCAGACCCCGCAGACGCGCATGGGGCCGGCATCGACGCGCCCATGGCCGGCTCCACGGTCGCATCCCCGCAAGCGGGGTCCCTGCTCCACGTTGCGCCGATCCTGCTCCGCGTTACACCGGCCCCTGTTCCGCCCTTCGACGGCGCGCCCAGCATTCGGCGCGTGCGCTCGGAAACAAAGCCGCGGAATGACCGCCAGTAAGTACCCATGGTTGAACTGATTCCGTGTCAAGCTGCCGCGGAACGCGCAACCTGGAAACGGGTCGCTGCGGCGGCATATTCTTCCAGCGCCAGTTTCACCAGATCGAGTCCCGAACCGGATTTGGCGCTGACCCAGATGCTGCTGATTTTACCATACTCGTCGCGCCCGATTTTCGGCGCGACGCCAGCGAGGTCGATCTTGTTGTAGACCAGTATCTGCGGTATCCGCTCGGCCCCGATTTCAGCCAGCACCGCGTTGACGGCCGCGATCTGCGCGGCGCGCACCTTGCTGCCCGCATCGACCAGGTGCAGCAGCAGGTCGGCCTGCGCCGCCTCCTCGAGCGTGGCGCGGAATGCCGCCACCAGGGTATGAGGCAATTGACGGATAAATCCCACCGTGTCGGACAGCACCAAGGGCGCTCCGCCCGGCAGGAACACGCGGCGCGTCGTGGTATCGAGCGTTGCGAACAATTGATCGGCGGCGTAGGCGTGCGACCGGGTCAACGCGTTGAACAGCGTGCTCTTGCCGGCATTGGTGTAACCGACCAGCGACACCGACAGCATGCTGGCACGGCGCCGCGCGCGACGCTGTACCTCGCGCCGGCTCGCGAGCCGCGCCAGCTTGTCCTTCAGCAGCTTGACGCGCTTGGCGAGCAGGCGGCGGTCGGTTTCGAGCTGGGTCTCACCGGGTCCACGCAGGCCGATACCGCCTTTTTGCCGCTCGAGGTGGGTCCAGCCGCGCACCAGGCGCGTCGCCAGATGCTCGAGCTGCGCCAGCTCGACCTGCAGCTTGCCTTCATGGCTGTGCGCGCGCTGCGCGAAAATGTCGAGGATCAGGCTGACGCGGTCGACCACGCGGCAGTTCAAAAGCTTTTCGAGATTGCGCTCCTGCGCCGGAGACAGTTCGTGATTGAAGATCGCGAGCCCGGCGCCGGTCTGCGCGAGCAGCGCCGCCAGTTCCTCGACCTTGCCGCTGCCGGCAAAATGAGCGGGATCAGGCCGCACGCGCCTGCCCTGCAGCACGCCGGCAATGCCGATGCGTGCGCTCTCGGCAAGCTGCGCCAGCTCCGCAGTCGTTTCGGCGAAATCCTCATCGCCGAAATCGAGGCTGACCAGCACCGCCTGGGAACCGCTCCCCGGACGTTCAAACATCAACGATTATCAGCTCTCGGCGGGTGGTTCGATCGAGAGATTGACCGGACGTGTGGGAACAACGGTGGAAATCGCGTGCTTGTATACCATCTGTGTCACCGTGTTCTTGAGCAGCACCACGTACTGGTCGAACGATTCGATGTGGCCCTGCAGCTTGATGCCGTTCACCAGATAGATGGATACCGGAATATGCTC
Organism: Betaproteobacteria bacterium; assembly: GCA_016202615.1. GTDB lineage: Bacteria > Pseudomonadota > Gammaproteobacteria > Burkholderiales > SG8-41 > PALSA-1004. The sequence goes on from JACQOI010000318.1 coordinate 1,595, forward strand.
TTTGCGCAGCGTGTTCAGAAACGGGTCTTGTAGCAGCTGCCCTTTCGTGCTCATGTTTGCTCCATGGTTTTCTTGGTATTAACTCAATCACTCTACTGCATTTCCCGGCATTGCGCCATAGCGCGCCGGAGCGCGGAGCAGGATCGGCGCAACGCGGAGCAGGGTCGGCGCAACGTGGAGCAGGGACCCCGCTTGCGGGGATGCGACCGTGGAGCCGATCGTGAGCGCGTCGATGCCGATCCTTGCGCGCCTTCGGGGTCAGATCCCCAGAGAGGGGGCCCTCTTCCACCCGATGACGCGCCCCGCTTGCGGGGATGCGACCGTACAGGCGCGCAGGCGGCCGACAGATCATGTTCCATTGTCGCGTTTTGGATTCGGAGGCCGCGATCAGCGTCCGCCGCGCCGTGTATCGTAGGGATTCCTGCCCTGCCGGAACTCGATTTTGAGCGGAGTACCCTGTAATTTGAACGTATCGCGGAAAAAACGTTCCAGGTAGCGGCGATAGCTGTCGGAAATATGGTTAAGCGCGGTGCCATGGATCACGATACGCGGCGGATTGCTGCCGCCCTGGTGTGCATAGCGCAGCTTGGGGCGGGACATCCCGGCGCGCGGCGGTTGCTGGCGCGTGGTGGCGGCCATCAGCGCCCGGGTCAGTTTCGGGGTCGGCAGCTTCACCATGGCCGCCTCATAAGCCCCCTCAACGGCCTCGAACAGCGGCTTGATGCCGGTGCCCGCCAGTGCCGAGATATAGTGCGCGGGCGCGAATTCGATGAAATTGAGCGTGCGCGCGAGACTGCGTTTTGCCCAATCGCGCTGCTCAGGGCTCAAGCCATCCCATTTGTTGACCGCCACCACCAGCGCGCGCCCCGCTTCCAGAATATAACCGGCGATATGAGCATCCTGATCGGTGATCTGCTCGCGCGCATCGAGCATCAGGATTACCACATTGGCATCCTCGATTGCCTGCAGGGTTTTGATCACCGAAAACTTCTCGACCACGTCGGAGATGTTGCCGCGCCGCCGCATGCCGGCGGTGTCGATCAGCGTATAGCTGCGGCCGCCACGCTGGAAATCGATGTAAATGCTGTCGCGCGTCGTGCCCGGCTCGCCGTACACCAGCACCCGCTCCTCGCCCAGCATGCGATTCACGAGCGTTGACTTGCCGACGTTCGGCCGGCCGACCACGGCGATGCGCGGCGGTGTTTCGGGCGCCGCGTCGGCGTCCTCTTGCTCCGGCTCGGGAAAATCCGCGGTTATCAGATCGGCGAGGTCGCTCACGCCCTCGCCATGGGCGGCGGAAATCGCGAGCGGATCGCCGAGCGCCAATTCATGAAATTCGGCGTTGACGGTGGCCGGCTGCATGCCCTCGGTCTTGTTGACGACCAGCCATATGCGGCGCCCGGTCCTGCGCAACTGCCCGGCGATGGTGCGGTCCTGCGATGTCAACCCCTGCCGTCCATCGACCATGAACACGATGGCATCGGCTTCGTCGACCGCCAGCAGCGTCTGCTGCGCCATCGCATGCAATATTCCGTCGTGCGCGACCGGCTCGAGTCCGCCGGTGTCGACCACGATGTACGACTTGCCGCCGACCCGGCCGCGGCCGTAGTGGCGGTCTCGCGTCAACCCGGGAATATCGGCGACGAGCGCGTCACGGCTGCGGGTGAGCCGGTTGAACAGCGTCGATTTGCCGACGTTCGGCCGGCCGACGATGACGATGGTGGGTATCACAGGAATGGATACTGGAACGTTGAATTTTGAATGCTTAATGTTGAATGGTAATAACCAAAGCCAACGGCGCTGGTCCTAATTCATCATTCAACACTCAACATTCAAAATTTCGCCGTCACTGCACCGTGACGGCGAAAACCCCGCCGTTGCGGGTCTGCACCAGGATGCCGTCATCGAGCGCGACCGGCTGCGCGATGACCGCGCCGCCGTCGGTCGCGATGCGCGCGGCAAACGAACCGTCGTCGCGCGACAGGAAGTGCACGTAGCCCTGGTAATCCCCGACGGCAATGTATTTGCCGGCAATTGTGGGCCCGCTGATGCGGCGGCCATATAACTTGTCCTGCTTCCAAAGGCTCGCGCCGGTGTTTTTTTCGAACGCGACGAGTGCGCTTTTGTCGTCGGAGACATAGACATTGCGGCCATCGATCGCCATGCCGGACACGCTTGATATGTCGCGCGCCCACAACGGCGCACCCTTCAGCAGATCAAAACATGCGACCCGTCCCTGGAACGCGGCGGCGCAGCTTTGCTTGCCGTCGTGCACCGGCAGGCTCGAGATGTCGGCGACACGCTCGAGCTCGGTGGCGCCTTTCGGCAACGCAACCGTTGCTTCCCAGCCGACGCTGCCGTTGCCGAGTGCCAGCGCCACCAGCCTGCCGCCGGGAAAACCCGCCAGTACCGCGCCGCGATGGAGCACAACGCCGACGTGGGTGCGTACCGTCAGCGCCGGCAGCGTGCGCTGGTACAGCCACTTGCGCGTGCCGGTCGCGGCGTCGAGTCCATAAATCCGGCCATCGCCGCTGCGCACCACCACCACCCCCTGGTCGGCCTGCGGCGCGCTCAGCACTTCGCTTGTGAGCTGGGCTTTCCACAACGGCTTGCCGCTTGGATCGAATGCCAGCACTTCACCCTTGGCGGTGCCGGCCAGAATCAGGCGCCCGTCGGCTCCGATGCCGCCGGAAAGGCGGCTATTACTGTCGAAGCGTGACAGCTGCTTGCCGCTCGCGGCATCGAAGCGCGTGATCTGGCCCGCCGCGCCGGCCGCGTACACCGAAGCTGCGTCGAGTGCTGGCGTGAACACATACTTGTCGGCATCGCCGACATTGCCTTGCCACAGAATCCTGGCAGTGGCGGCCGGCTTGAATGCGACCAACTCGGCGGGCTTGATAATAGGCCCGCTGCCGAACCAACGGTCAAAGTAGTCGCCGACAGGAACCGACGGGAGCGAACAACCCAGCGTGAACAGCAACAGCGCGGCAGGCACTATCCGCGCCAGGGCCGCACCCGTCATTTCACGCCACCCAGCGCGTCAAGCTTGATCTGTATCAGCGCGCGATAAGCGCTCTTGGCTTCGCTCTTGTCGAGCGCGAGCTGATACGCACCGCGCGCGTCCTGGGCTTTGCCTTGTGCCATCAGCACATCGCCCTTGAGATCGGCGTAAAGCGCGCTCAGGGTGTCGGCATGCTTGGTTTCGAGCAACCTCAGCGCCTCGTCGAATTTCTTCTCGTCGAGCAGCACCGCCGCGAGCCGCAGCCGTGCGATGTCGCGCGTTTCATCGTCCTTGCCGTTGTCGACCACCCACTGCAAACGGGCCTTCGCCCCGGCCGCATCGCCGCCGTCGAACGCAGCTTTGGCGCCGGCGAACGCCGCGAACACCGCGTAGCCGGTGCGCGGGTACTTCTCGACCAGCAGCACCGCGATGTCCTGGACCTTCTTCTGATCGCCGCCGCCGACCGCGCCTTGCAGCTGCAAATACAGCTCCCCCGCCTCCAGCGCCTGTTTGTTGTGGTAATAACGCCAGCCCTGGATCCCGCCAACGGTTACCGCCGCCGCGACGACCACCAGCAGCACGAGTTTGCGGTATTGCTGCCACCACGCCTTGATCTCGTCTATCTGTTCCTGTTCTTCCAGATCATAAACTGCCATCATTCAGCCTCACTGAGTTTGATCATATCGGCGGCCTGCGCCACCGCGCAGCGCCGCTGTTCACCGGTTTCGCGCAGCGGTTTGACGCTCACTTGTTGCGCCCGCACTTCGTCATCGCCGACGATCACCGCATAACGCGCGCCGCTCGCGTCGGCTTTTTTCATCTGGGATTTGAAGCTGCCGCCGCTGCAATCGAACACGACCGTCAGGCCGCGGTCGCGCAACTGCTCGGCGGCGCGAAACGCAAAATGTCCGGCCGTTTCGCCCTGATGCGCAATATACACGTCCGGCGCCGGCGCAGCGCGGGCGAGCTGCGCATGTTGCATCAGTTCGATCAGGCGTTCAACGCCCATCGCAAAGCCGCACGCCGGCGCCGGCTTGCCGCCGATCTGCTCGACCAGGCCGTCGTAGCGTCCACCCGCACATACCGTGCCTTGCGCGCCGAGGCTGCCGGTCACCCATTCGTAGACGGTGAAATTGTAGTAATCGAGGCCGCGCACCAGCCGCGGGTTGAGCCGATACGCAACTCCCGCCTCGCGCAGCAACGACTGCACGCCCTCGAAGTGCTGGAGCGATGCGGCATCCATGTCATCCGTCATGCGCGGCGCGTTGTCGATCAGTTCCCTGAGCGCCGGATTCTTGCTGTCGAGCACGCGCAGCGGATTGGAGCGCAGCCGGCGCCGCGAATCGTCGTCGAGCTCGGCCGCGTGCTGTTCGAGATATTTCACCAGACGCGTGCGATAGCGGCTGCGCGCACCGTCGCTGCCGAGCGTGTTGAGCTCGAGCGCGACATCGCCGACGCCGAGCGTGCGCCACAGCCGCGCGCACATCACGATGTGCTCGGCGTCGATGTCGGGCCCGGCATAACCGAGCGCCTCGACACCGATCTGGTGAAACTGGCGGTAGCGCCCCTTCTGCGGCCGCTCGTGGCGGAACATCGGACCGGAGTAATACAGACGCTGCGGGCCGGGGTACAGCAGATTGTGCTCGATCGCGGCGCGCACGCACGACGCGGTGGCCTCGGGGCGCAGCGTCAGGCTCTCGCCGCTCAGCTGGTCGACGAAGGTGTACATTTCCTTCTCGACGATATCCGTGACCTCGCCGATCGAGCGCACGAACAGCTCGGTGCGCTCGAGGACCGGCATGCGGATCGGACGATAGCCATACGCGCGCAGCCAGTCGCGCACGGCGTCCTCGAACAGCTCCCACAGCTGCGCCTGATCCGGCAGGATGTCGTTCATCCCGCGGATCGCCTGGATTATCTTACTCATAGAAATCGGTAAGCGGTGAGCGGTGAGCGGTAAATGGCGAAGCGGGAATGGTGAACGGTTAAATGCTTTCGACCGCTTACCGCTTACTGCTCACTTTTTTTCGATCACCGCTCCGCTGCTTCCTCCATGTGCGCGGCCTGTTTCACGCCCTCCGGTGCGTAGTTGCGCCGCACGTACTGCTCGACCAGCGCCTGGAACTCGGCGGCGATGTTATCGCCTTTCAGCGTCACCGTCCTGACGCCGTCGATATACACCGGCGCGACCGGGTTTTCGCCCGACCCGGGCAGGCTGATGCCGATGTTGGCGTGCTTGCTCTCGCCCGGGCCGTTGACTACGCACCCCATCACCGCGACGCGCATGTTCTCGACGCCGGGGTAGCGGCCGCGCCAGTACGGCATCTGCACGCGCAGATAGGACTGGATGCGATCGGCGAGCTCCTGGAAAAACGTGCTGGTGGTACGGCCGCAGCCGGGACACGCGATCACCAGCGGCGTGAACGAGCGCATCCCCATGGTTTGCAGGATCTCCTGCGCCACCACCACTTCGCGCGTGCGGTCGCCGCCCGGCTCGGGCGTGAGCGAAATGCGGATCGTGTCGCCGATGCCCTCCTGCAGCAGCACCGCGAGCGCCGCGGTCGATGCCACGATGCCTTTCGATCCCATGCCGGCCTCGGTCAGGCCCAGGTGCAGCGGGTAATCGCAGCGCGCCGCAAGATCGCGGTAGACCGCGATCAAGTCCTGCACGCCGCTCACCTTGCACGACAATATGATTTGGTCGCCGCGCAAGCCGAGCTCCTCCGCCTGCTGCGCGCTCTCGAGAGCGGAAGCCACCAGCGCCTTGCGCGTCACCACCGCCGCTTCCTCCGGCTGCGCGAGCCGCGCATTGTCGTCCATCATGCGCGCCAGCAATTCGGGATCGAGACTGCCCCAGTTGACGCCGATGCGTACCGGCTTGTCGTACCGGCACGCGAACTCGATCATGGTCGCAAACTGCTCGTCGCGCTTCGAGCCGCGGCCGACATTGCCGGGATTGATGCGCAGCTTGGCGAGCGCCTCGGCGCACGCCGGGTGCCGCCTGAGCAGCCGATGGCCGTTAAAATGAAAATCCCCCACCAGCGGCGCATCGATCCCCATTGCAGCAAGCCGCTCGCGGATCTGCGGCACTGCGGCTGCCGCCTCGGCGGTATTGACGGTGATGCGCACCAGCTCGGAGCCGGCGCGCGCGAGTGCCGCCACCTGCGCGACGGTGGCTGCCGCGTCGGCGGTGTCGGTGTTGGTCATCGATTGCACGACGATCGGCGCGCCGCCGCCGATCGCAACGCCGCCGACCAGCACCTGGCGCGCCGCGCGGCGTGGTTTGACTCCGTACATGGGTGCTTATTCCAGGGTCAGACGCGCGACGTCGACCTTGATGTGGGGCGCAAGATCGACCGGCTGGTCGTTGTATATCAGGCGCACGCCGGCGGCATTGCCCACCACCAGCGTGAGCGGCGGCTGCCCGCTTACCGCCTGCTCGGTGCCGGCGGGATTCAGTTGCGAGAATATCCTGCGCCCATTGCGGTCGCGGATTTCGACCCACGACTCCCGGTCGAACCTGAGCCTGACCAGATGCTCGCCCGGTTGGTGCTCGACGCTGGCAGCGCGCGCGACAACCATCGGGTCTTGCGCCGCGGTTTTTTCGATGCGCGCAGCCGCAATTGCGGTGTTTCGCGCCGATTTGGCCGCTGCGTCACTGTCAGCGGCAGCTTGCGGCACGACACCCGCCTGCGCAACCTTCTCTTCCGCGACGACCTGCGGCCGCGGCAGCTCGACCTGGCGCGACTTGACGGTAACTTCGCTCGGCGCTTCATCATGATAGAACTCATAAATCACCACCGGCACCAGCAGCACCAGCCCCGCGATCGCATACTTGTACCATCTTAATTCGCGCCCGGTCGGAAACGGGATGTCGGCCGAATGCGGCAATTCCGGCGCCGGCTGCGCAGCGGGCGGCAACTGCGGCTCCGCGCTTGCCAGTAGCTGCGCCGGATCGAGCTTCACGAGGCGCGCGTAATTGCGGATGAACCCGCGCACGAATACGGTGCCCGGAAGGCGCTGGTAATTGTCCGCCTCCAGCGCCTCCACCTGCGACGCCGAGAGTTTCAAATGGCGCGCGACATCGGCAACGCTGAGCCCGCAGTTCTCGCGCGCAGCCGCGAGCATCCTGCCGGGCGGCGGCGGCGTAGATACGGATTCGAGAGCTGATACCGCTTCGTTCATTCGTACCGGCCGGCGATCAGGGCGCGCGCCTCGCGTGAATCAGGAAAGTTCTTGCGTAGCTGGAAGCCAAGGCTGGCTTCGGCGTCACGATCGCCCAGACCGCGCTCGACGCGCAGCGCAAGCCACAGCGTTGCGGCGGTCGGCTCGATGTCGCGCAGCAGCCGTGCAAGATAGACCTTCGCCTCCGGATAGTTCTTGCGCTGGTAAGCCATGTCCGCCATATGGAACAGCGCCTGCGGCTGGGTTGGGCGCACCTTGAGCGCCTTCTGGAAATATTCCTCGGCGGTATTCAGGTCGCCGGCCTGGCGCGCGCACAGCCCGGCATTGACCCACGACTTGTCGGGCGTCGTATACAGCGGGTTGCGCAGCGCCGCGAGGAAATACTTGATCGACTCCTGCTCGCGCTTGCGCTGGCACAGGAACCAGCCGTAGTTGTTGTTGGTATCGGAATCGAGCGGGCTGACACGCAATGCGCGCTGGAAGCTGGTTTCCGCGGCCTTGTCGTCGCGTAGCTCCATGTAAACCAGGCCCAGCACGTTGAGAGCCGGCGCATAATTAGAATCCGATTTCAGCGCCTCGGCGGCCTCCTGCAATGAAACGCCGTAATTGCCGAGCTCATAATACCCCGCCGCGAGCTCGGTGTGAATGCGCGCCCGCGTCTGCGCGCTGGTATCGACACCGCTCTGCGGCGCATAGCTCGCCGGCTCGTGGCCGGTGGTGCCGCAGCCGGCAGCGATCAGCATCAAGCCCGCAGCAATCAACTGTCTCATCGCGAGCCTCACAAGGTTGCCGTTGCCAGGCGCCGCTCGCGGCGCCGCGTTTTATCCTGCACCTGCCCCGCCAGTTGCCCGCACGCCGCATCGATATCGTCGCCGCGCGTTTTACGCACCGTGGCGGTGAGCTCCGCCTGCATCAACACGTCGCGGAAATGCGCGACCGTCATGGCATCCGAGCGCTGATAGCCCGATCGCGGAAACGGATTAAAAGGGATCAGATTGATTTTGCACGGCACGGATTGCACCAGTTTTACCAGTTGCCGCGCGTGCGCGACACTGTCGTTCACGCCGGCCAGCATCACGTACTCGAATGTGACAAAGTCGCGCGGCGCCTTCTCGATGTAGCGCACGCATGCGGCAAGCAATTCCTTGAGCGGGTATTTCTGGTTGATCGGCACCAGCTCGTTGCGCAGCGCGTCGTTCGGCGCATGCAGCGATACCGCAAGCGCGACCGGGCAGGTGTCGCGCAGGCGGTCGATCGCCGGCACCAGTCCGGACGTGCTGAGCGTGACGCGGCGGCGCGACAGGCCGTAGGCATCGTCGTCGAGCATCAGTTGCATTGCCGCCACCACGTTGTCGAAATTGGCGAGCGGCTCGCCCATGCCCATCATCACCACATTGCTGATCGGCCGCTCTTCGCTCACACCGCGACCGAGATCGCGGTTCGCGAGCCACAGCTGGCCGATGATCTCGGCCACCGTCAGGTTGCGGTTGAAACCCTGGCGCCCGGTCGAGCAGAATGTGCACGCGAGCGCGCAGCCCGCCTGCGACGATATGCACAAGGTACCCCGATTACGCTCAGGAATGAATACGGTTTCTATGGCGTTGCCGGTGCCAACGTCAAGCAGCCATTTGCGCGTGCCGTCCGCCGCGGTGGTATCGCGTACCACGTGCGGCGCGCGGATTTCCGCCGTTGCTTTGAGCCGCTCTCGCAACGACTTTGAAATGTCGGACATGGCACCAAAATCATCGACGCCGGACTGATGGATCCAGTGCATTAACTGCCGCGCGCGGAATGGCTTCTCGCCCATTTCCGCGCACCACCGCGCGAATCCGTGTTTTTCAAATTCGAGCAGGTTGACCGTCATGACTGCGCTCAGCGCGAGTGAATGTCCAGCGACGAAAAAAAGTAGGCGATCTCGGTTTGCGCGGTTTCCGGACCGTCCGATCCATGCACCGCGTTCGCATCTATGCTTTGAGCGAAATCCGCGCGTATCGTTCCTTTATCGGCCTTCCCGGGATCGGTGGCACCCATCAAGTCGCGGTTTTTCTGGATCGCGTTCTCGCCCTCGAGTACCTGCACGATCACCGGCCCCGAGATCATGAAATCGACCAGGTCCTTGAAAAACGCCCGTTCGCGGTGCACCGCATAGAAACCCTCCGCCTCACGGCGCGACAGGCGCAGCATGCGCGCTGCGATGATTTTCAAGCCGGCCTTCTCGAATCGAGCCGAAATCTGGCCGATCACGTTGTTGGCCACCGCATCCGGCTTGATGATGGAAAGCGTGCGCTCGACTGCCATGAATATCCTTCAAAACCCGGGCCCGTTGTTGTGAGCAACTGAAAAGAATATCACGATAAGGCTTTGAAATAAAGCGAATTCGCGCCATATGGCGCACTCGCACGCTCGATCGAAAACGGCCTGGTCAGGCCGCATCCCCTAACAGATGCGCGGCCTGCCACCAGCTGGGAGGCCGATGCAAGGCGAGTGGGCTAGCAGCCTGTCGGATTTGGCGTTCCGACAGGCTGCTATACCGGCTGCGACTGCAGCCCGCTCTTGGGCGGCGCGATCTGCCGGTGGCGGATGATGCCGTAGATCGTCGCGAGCAGCGCGACCACGGCTGAGACCGTCGCCACGTTTCCGTCCGGGTGGAACATCGTGACGAAGGCAAACAGGCCAAGCGCTGCTCGCAGCAGGATGTCTCCAACCGGATTTTCCACGAAGCGCCCGAACATTGCGAAAGCCGTGGCGCACGTGCCGATCGTCACGAGCAGCGTAGCGCCGATCTGCGCCCAGCCCGGGTTCACCACTATGTCGGTTCGCGTGAATATGGCGAAGGTCATGAGCGTGATCGGCAGGCAGATCTTCAGCGCCACCCACATGGTCCGCATGAACGAGGCCTCGGCGATGCGCGCGGAGATGGCGGCCGTGAGCGAGGTCGGCGGCGACAGCTCGCCCCAGACTGAAATCAGGAAGACGAAGAAATGCGCGACCCAGGGATTGACGCCGAGCTTGGTCAGGGGCCCG
>JACQOI010000319.1 GCA_016202615.1 Betaproteobacteria bacterium
CGCCGCCATGTGTATCCCTTTGCGACTCGTTTTTGCCGGACGGGCGCTTTGATTTCGCGCAACAACCGCTCGTATCCGGGCATGTTGCCCGTAGAGCCTATTCTGTTCAGCGTGCCCCGGATGCACCTCGATGGCGCCCCTGGGAGTTTGTCGGACTTAGCAGCCTGTACGGACTGTCAAGCCCGACAGGCTGCTAGCCTTTGTCAATTATACGCTGGCCGCAAAAACCGCGGCCTCTTCGGCAAGATGATTCTTTCAAAACGAATCCCGGTTGACAATAAAGCAAAGAGCATATAGCCTCCAAAACAACCCGGCTCCCATATTGCGGGAAACAATCTCGAGAAGTTTCTCGGCGTTTTACCGCCGGACACGCATCACTCTGCTTGGAATATCAGTCACAATTAAACCAATAAACAACAATGCATATAGCGCACAGCAAACCCGATTTCGAACGACTCATCAGGCCACGCGCAGTAGCGATCATAGGCGCATCAGGAGACTTGTCCCGGATCGGCGGACAACCGCTACGAGCATTGACAGAGTTTGGATATGCGGGCGCAGTTTACCCAGTTAATCCCAAATATGAGACGCTCAAAAATCTCGTCTGCTATCCCAACATCACCGCCGTGCCCCAACCTTGTGACGTCGCGATTATAGCGGTGCCGTCCACCAGCGTCGCTGGCGTGATCGAGGAATGCGGAGCCGCCGGCGTCAGCTTTGCAATTATTTTGAGTGCCGGCTTTCGCGAGATCGGAAAAACGGGCGCCATCCTTCAGGACGAACTGGTCGCGGCCGCGCGGCGGAGCCGGATCCGCGTGATTGGCCCAAATTGCCAGGGGCTGATGAATCTGAGGACAAGGATGTACGGTGGATTTGGCACGGCTTTCCAGAATCCATCCTTGCAGGCTGGTCCGTTAGCGATGGTGACTCAAAGTGGCGGCTTCGGCTTTGGCGTGGCCACCGAGGTCGCGGCCGCGAGCATAGGCTTTAACTACATTGTTTCCACGGGCAACGAGGCCGACGTCAACGCGCTGGACCTGCTTGAGTTTTTTCTTGAGCAAGACGACGTTGAAGTCGTAACAACGTACTTGGAAGGCATCAAGGATGGCCGGCGTCTGCTCGCGCTTGGGGAGCGCGCGCTGGAACTCGGCAAACCCATACTAGTCTGGAAAGTCGGCAACTCTGGCAGCGGTAGACGCGCTGCAGTGTCCCACACCGCAAATCTTACCTCCGGTCCCGAGTTTTATCGGGCGGCATTTAGAGAAGGCGGCTTTATTGAAATTCGAGAAGCCGCTAACCTTATGGATGCCGCCCGCGCGTTTTTGTCTCGGCGCCTCCCGCGGGGCCGCAACGTCGCCGTGCTCACCAGTTCAGGGGGAGTGGGGGTTTTGCTCGCCGATCGTTGCGAGGAGCGCGAGCTGCACCTGCCCGAACTCTCCGAGACAACCAAGAATGAGTTGCGGAAATTCATGCCGGAATATGCCGCTCTGTCAAACCCGATCGACGTAACGGGGCAACTCAGGGCGGACGCCGCGAGCATGAACCGCGCCGTCTCGGTGCTACTCCAAGATCCGGAAATCGACCAAGTCATAATACGCAAAGGCAGTACCGTCGGAAATCTCGGACGCGAATGGGCAACCAATCTCATCGAAGTCGCAGACAAATCGGATAAGCCTATATTGATCAGCGTGCTATCCGATCGATCCGAAGAGACTTTAGAGATTCTGAACCGCCATCGGCTCGCATGGTCTCCGACGCCAAGCGGCGCGGTCTTTGGAGCAGCCGCGTTATATGAGTTCGTTATCAAGACAAAGCGTTACTCGAAGCGGGAGAAACGTACTTTCCCCAGGCAAGAGATCGACTGGCCAGCCGCTGCGGCGACCTTGGGAGAACACAGATCCAAGCAGCTTCTTGCGGCCTATGGAATCCCTGCAGTGCGGGAGGTGCTGCTGTCAACCGAGGCGGTCGCAAAACTAACGCACGCGCCCGTTCCTTTTCCGTTGGCCGTCAAGGTCGAGTCTCCGGACATTCCTCACAAAACGGAGGCAGACTCGGTTCGACTCGGCATAACCAACCTCGCAGAACTACGGAAAGCCGCGGTCGCCGTTGTGGCAGCGGCGCGTAAGCACGATCCGCGCGCGCGTATCGAAGGGGTGCTCTTGCAAGAAATGGCAGTCGGGGTAGAAATGATGCTGGGAGTCGTTAACGATGTCTTTTTTGGACCAGTCGTTGCGCTTGGCCTCGGCGGTATATTTGCCGAGACGCTGCGAGACGTTACGCATCGCTGCGCGCCTATTGATATATCAACGGCACACGTAATGATCGAGGAGCTGCAGGGGGGCGCGGTGTTGCGCGGCGTCCGCGGGCGTTCGCCAGCTGACATAGACAGCTTGGCCGAAACGATATCGCGGCTCTCGTTTCTTGCCGCCGACCATGCAGACCGGATCCAAGAAATCGACGTGAATCCTCTTTTCGTACGACCGGCTAGACAAGGCGTAGTTGCTGCCGACGCTCTCATAGTAGTGAAGAGCCCCGCAGCCATTGTTAACACCGACTCCGCCGTAGCCGCCAATGTGTAAAGCATGAAGTTAACCTTGATGGAGAAGTAAATGGAAAACGTGAAAGACCTTTCCCCGCTCGCCGCTTACGTGGAGTACTGCAAGCGCGGATCTCTCGCATATCAGTTCTGCCCGGATGACGGTACGGCCGTATTTTATCCGCGCGTGATTAACCCGGTTTCCGGTAGCCCTAACCTCGAGTGGAGAGTAAGCAAGGGGCTCGGTACGGTGTATGCGTCCACCTTCGTCCACAAGCGTGGCGAGGAGCCATACAACGTTTCGATAATCGAGGTCGACGAGGGCTACCGCATGATGAGCCGGGTCGAAGAGACCGCGCCCGACAAAGTCAAAATTGGCATGCGTGTTCGCGTTCGGATGAACCGCGAAGACGAGAACCGCCCCTATCCCGTATTCGTTCCGATGGAGACATCCGATGAACAATCTTAAAAGAGGAAGTGTCGCCATCGTCGGCGCAGCGGAATCAGACCTGGGTGCCGCGCCGCCTGATACCTCTCCGCTTGACCTGATCGCGCAAGCGACACATCGAGCGCTGGAGGATGCAGGCATGAAACTTAGCGATATTGATGCTGCTTTTGTATCGTCAAATCAGATGCGCATGGTGCCCCAGAATGTCTGCGAATACCTAGGGCTACAGCCGCGCTACTTCGACTCTACAAACATCGGCGGCGCATCTTCTCTGACCCAACTTGCACATGCCCAAGCAGCAATTGAGGCGGGCCTTTGCACCACCGCGCTCATTACCTACGGCAGCACGCAGCGTTTGGCCAGCCGTGCTCTTGCTTCACCCAGAGAATACTGGTTTTACGAATCTGTCTATCGGCCCTTGCTGCCCGTTGGCGGGTATGCATTAGTGGCATCCCGCCATATGTTCGAGTACGGCACGACGCGAGAGCATCTCGCGCAAGTCGCGGTAGCCGCACGAGAATGGGCTTTGCTGAATCCAAAGGCTTGGGAAAAGAAACCCCTTACAGTCGACGAGGTTCTTAATGCGCGGATAGTCAGTCATCCACTGGGAGTACGCGATTGCTGTCTGGTAAATGATGGCGGAGGCGCCATTATTGTTACTTCAGCCGAGCGCGCGCGAGCGTTAAAGAAGCCGCCAGTTTATGTGCTTGGCGTCGGCCAGTCGATAAGCCACCGCTTTATCTCGTGCATGCGTGATTTTACGACCACGGCGGCAGTTCATTCTGGCAAAGAGGCTTATGCCATGTCAGGCCTGAGCGCCAAGGACGTAGACGTTGCCGAGCTATATGATTGCTTCACCATTACCCCCATACTTTTTCTCGAAGACCTTGGTTTCTGCCCCAAAGGCGAAGGCGGGCGCTTCGTTTCGGATGGAAACATAGCGCCGGGTGGTAATTTTCCAGTTAATACCAGCGGAGGAGGCCTTTCTTACTGTCATCCCGGACATTACGGCATCCTTCTTCTCGTCGAGGCCGTCCGCCAACTGCGGGGAGAATGCGGCCCGCGTCAAGTTAAGGATTGTGAGATCGCCCTGGCCAATGGAAACGGCGGCGAGTTCGCGACAGAGTGCACCGTCCTTCTCGGCGGGCCTAGTACCGTATGAGCGTCATTGATATCCGTTACTACCGAGTAACACCAGTAGTTTACCGATCGGACAGAATGCTTAGATGGACGAGAAATCATGAATAAGAACACAGTCGCAATCACCATCGGCGCATTAGGGCCCGACAATATCCGCGTCAACTATTTGCAGCCGGGATTCGTCGAGGGGCCGCGCAGGCGAAAACGCTCGGCGAGACGGTCGAGCAGTGCGAAGCGCGCATGTTCGCAAGGACTTCGATGTATCAACGCGTGAGCCCCGACGAGATCGCCGCGATGGCGCTCTTCCTCGCCTCCGACGCGGGAGCGCACATCACGCGCCAGTCGCTGGCGATCTGCGGGAGCGTAGAAACGCTGCGCTAGCTTTTTTCCTTCGCGCTGAGCGTCGTGTAGCGGAGTCGAAGCACGAACGGGTTCGACGAGTCACTCCACCTTGATGCCGGCCTGGCGGACGACCTTGCCCGCCTTGTCGATTTCCGCCTGCAGGAACACGCCGAATTCCTGGGGCGTACCGCCGACGATCTCCGCTCCCAATCCGAGCAGCCGGTCTCTCACTTCAGGGACGGCAAGGGCCTTCACGATATCGCTGTTCAAACGCGCGATAATCGCCCTGTCGGTGCCCGCGGGCGCGACCATTCCGTACGATTCGCCGACGATGAAATTGGGAATTCCCGCCTCGGCAGCAGTCGGCAGGTCAGGCGCAACTGGCGAGCGTTTCGCGCTCGTCGCCGCGAGCGCACGGAGCCTGCCCGCAGCTATGAGCTGCTGAACCGACGGAAAGCTCGCGAACAGGAGTTGCACCTGCCCCGCAACGAGATCCGTCACCGCGGGCCCGCTGCCCCTATAAAGAACGCCGGTGAGGTTGATGCCGTAAGTCGATTTCAATTGCTCCATTGCGAGGTGACCGGCCGAGCCCGCGCCTGCAAGCGCGACATTGATCTTGCCGGGGTTCGCTTTCGCGTAGGCGATCAGCTCCTGCATCGATTTGGCGGGCAATGCCGGGTGCACGGCGACGACATACAGCCCGTGTGCGACGAGCGTGATCGGCGCGAATGACTTGACCGAGTCGTACGGCAGCTTCTCATAGAGCGCAGGATTAATCGAGTGCGCGCTGCTGACCATGCCGATCGTGTGCCCGTCGGAAACAGCCGTCGCGATGATGTTGGTGCCGACGATACCGCCGGCACCGCTGCGATTGTCGACGACCACCTGCTGGCCCAAGCTTTCGCCGAGCCGCTGTCCAAGAATGCGTGAAATGGCGTCGGTGCCGCCGCCTGGCGGGAAAGGCACCACGAGCCGGATCGAGCGCGAGGGATAATTCTACGCCGAGGCTAAGCTCCCCAGCGTAAGCGCAGCGAGGCTCGCGCAAATGATGAACGTGACTATCGTGTTTCGCATTACTCCTCCTTGTTTGTTTTAAGCGAATCCCGCAGCAGCCGCATTAGCTGCGCAACGCCATCGTTGCGATCGATCGCAAAAACCGCATCGGCGATGCGTTCCCGCCGCACGGGCTCGATCAACCCCGCGACGAGCGTGCGGTACTTGTCTTTGATGCCGTCGCGGTCGAGCGGCCGCAGCGGCGTGCCGATCGAATCGATGAACGTGCGCTCGACGGTTTCGCCGCTTTTCAAGCGGATCCGCACCCCGCCCGGGCAGCGCGCAGGAAAGTAGCGGTCAAGCTCCGGCGTGTGCTCGGGCGACACGCGGTCGATCATCGCGAGCACGTCGGCGCGCACCATCGTCTCTTCGTTGAACGAGCGCGGATCGCACGGGTCGAGCATCAGCGTCGCCGCCGCTACATATGGAATGGAATACTGCGCAGACATGACCGAGCGCGGGCGGTTTTGCATGCGTCCTTCGTCCTTCGTGTACATCACCTTTGGCCCCAGCACTTGCACGGTCTCGACGTCGGCCGCCTGCCAGGACGCGTTCGCACGGCATTCGCGCATCGCGTCGATAAACGAGTGGAAAAGCCGGCAGCACGCGTAGAGCTTGATGCTGACCTGATCGATCTCCCACGCTTCACCCAGCTCGCGCGTAAGCCGATCGAGATTGCGCTCCTCGCGCGCGAACACGCGCGCGAGGCCGTAGCGGCCATCGATGGCGGCGCGCGGCCCGCGGTAGCCTCTGCTGGCGAGCTCTGCGGCGAGTATCCCGTTCTGCGCCGGAATGCCCGCGTGCAGCCGCTTTACCATCGTGCCGTCGGGGTCCTGCGTGAACTGCATCGTGCCGGAGGCCATCGATGCCACCAACCCAAACGCCGATTCGAGTTGATCGGCGTTCAACTTGAGGAGGCGTGCTGCAGCGGCGGTCGCGCCGAACGCTCCGACCGCAGCCGTCGGATGAAATCCCTGCGCCATCAAAGCTTCGGTGGCCGCGGAACCGGCGCGGCATTGAGCTTCATAGCCTGCGACGATCGCAGCGAGCAACTCGCGTCCATCCAGCTTCCGCGCTTCAGCCAATGCGAGCGCGACAGGAATGACAACCGCGCCCGGGTGGCTCATCGATTCATCGTGCGTGTCGTCGAGCTCGATGCCATGCGCGGCAGTGGCATTCGCGAGCGCCGCATTGCGGGGCAGCGCAGCGCCGTATCCATAGACCGTGCTTTCTGCGCGATCGCCCTGCGCGAGCACGTGCTCACGCACCATCTGCGACCACGGCAGCGGACTCGCGTACAGCGCAACGCCGAGATGGTCGAGCACGAGATCCTTCGCGCGCTCGGTGACGCGCTGCGGGATGCGCTCGTACGTTAGGCCTGCAAGCGCCGCGCAAAGCGTCGCTGTTCGATTCATCGCTGTGTCGTCGTTCGTGACCGGTAACTATTCAGGTAGCCATCACCAGGATACCACCACCAGGATGATACTCTATCGTCCCCCGCCCCGTGTCAAGGCAAGGGAGAGAAATTCTTTTTCTGCGGGACTCGGACGCGATCATGTTGTACTGTGTGAAGCATGACAGGTGTCATGGTAATACAAGGTCGGGAACTGAGCGCCGAGGATATCGGACTGATCCAAGGGCTCGTGGCTGAACATCGGGACTGGGGCAGAACCCGGCTCAGCGAAGAGCTTTGCTGCCGGTGGGACTGGCGCAACGCACGCGGCCGCATCAAGGATATGGCCGCTCGCACGCTGCTTCTGAAGCTGGAGCGAGGCGGCCACATCTGGCTGCCGGAGCGCCGCCGACCGTCGTCCAACGGGTTGCGAAATCGCCACGCGCCCCTGGTGGCTCATGCGACTGCGCCCATCCGCGGCGCGTTGCGTGAGCTGCGGCCTGTTGCCGTGAGTGTTGTCGAATCTGGTTCGGAAGACCTACGGTTGTTCAACTGCCTGCTGGGCCGTTATCACTACTTAGGCCACCGCAACACGGTGGGCGAGAACATGCGGTATCTGGTACGCGACCGCGCGGGACGGCCGGTGGGCTGCGCGCTGTTCGGCTCGGTGGTGTGGAAGTGTGCGGCGCGCGACGCCTGGATCGGCTGGGATCGCGGCGCACGGAAAGCGAACGTGGGGTTGTTGACCAACAACACGCGCTTTCTGGTGTTTCCCTGGGTCGAGGTGCCGCACTTGGCCAGCCACCTGCTCGCGACTTTGGCCCGACGCGTTTGCGCCGACTGGCAGCGCAAGTATGGACATCCGATTTACGCGATGGAGACCTTCGTGGACCGCGAGCGTCCGGTGCACCTGCTACCAGGCGGCCAACTGGGTGCGGCCGGGCTCGACGCAGGGGCGCACCCGCAACGACCGGGCGCGTTGCCTCCAGGCTTCGGTCAAGGACGTCGGGACCAACAAGTTCTGAAGAGGAGTAATGCCATGGGTGCCAAGACGACGAGAGAGATCGCGGAGTTTGTCTGCAAGACAGGCTACAAAGACCTGCCATCCGAGGTGGTCAACTACAGTAAGATTCTGGCCCTTAGCCACCTGGGAGTGAACATTGCCGGATCGGCCATGGATTTTGGCCGCAAGGTCACCCTGTACGTAAAGGGGAAAGGCGGGCATCCGGAGGTTGGAGTCTTCGGGGCAGGCTTTCGTACCTGCGTCGACTACGCGGCCCTCGCCAACGGCAACTCGGCGCACGCGACGGAGTTGGAAGACGATAGCTTCCCCGAGGCGATGTACTCGTGTGGCCACTGGCCCACGGTCTTTGCCATGGGCGAGAAGCTCAAGCTCTCGGGCAGGGACGTCATCGAGGCTCTCGTTATAGGATATGAAGTGGCGGCCAAGCTCGGGTTGGCTTTCCTAACCGCGGTCGGAAAGGGTAGGGCTAGCTACGCCGCTTTGTCCGCCATCGGCAATGCGGCGGCGGCGGCCAAGATGCTCCGGCTGAACGTAAAGCAGACGACGTCGGCACTGAGTATCGCCGCCTCGCAGGCTACCGGCCTCAGGAGGCAGGGCGGCACCGGCGCTCACCTCGTCGAGGCCGGCTTTACGGGAAGGAATGGCATCTGTGCCGCTGAACTGGCCGCGCTGGGGTACACGGGAAGCCCGACCATCCTCGAAGGGAAGGACGGATTCGGCGACATGTGGTCAGACTGCCCTGAATTCGACCTGCCGCTTGGCGACGGTTACCGCCTGATGCGGGTCGGTATAAAGAAATACTCCAGCTGCTACGGCACCCAACGAAATATCGACGGGGTGCTCGACCTCATTGCCGAGCACAACATCGCGTGGGACGACGTCGCCAGCATCGAGCACGGGATCAACTATACGGCTTCGCACAGCTTAAAATATGACCAGCCAGAGACGGCGGAGGAAACCCGTTTCAGCTTTGCCCACTGCAGCGTAGCCTGCTTCTTCGACAAAAAAGTATTCCTGCCCAGCTTCACGACCGATAAGGCGCGGAACCCGCGCTGGCGGGAAGCGCGCAAGAAAGTAAAGGTAACCGTCCATCCGGAGTGGCCAGATGGCTACTTCGATTGTTTCGATAGCCCGGTGACGATCACAACGAAGGATGGCAAGAGCTACACTAAGCTTTGCCACAGCGCGAGGGGTGACCCCGATCAGCGCTTTGGCACCGACGATGTGATGAAGAAGTACTTGGACTGCATGGACTTCGCCGGCACGTTTTCGCACGCGCGCGTCACGCAGATAGCGGAGATGACCCTGGGGCTGGACAAAGTGGAGGACGTCTCGGCACTCACTACCTTCCTCACCTTCCCTGACCAGGTGTAGCGACTATGAACAAAATCGTGCCTACGCTCGCGCAGGTCTCGCGCCCAAGCATGCCAATGCAGCCGAGTGTCGGACCAAAATCAAGGGTCGCTTAGCCGAGCTTCTGTGACTTTCTGGCCGAGCGCTGGCACCACATCCGCTTCACCAATCCGGTTGAATAGACGTTTGCCAGCTTATTGCTGCAGGGCAAACCACGCGGATGGATCGCGAGCAGCATTCGGTCGACGGTGTTCAAACTCTCGAAAATGCGGAACAGCGGTGGCTTAAGTGCGTAGCGGCGAGTTAATCGCCAGAGTCGTTACCAGCATTGCGTACAATAATGGTCTCAAAGCAGCTCACCACGAGATCATCGGAGCTCTCAATCTGGTTAGGAAGATCACCGCGTGGACGGAAACGTAAGAATGCGCATTAGCTCAGATATATTATGCAGACGATCTAATGCCAAAGTTAATTTAGCACTCCGTGCCGCGTCCTCATCAGCGAGAATGCCCTGAACACACTGCATGTATCTCTGCACTACTTCGTCATTGGTAAGCGGATCCGCAGCATCACCGTGGGCTGTGTTACAAACTTTCTTATACTCTGCGCCATCCTTAAGTTTAATGGTTATCGGGTTATTTCCTTCCATAATGCCCGTGCCAAATTCCGGGCGCACTATTGCCTTTACCTTACCCCACTGTTCTTTAAATCTCGGATCTTTGACCTTCTCGTCAGTAAACGCGTCAAACAAGAAGTTCTTTTCCCGTAGCAAAGCGGCTGCAACGCTATGTGGCAAACTGAATTTCGCCTCGTCCCCATTGGTAGGTTCGGGGTATCTGATGATGTCGGGGAATGTGGAGCTTATTTGAACTTCGACACTCTGCACGTCGTCGCAGGAAATGTCATGGTCGTGAACGAGTGCGACAACACTATCAATAATTCTCTGCAAAAGGCCACAACATGGGTATTTTTTGAGCCCGACGGCCATGACGCGGAGATCTTTACCTTGCCCGAACTCGAAATCAAGCTCAGGTTTGCCCGCCAAAGCATCCCAATACCACCATTCCCTTCCATAATGTTTGGGTTACCGTTTAGCCCATGTTTCGCTAGCATCGCAGCGGCAATACCGTTCCCGCCGGCGGCTCCGGCTTCAAACAGATGAGCTTCGGTGCCCGTTTGACGCACAAGCCCGCTACCGAGGGAGGCCGCAATGGATAATGCATTCGTTGTTTCTTCCACCCCGAGTCTCAGCATTTTAGCGGCGCCCGCGGCTACACCTATGGTGCCCAAGTGAGAAGCGTGTTGCCAACCTCGTCCATGAGGGCACTTCATGCCCATCCTCGACTGCACTTCGTGCCCTAAGATGAAGCCCTCGAGAATCGTCTTCCCGGGAGCCTGCAGCTTTTCGCCAAGCGCAAAAACTGCTGGGATAATTTGGCAGGTATAGATCGCCCCCGGGTGACTGACATCCTCAAGCTCCGTAGAATGGTTGGCGGTACCATTCGCTAGAGATGCTAGCTCCGCTGAAGTACGAAAACCTGCACCGATGACCCCTGCCTCTGGAGTAGCACCAGTGTCTTTTACGTACGTAGCTAATATCTGACCAGCACGCAATCTCGATCCCCAAACGGCTGCACCAAGACTACTCAGGCATAAAACTTTGGCCCTGTTTATCACTTCCGAATCGAAGTCATCATACTTTGTGGAACATACATACTCAGCTAATTTTTGTGTTGTCTGCATAGACATACGCCACCTCTGAATTTACTTGCAGAAAGCATCTACAAACGTCGTATTTGTTTCGCTTGGGCACTGTCCCACCAGTAGTTAATACTTTGGTGGCGGTGTGAGTCATGATTCTACGCGGTCTTGCTGATTATCGCGACGTTGCGAATTGCCTCAGCAAAAATCTTGGGGTAGGCTCGATGCCTGCCCCAAGATGAAGGGGTGATTAGAATGGTCGGATGGTGTGGAGACGAACTGTCCATTCGGCCTATGATACGGCGTACCACTTGTTGTGGTCGCCCAAGTATCGCAAGGGGCTGCTGAGGGGGGAGTTGGCGAAGCGCGTAGAGGAGCTGTTTCGAGAGATAGCTCAGGCGCATGACATTACCATAGAGTTGGAGGTCAGTGTGGACCATGTGCACATTTTCTGTTCGTTTGCGCCGCGCTATGCGATTGCGCAAGTGGTGGGGCGGTTGAAGAGCGAAAGTGCGTAGGCGGTATTTCGGGAGTTTCCTTGGGTGAAGCGGCGACTGGGGGGTGGTGAGTTGTGAGAAGACGGATATTTTGCCCGCACGGGAGGAGATGACGTCACGGCGGAAGTGATACGGCAGTACAGTTCGGCGTCATCATGAGGAGCCCGATCCGCAGTTGGAGTTGTTTTAGGTTTTAAGGCCCCGCCGCTTGCGGCGGGCTTCTTTACTCGAGCGTAATGCCAGCCGACTTGACGACCTCGGCCCAGCGTTGAAGATCGGCGCGGATAAGCTTGGAAAGCTCTTCCGGGCTGCTGCCCACCAGTTCACCGCCCTGTGCGATAAACCGCTCCTTCATGGACGGTACCGCAATGGCCTTAACGACTTCAGAATGCAGCTTGTTGACAACCTCCTTCCGCATTCCCACGGGGCCGACCAAGCCATGCCAGGCATAAATTGTCATGCCCGATAGGCCTGCTTCACCCATCGATGGCACCGTGGGCATCAAGGGCGAACGCTTGCCGTCAGTCGTAATCGCCAAAGCGCGTACCTTGCCACTGTTGACGTATGGGAGCACGGTGGCAATACCGGCGGTCGACATCGCAACTTCGCCGCCGAGCACCGCAGCCATCGCCGGGCCACTCCCTTTGTACGGGATGTGCGCGATGTTGACATTGGCCGCTTTCTTAAAAAGTTCAATCATTAAGTGAGGTGAGCTACCGGCGCCAGCTGACGCGTAGCTAAATTTTCCGGGATTGGCCTGCGCGAGCGCGATGAATTCTTTAAGCGTATTGACATTAAGTGAGGGATTGACCACGTACACCTGTGGGCTACGGATAATCTGGCTAATGGGGGTGAAATCCTGGGCAACGTCAAACGAAAGCGACTTGTACAAGCTAGGCATCATTGTGGTACTAGTATCGGCCAGGAGCAGCGTATACCCATCCGGCGCTGATTTGGCGACGATCCCGGTACCGATGGTACCGGTTGCGCCTGGGCGATTATCGACAACGAACGATTTCCCGAGCTGTTCCGATAGTTGCTGCGAAATCACTCGAGCGGTCAAATCGCTGCTACCGCCGGGCGTGAAGGGCACTATCACGCGCACCGCCTTGCTGGGATAAACTTCGGCGCCAAAGCACAGCGTAGCTCCGAACAACGTCATTATGAACAACAAAGCGGTGCGCATAATAGGTTTACGTTCTTGGAGAAATCACCATCGTTTTAAAGATAAAGAGTCATCAAAAAGAAGCATGGTTCTGCTCACAGTTTCATCTCGGACTCCGCTGTTGTCAACAATACGTTTTACTCAGATTTTTAAATGAGGCAACAGGGTGGGCTTGTGGGTCAGCGGAGTAGCTTGAATAGTTACCGTTAAGCAACGATATCCCGCTGGCGCAAGGCATCAGTCGGCCTTGATCCCGGCTTCCTTCGTCACTTTCTTCCACCTTACGACCTCAGCATCGATGTGGGCGGCGAGTTGCTGCGGAGTGCTGCCCATCACTTCCATACCTAGCCCGACGATGCGCTCTTTGACGTCGGGATTGGCCAACGCCTTGATGACTTCCTTATAGAGTTTGTCGACCACCATTTTCGGCGTGCCGGCGGGCACCACTACGCCCTGCCACTCGAAGAATTCGTAGCCGGGTACACCGGATTCCGCGACCGTCGGCACTTCGGGCAAGACGGAATTGCGTTTGGAGGTAGTGATGCTCAGAGGAATAAGCTTGCCCGACCTATAGTGCGGCAACGCTGACGAGATGGTCGAGAACCCCATCGAGACTTCACCGCTGAGCAACGCGACGACCTGTAACGCCCCCCCCTTGTACTGCACGTTCACCATGTTGGTGGCCGTCATGCTCTTGAACAACTCGGCGGCCAGCTGGTTCGCGCTGCCGGGGCCGCCGGAAGCAACGTTTAGACTGCCGGGCCGCGCCTTTGCAAGCGCGATAAGCGCTCTTACGGACCGCGCCGGAACAGACGGGTGCACCGTGAGCACCATCGGCACGATGGCGACCAGGGTTGCCGGCACAAAATCCTTTTGCGAATCGTACGGAAGCTTGCTGTACAACGCGGGGTTTGCTCCGAACGCCATCGTCGCCATCATGATGGTGTAGCCGTCAGGCGCGGCTTTCGCGACTATCTCCGTGCCGATGATGCTGTCCGCTCCTGGACGGTTGTCGACCACCACCTGCTGCCCCATGCTCTCGGCGAGCCGCGGCGCGATGAGGCGGCTCGTGATGTCCGTACCGCCACCCGCGGGGTACGGCACCACCAGCCGTATCGATCTTACTGGGTATTGTTCGGCTGCGGCTGCGTGCACTCCGAACGAGCATGACGCCGTGACCAGCGCGACCAACCAACAACGTAACAACTTGCACATCATGTTTCCCTCCTTGGCCAAATACGGCTGTAGCCTTGATCTGACGGGGACGCTCGTGCCGCGAGTGAAAAACGGGATGCGGGCGAAAAACAAACTCGCACATTAATAACGTAGAATCTTATAATTTAATATAGCATACTTAATCGGTACGCCCCAAAAATTCAATTATCGTCATTCCCGCGAGGGCAAATATCCAGTCGAATCAGGCATCTGAGTTCCGGGTCAAGCTCGAAATGACGAATTTTTGGAAGTGCCACATCAATGAGCTGCCACAGCTCTTGGCAGCTTGACCCCGCAGAGGTTCTTTCCGATGTTTGCCTATATTGGATCTTTTACCACCAGCAGGAACGCGGTGAAGGAACGCGATGGCCACGGCAAAGGCATTAGCGTGTACCGGATTGATCAATTAACCGGCGCTTGGACGTTAATTCAGGTGTTTGACGCCATTCCTAACCCGGGATTCTTGTCATTGGATCGTCGGCACAGATTCCTCTACGCAGCCCACGGCATCAGCGCGGAGATCAGCGCATACTCGATCGATAAACAAACCGGCAGACTGGAATTTCGGAATAGCCAACCGACTGGCGGCAACAATTCACCGCACCTGACCATCAACCCGACCAACTGTTACGTCGTCTTAGCCAATGGACCTGGTGTAGCCGTTTTTCCGATTAATAAAGATGGTTCTCTGGCTCCCTTCAGCGATATGGTTGTACCACCGGGCGAACCCGGGCCTTACCGGTTTGAACAAAAAGGCCCACATCCTCATCAAGTTCTATTCGACATCACCGGCCGTTTTATCGTGGCGCCTGACAAAGGCGTTGATAAGGTTCATGTATATCGGCTTGATACCTCAAGCGGCAAGCTCGTGGCAAATGATCGTCTGTCCGTAAAGAGTCGCTACGGGGCAGGACCTCGTCATGTAGCCTTTCATCCAACTAAGCCTCTTACCTATGTCATCAATGAACTGGATTCCACTGTAACCGCATATAACTGGGATTCCGATCGCGGCGAGCTTAGGCCTGTTCAAGTGATACCTACGACGCCGACCACTTTCACAGGCGACAATACCGGCGCCGAAATTGCCGTCGCGCCGTCGGGCAATTTCGTTTATGGATCAAACCGCGGACACAATAGCATTGTGATTTTCTCCGTTGACCAGAGTACCGGGATGCTTGACCCCATTTGCTGGGAGGCGACCCAAGGTGAGTGGCCGCGTTTCTTCGCCCTTGACCCAAGCGGGAACCTCTTGTATGTGGCGAACCAATATAGCGATTCCATCGTCGTCTTCCGAATTGACCATAAGACCGGAAAGCTGACATCTACCGGTCGGATCGTGGAAACCGGGACTCCATCTTGCATCGTTTTCGCACACTATTGATACGAGTTATAATATCAATATTTATCCGATGCGCTGTCGAACGTAGTATAGTGAAGGAGATCGTCAAATGAAAAAGAGCGCGTTCATCAGGAATGCGGCGGAATTCCTTCTGCGCAACCGCCTTGATCGTGCCGGCGTGATCGAACACGATCGCGCGCGAGCTGGTCGTGCCCTGATCGAGTGCGAGTATGAAAGACATCAGAAATAGTGTTGAGTTTTGAATGTTGAGTGTTGAACGTTCAGGCTCGCTTCCACCGGTCGCGGTCGGTCAATTCAGGATTTTAATTCATCACTTAAAACTCACCATTCAACATTCGCGCGTCGGCGTGCTTACCCCTCACTCCTCACCCCTCCCGCCTCACCCACATGTGCTTGGCGACCAAGCACATGCAGCGGATAATCGGTGATCAAACCGGCAAGGCCGAGGCCGGCGCAGTGCTGATGCTCTGCGTGCGTCAACGCGCCGTAAACGTAGTTGCTCCAACCGTTGACCGTGACCGTACGCAGCGCGGCCTCATCGACGATATTGTAATCCCATACGATCGCGCGGATGCGGCGCTCATTGATGCAGCCGGCGATGATCGCCGCCGCATCGAGCGGCCGGTGCGCGAGCAACAGCCCGCACTCGATTTCAATCTCACGCGCCGCCGCGATCACGACGTCATGCCGGAACGAGGTCAGCAGCAGCCGGCGCGTATGCCGGAATTGCATGAGCACCGGCAACGCGGCCGGCAAGGCTTCCGGATTCTTGATTTCGACGTTCCACAGCACATCGGGGAATGCGTCGAGTATTTCGGCCAGCACCGGCACCGGATGACCGAGATCGCGCTCGAGTTCGCGCCGCGTCAGTCCGGCGACCGCGCGCTGGTGCGGCGTGAGGCGCTCGTGAATGATGACCGGCAGGCCGTCGCTGCTCAACCTGACGTCGGTCTCGATGCCGTCGACGCCGAGTTTGACCGCTGCCTCGAACGCCGGCATGGTGTTTTCGGCGGTGTCAGCATGATAGCCGCGGTGGGCAAGCAGCAGCATCTGCGCCTCAGTGACCGGGACCCGGATACCCGTTGCTAAACTCGTCCTCGGCAACCGTGCGAGCCAGCGTCCGGAGAACGGCTACCGGCGGGCACCCGCACGACGAGCCGCCGGCTTTGCGCGCGCGGCGTATTCTTTCTGCAACTGCTTGCGCAAGCGCGCGAGCGCGAAAGAGGTGTAACCGCAGTCCACCACGATTTCGCTGCCCGTGATGTAGCTCGATTCGTCGGAGGCCAGAAAGATCACCGCTTGCGCGATTTCCTCCGGCCTGGCCGCGCGCCCGAAAGGAATCACGCGTTCGTTTGCCTCTCGATAGCCCGGGGCCGCACTGTCCTGCATTTTCGTCTCCTCGACTTGCGCGGGATGCACGGAATTGGCGCGTATTCCCCAATCGAGAAATTCGAGCGCCGCAGTTTTGGTGATGCCGCGCAAACCCGATTTGCTTGCCACGTAAGCCGCGCCCCAATGGCCGGTTATCGCAGCGGTCGATGCGATATTGACGATCGCGCCGCCGCCGGAGTCGCGGATCAAAGGCGCAGCCGCCCGCATGCCGAGCAAAGGCCCGGTCAAGTTGATGTCGATCGTACGATACCAGTCGGACATGGAAACATCCATAATGCCGACGCGGCCGACGATGCCGGCATTATTGACGAGGATATGCAAAGCGCCGAACTCGCGCCGCACTTTGGCAATCGCTTTGTTCCATTGTTTGACATCCGTCACGTCGAGCCCGACATAGACCGCAGCGCCGCCCTGCTTGTTGATCTTCGCCGCCATCGCCTTGCCCGGCGCATCGTCGACGTCGGTCAACACCACGCGCGCGCCCTCGCGTGCGAACAGTTCCGCCTCGACCGAGCCCTGCCCGTTGCTCGCGCCCGTGATCAGGGCGACCTTTCCCTTGAGCCGATTGCC
>JACQOI010000336.1 GCA_016202615.1 Betaproteobacteria bacterium
GGACATGCTGCCGAAGGAACACGGTTTCGCCTTTACGATCTACCAAGGCTCTCCATCGAGTCGCGGCGAGATCCGCCTTCGTTCCGGCGACCCGCTCGATTCCCCGATCATCCGTGCGAGCTATCTCAGTCACCCGGCCGACATGCCGGTGTTGGCCAGGGCGGTCCGGATCATGCGGCAGATGATGCGCATGCCGGTGATCGCGCGGTTCATCGAGCGCGAGATTTCGCCGGGCGATTCGGTCACCGACGACGATCTCGAAGCCGAGATCAGGCGCAATGCGGGCACCGCCTATCACCAGTCCGGGAGTTGCGCGATGGGTCGTCACGAGGATGCCGTGGTCGACCCGCAGCTTCGGGTGCGCGGGATTGATGGCCTCAGGGTGGCGGACACATCGATCGTGCCAAGGATCCCAAATGCCGCGATGCATGCCGTGGCGCTGATGATCGGGGAGAAGGCCGCCGCGATGATTTCAAACCGGTAGTGGTGGCGGGCGCTATCGCTGCGGGGGAAAGGTCATGATGACCGGGGTACTGCCGCGGGTGAAAATGGTCAGCACGGGCGGGACCATCTGCATGAAGGTGGACCCGAACACGGGCGGGGCCGTGCCTGCCCTCAGCGGCGCGGATCTCGCTACCGCCGTACCGGGACTGGGCGGCGTGGCCCGTGTCGAGGTGGAGGAGTTCTCGCGCGTTGAGAGCACGGCCATGGGCCCCAGCACCTGGACCCCGCTGGTTCGCCGCCTGCGGGCCATCTTTGATGGCGACCCGGACCTGGCCGGGATCGTGGTGACGCACGGCACCGGATTGCTGGACGAAGCGGCTTATTTCGTGGACCTGGCCCTGGCCGAGACCCGCCCCGTCGTCTTCACCGGCGCCGCGCGCAACGCGTCGATCTGGGATACCGACGGACCCCGAAACATCCTCGGCGCCACGCGGGTGGCGGCCGCGTCCGCGGCGAGGGACATGGGTGTGCTGGTGTGCCTCAACGACCAGATCCACGCCGCCCGTGATGCGGTAAAGCGGCACGCCAATTCCGTGGAGGCGTACATGTCCGGCGACCACGGTCTGCTCGGCAACGCGTACTACGACACGGTGCGCTTCTATCGAAAGCCGCTGCGCCGCCCGCACTTCTCGCTCGAGAAGCTCGACCCGCGCGTCGAGATCGTGATGATGTATTCCGAATCCGATGGCCGCTTTGTGAAGACTTGTATCGACACCGGCGTCTCAGGCATCGTGATCCAGGGGGTCAACACGGGGAACGTGAATGCGGCCCTGCATAACGCTATTTTGCAGGCCTTGAAGGCCGGCATCGCGGTCGTGCTCACGACCAATCTTCCCTATGGCCAGGTGTATCCGATCTACGGGTCGCTGGGCGGAGGCAAGTCCCTGAGGGACGCCGGCGCCATCATGGCCGAGGATCTCAAGCCGCGGAAAGCGCGGCTGCTCCTGATGTTCGCCCTGGGGGAGACGCGGGACCGCAAGCGCCTGCAGGAGATCTTTCTGAACGCCTGAGCGACTGGAATTATTTCGGAAAGTGTCCACTAGCAGCCTGTTGGACTGCTAAGTCCAACAGGCTGCTAAAAGCAAAACCGGCTGACCGTTCATAATGTGATATCCGGCCCGGATTTAGGCTGCGGCTTTACTTCGGCAGCCTGTTTGGAGTGCCAAGCCCAACAGGCTGATAGGCGGTCGAATTGGGGAAAACGCGGGTAAATTTGCATATCTGTTATCCTCTTCTGCAATTTTGCTGGAGCCGGTTTTGCATTAGGAGTTTGTCGGGGCTACGCCCGACAAACTCCTAGGTCGAAGCCGCACTGCGCAGGAGGCAGGGAACCATGACTGGCACGATACTGGTCGAGCGAAACGTGATGGTAAACATGCGGGATGGCGTGCCGTTGGCCACCGACGTGTACCGTCCCAGCGATGATTCGGTCCATCCCGTGCTCGTCTACCGTACGCCGTACGACAAGTCGGACGCCGCCAACGTTGGCGCGTTGATGATCAACCCGTTGATTGCTGTCGATCGGGGCTATGTGGTGGTCGCTCAGGATACCCGCGGACGCTTTCAATCCCAGGGAACGTGGACTCCCCTCGTGAACGAGGGGGCCGATGGCTACGACACCATCGAATGGG
Source organism: Betaproteobacteria bacterium (assembly GCA_016202615.1). Classification (GTDB taxonomy): domain Bacteria; phylum Pseudomonadota; class Gammaproteobacteria; order Burkholderiales; family SG8-41; genus PALSA-1004. The sequence goes on from JACQOI010000336.1 coordinate 2,136, forward strand.
CCGCCCGACAGCCGTGGAGCAATGGGCAGGTAGGCATCTACGGCTCATCCTACATGGGAGTCACCGCTTTGCAGGCCACCGTAGGCTCGCCGCCTCCTCTCAAAGCGGCCGTTGCCTACCTGACCGGCGCCAACTACTTCAACGGCTGGACTTACAGCGGCGGCGCCCTGGAATTGGGATTCAACCTTTCGTGGGCTCTGAACCACAACTGGGACACGTTGGCCCGGCTGAAGCTGGATTCCGCCAAGAGGCAGGCCCTGACGCAGGAACTGACTGCTGCGGTTACCGATCTCTGGCCGATGGTGCGACACCTGCCCCTGACCGACATGCCTGTTCTACGCGACGACGTGGCCCCCTTCTGGCGAGGATGGCTGCGGCATTCCGCTTATGACGAATACTGGAAGGCAATCGATGTGGCCCGCCGCGCCGACGAGATTACGATACCGGTTCTGCACATCGCCGGCTGGTACGATGTCTTCCTGCGCGGCCATCTCGATCTGAACCTGCGCTTGCAGTCACACGCCAACGATCTGGTACGCCAGAATCACCGGATGATCATCGGCCCCTGGGATCACGCGGCCTATGGGGGGAACCGCAAGTCCGCCGCCGGAGACCGGGAATTCGGACCGCAAGCCGTCAGCGGCCCGGCGCTGACGACAGGCCTGGTCCTGCAGTGGTTTGACCACTGGCTGATGGGCCGGGATACGCCGCTCATGTCCAAGCCGCGTGTTCGCTATTACCTGATGGGCGACAACGTCTGGCGGGACACGGAGGCCTGGCCTCCGCCCCATGCGCCGGTGCGCTACTATCTGCACAGCGGTGGTCAGGCCAACACCCGTTTCGGCAACGGCGTCCTGTTGTCCGACCTGCCTGGCAACCTGCCTGCTGACAGCTACCTTTATGATCCCGGGAATCCCGTGCCCACCGTCGGCGGCCGTACCTACCGCTCGGTTTCCGGGCCGGGAGGGGTTCAGGATCAAGCACGGGTAGAAGAGCGCGGCGATGTGCTGGTTTACACCTCCCCCCGCCTGCTCGAGCCCCTTACCATTGCCGGACCGGTGACGGTTGCGCTGTGGGTGGCAAGCAGTGCCCCGGACACCGACTTTACGGGCAAGCTGGTGGATGTGGAGCCGGGCGGTTACTGCGCTGTGGTCGCCGACGGCATTATCCGGGCGCGCTACCGCAACTCCATGGAGAAGCCCGAGTGGCTCACCCCCGGCGAGATCACCCCCCTGACCGTCGATCTGTGGGATGTGGCCTACACGTTCCGTCGCGGCCACTCGCTGCGACTTGAGATCAGCAGCAGCAACTTTCCCCGTTTCAGCCGCAACGCCAACTCGACCGTCAGTCCCGAGGAGGCATGCGCGTCCGACTTCAGTATCGCGGTGCAGCAGGTGTTTCACGATGCCGGGCATCCGTCTCACATTACCCTGCACGTCGTTACAACCTGAAAAGGTGTCGGTCAACTTTATTATCAAAGAGGATTTATGTTAATGACACGTTTTGTTGTATCGATATTCTCGGTTGGGTTGATGGTTGTTGGCGCGGGGATGACCTCCGGCCAGGATTTTCCGAACAAGCCCATACGCATCTTCACCTCTCAATCTGGAAGTCCCAGCGATTTCATAGCGCGTCTACTGGCACAAGGGATTTCAGGCCCCTTGGGCCAGCCGGTGATAGTCGACAATCGAGTCGGGATTATCGCAACGGAAACTGTGGCCAAAGCGCCGCCTGACGGGCATACCCTGCTTTTCTACGGCCCCACCCTTTGGCTCTTGCCGTTTTTGAGAGACCACGTGGCCTGGGATCCGGCGAGAGATTTTTCGGCTGTCACGTGGGCGACAAGTGCGCCTAACATTCTTGTCGTACATCCGTCGTTGCCGGTAAAGACCGTCAGGGAGTTGATCGCTTTGGCCAAAGCCAGGCCGGGAGAGCTCAACTATGGTTCGGGTTTGGCAGGCTCTTCAAATCATCTCGCTGCGGAATTATTCAGGTCCATGGCGGGCATCAATATCGTGCGCGTCGCTTACAAAGGCCCTGCAGCGGCATTCTACGCCTTAATCGGCGGCCAGCTTCAGCTTATGTTCCCTGACGCGGGTTCGGCGTCGCCGCATGTCAAGTCGGGTGGAGTAAGAGCGTTGGCGGTTGGCAGCGCCACGCCGTCCGCGCTGACTCCGGGTTTGCCCACGCTGGCGGCGTCGGGCTTGCCGGGTTATGAATCGGGAATTATATCGGCCATGTTTGCGCCGGCTAAAACACCTGCGACCATCATCAATCGACTGAACCAGGAGATCGTGAGAGTGCTTAACAGGGCAGACGTAAAAGAGCGGCTTTTCAACTCTGGAGTAGAAATCGTCGGCAGTTCCCCGGAGCAGCTTGCGGCCAAGATGAGATCTGAAATGACCAGAATGGGCAAGTTGATCAAGGACGCCGGCATCCGCGACCAATAGTTGCAGATACCAAGCGACGGTTTATTTTGCGCCTGAGGGTGTCGAACAAGCAGAGCCGGCCCGACATCCCCTGTGCGCAGGGCGCGCTTGACTTGGCGCGCCCGGGGACTGCATACTTTGCCGCAACGTTCGTTGCGAAGCGCCCCGGCGACGTGGATCGGACGGTGGGGCACGCGCGGGCAGCCCCGCTCGGGCGCCATCGGGCGCACCGAGCATCGATCCAGCATCACTGCAGCGTTGCATAGTCACAGGACGCCGGCGACGGGCGCATTGATTTTCCTTCTATTTCTCATGGGGAGGAACAGCATGCACATCTCAGTCCGTATCCTGACGGTCGCTGCCGGCCTCCTGGCGGCTGGCGCCTGCGTCGCCCAGACTGCGACGTCGGTCGCGGCCTACCCCAGCCGACCGATCCGGCTGGTGGTACCGTTCGTGCCCGGCGGCACGAACGACGTCATCGGCCGCATCGTCGCCGAGAAGCTCTCCGAGCACCTCGGCCAGCCGTTCGTGGTCGACAACCGCGGCGGCGCGAACGGCGTGGTCGGCTCGGAGATCGTGGCGCGGGCGGATCCCGACGGGCACACGCTGCTGATCGTGGCCTTTGGCTACACCGTCAATCCCAGCGTGAGAAAGAAGCTCCCGTACGACACCGAGCGCGACTTCGCCCCGGTGGGCCTGGTGGTCGGCACGCCCTTATTGATGGTGATCCACCCGTCGGTGCCCGCGGAAACGGTGAAAGAATTCATCGCCTGGGTGAAGTCGCGGCCGGGCCAGGTGAACTACGCCTCCGTCGGCAGCGGCAGCCCCCCGCACCTCGCCACCGAGCTGCTCAAGATCGCGGCCGGCATCGACATGGCGCACATTCCGTACAAGGGCGGCAGCCCGGCGCTGACGGATCTCATCGCCGGGCGGGTGTCCTTGTTGTTCGGCTCGATCTCGACGGTGGGGCCGCACGTGAAGTCGGGCAAACTGCGCGGGATCGCCGTGACAACCACCAAGCGCTCTCAGGCCATGCCTGAGCTGCCCACGTTCCTCGAGTCCGGTCTCGCGGGCTACGAGGTGAACGCTTGGTACGGGCTGCTGGTAACCGGCCGGACGCCGCGCGTAAGGAAGTGAACATGGAAATCCTTGACAAATTTAGATTGCAAGACAAAGTAGCCCTTGTGACCGGAGCCGGAAAGAACTTGGGAAAGGTGATCGCACTCGCCCTTGCTGAAGCAGGGGCAGATGTGGCGGTGACGTCCCGGACCTTATCTGAAATTCAAGAGACGGCGGAAGAAATCAGGGAAAAGGGAAAGAAGGCATTGGCAATCCCTCTGGATGTTACTGATTTTGCTCAGGTGGAAAGCGTGGTGAGAGAGATTGTTTCGGAATTTGGACGGATCGATATTCTTGTCAATAATGCGGTAGTTCGGTCTTATAAGCCTTTACTGGAGATGTCTGAGAACGAGTGGCGCGGCGTGATCGATACCAATCTGACCGGGGCCTTCCTTTGCTGCAAGGCGGTGGGGCCCTTCATGGTCCGACGAGGAAGCGGGAGAATCATTAATATCTCTTCCGTGGCCGGGGTTCAGGGGATCGTCAACCACACGGCTTATTGTGCCAGCAAAGGTGGGCTCGTCTTGCTCACCCGGGCGCTCGCCCTGGAGTGGGCGCCGTACAACATCCTCGTTAATGCCGTGGCCCCCGGAACGTTGGTCACGAGGCATACCAAAGAAACCTTGGAGAAACGGTCTGAAGGGATCCCGCTGGGGAGGCCGGGTGAGTTTAGCGAGATTGCCCCGCTGGTTGTATATCTGGCTTCGGATGCCAGTACGTATACGACCGGAGAGGTCATTGTAGTGGATGGCGGGTTGACGCAATCCAGCGCCCGAAGGAGGTAAGCAAATTGACGGTCGAACCGGTGGAAGTCTCCTTGTGTGCCGGTGGATCACGTAGTATCGTATAAACGGAAATATGCGCGTCATGGGCCATCCAGCAAATCACGGGCACGTTCGCCACCTTCAAATTGCAAGACGCTCCAGCAGGATTCTCGACGGGCGAAGCACCGCCTCGGCACCAAGAGGTTGCGATTACCTGGTGCTCGGCGGAGGCGCTTCCGGGTCGGTTCTAGCAAGCCGGTTATCAGAAGATCCGACCGTCAGGGTGGTCGTCGTCGAAGCGGGAGGACTCGACAACAGTTGGCTCCTGCGCGTTCCCGCGGCCGGCTTCATCGCGGCAAGCGCCGCCCGCTTCAACTGGAATTTCGTGACCGAACCGATCCCGGCATTGAATGGGCGGGAGATGGTGTGGCTCTCGGGCAAGGTTCTCGGCGGCTCCAGCAGCATCAATGCAATGGTCTACACCCGTGGGCATTCCAGCGAGTACGAGGCTTGGCGGCAGATGGGATGCGACGGCTGGGGCTTTTCCGACCTGCTGCCGTATTTCAAGCGGTTAGAAGCGAATGTTCGCGGGGAGGGGCCCTGGCATGGCGGGTCCGGACCGGTGAAAATCCGCCCCGCCGCTCCGCGGCTGAAAATTTGCGACGCGTTCCTGGAGGCCGCCTCCGCCTCCGGCTTCCCGGTGCTCGATGACCTGAACTGCAACGCGGTCGAAGGTTTCGGATATTACGACATCAATGTCGATCGCGGCGTTCGCATGAGCGCTCCAGCAGCCTATCTCCGGCCGGTCCTCGACAGGCCGAACCTGACGGTGATCACCGGAGCGCCAGCGCTGCGGGTCACCATCGAAGACGGTCGCGCGACCGGCGCCGAAGTTTTGATCGGTGGGGAGCCGACGAGGATAGAAGCCGAGCGCGAGGTGATCATATCGGCCGGCGCGGTCAAGTCTCCTCAACTCCTTATGCTGTCGGGCATCGGTCCCGCAGAGGAGCTGTCGCGCCATGCTATTCGCGTGCTAGTAGAGTCGCCAGGCGTTGGCGCAAATCTTCAAAACCACGTCTGCTATCGTCCCCGGTACCTTTGCTCCCATCCGGTGACCGCCCGCCGCCATGTCGAGCCGCTGGGTGCCCTGAAGGCCGGGATTGCCTATGCCCTCGCGCGGCGCGGGCCGCTGGCCGAGAGCTACGGTTCGGCGGGCGGGTTCTTCCGCACCGATGATCGTCTCGAGACCGCCGATGCGCAGGTGGTGCTGATCTCAGCGCTGCCCCCGAACCCGGCGCTGAACGCAACGCGCATGATGGACATGCTGCCGAAGGAACACGGTTTCGCCTTTACGATCTACCAAGGCTCTCCATCGAGTCGCGGCGAGATCCGCCTTCGTTCCGGCGACCCGCTCGATTCCCCGATCATCCGTGCGAGCTATCTCAGTCACCCGGCCGA
>JACQOI010000331.1 GCA_016202615.1 Betaproteobacteria bacterium
GCGGCGACCCGGTCAACGGACTCAAGCACATCGACATCATGAAAATGTTGAACGACGATGCGCAGACCGAAGCGGTGATCATGGTCGGCGAGATCGGCGGCTCGGACGAGGAAGAGTGCGCGCGGTGGATCAAGGCCAACATGAAAAAACCCGTGGTCGGCTTCATCGCGGGCGTGACCGCGCCGCCGGGAAAACGCATGGGCCACGCCGGCGCAATCATTTCCGGCGGCCGGGGAACTGCGGCGGAAAAACTCGCCGTGATGGAGGAATGCGGCATCAAGGTGACGCGCAATCCGGCCGAGATGGGCAAGCTGCTCAAATCAGTATTGCGCTAATTTGTGATGCATGATCCAAGTACAGGAGCACGCGCGTCCGGCGCATCGAATTCCGGCAGAAAGAAGCGCGGCACTCCCAAGGGCCGTGTAGTCGACGCCAAAGCGCTCGCCGAAGTGCGCGCGTTACTCGGTGACGAGCCGCGCCGGCGCGATCTGCTGGTCGAGCACCTGCACAAGATCCAGGATAAGTACGGCCATATTTCGGCGGCGCACATCGTCGCCCTCGCGCATGAGATGAAACTCGCGACAACCGAAGTCTACGAGGTCGCGACGTTCTACCACCATTTCGACGTGATCAAGGAAGGCCCCGAGGGTGAAATGCGGGCGCCGCCTGCGCTGACCGTGCGCGTGTGCGATTCCTTGTCATGCGAGCTTGCCGGCGCGCAGCCGCTGCTGGAAAAGCTCAGGGCGACGCTGGGGCCCGGTGTGCGCGTGATCCCGGCGCCGTGCATCGGGCGCTGCGAACAAGCGCCGGCGGTGGTGCTGGGCCAGAATCCGGTCGCGCGTGCGACAGTCGACAAGGTCAAAGCGCAGCTCGCCGCCAAGACTACGATATGCGCGATCGATAAATACGTGACCTACGGCGAGTATCGCGAAAAAGGCGGCTATGATATCGCGGCCGAATGCCTCGCCGGCAAGCGCGACGCCGAGGACATACTCAAGGCGATGGAAGCGTCGGACCTGCGCGGGCTGGGCGGCGCGGGGTTCCCGGCCGGGCGCAAGTGGCGCATCGTGCGCGCCGAACGCCGGCCGCGGCTGCTGGCGGTCAATATCGACGAAGGCGAGCCGGGGACGTTCAAGGATCGCTACTATCTCGAGCGCGACCCGCACCGTTTTCTCGAGGGCACGGTAATCGCGGCGTGGACGGCGCAGGTGTCCGAGGTCTATATCTATTTGCGCGATGAATATGCAGGCTGCCGCGCGGTTCTCGGGCGCGAGATCGCCGCGCTGCAGAAAAATCCACCTTGTCCGCTGCCGCCGATTTACCTCCGGCGCGGCGCCGGCGCTTACATCTGCGGCGAGGAGTCGGCGATGATCGAATCGATCGAAGGCAAGCGCGGCATGCCGCGGCTGCGCCCGCCTTACGTCGCGCAAGTCGGACTGTTTGGTCATCCGACGTTGGTGCACAACATGGAAACGCTTTACTGGGTGCGCGATATTCTCGAAAAGGGCGCCGACTGGTTCGCCGGGCATGGCCGTCACGGCCGCAAGGGGCTGCGCTCGTTCTCGGTGTCGGGACGCGTGAATAAACCCGGCGTGCACCTTGCGCCGGCAGGCATCACCGTCAAGGAACTGATCGATGAGTACTGCGGCGGCATGCTGCCGGGACACAAGTTTTACGCGTATTTGCCGGGCGGAGCTTCAGGCGGCATCCTGCCTGCGGCGATGGGCGACATCCCGCTCGACTTCGACACGCTGCAGCCGTACGACTGTTTCATCGGCTCGGCTGCGATGATCATCCTGTCGGATCAGGACAAGGCGAGCGCGGCGGCGCGCAACCTGATGAAATTCTTCGCCGACGAGTCATGCGGCCAGTGCACGCCGTGCCGCGTCGGCACGGTCAAGGCGCTGGGTCTGATGCAAAGTCCGCGCTGGGACAAGGGTCTGCTTGAGGAACTTTCCGGCGCGATGGCGGACGCATCGATATGCGGGCTTGGCCAGGCCGCGCCGAATCCAATTCGCTGCGTGATCAGGCATTTTGGGCATGAAATAGAGTAGATTGCGTGAACGGGTGAACGGGTGAACAGGTGAACAATTATGGAACAGCAAGAGCGGGCTTTACACGCTTACCCGTTCACGAGCGCGCAGCGCGCTCACTCGTTCACTTGTTCACTTGAGGAATGAACGATGAACGCACCTGCCAGAGCTGTCGAAGTCGCGCCGCAAACCATCGAATTCACGCTCAATGGAAAAACCGTCGCCGGTTTTTCCAACGAGACCATCCTTCAGACCGCAAAACGTTTCGGCATCGACATTCCGCACCTGTGCTACAAGGAAGGCCTGCGCCCCGACGGCAACTGCCGCGCGTGCATGGTCGAGATCAAGAATGAGCGCGTGCTGGCGCCGTCGTGCTGCCGCAAACCTGAGCCCGGCATGGAGGTGGCGACCCATAGCGCGCGCGCGGTCGCGTCGCAGAAAATGGTGCTCGAGCTGCTGCTCTCCGACATGCCTCGGGAGCGCCACACGCTCAACTCCGAGCTCGATCACTGGGCAGGCGAACTGAAGATCGGCAAGCCGCGTTTCGCGCCCCGGCATCAGCCCAATGCCGATCTGTCGCATTACGGCATCGCGGTCAATCTCGATTCGTGCATCCAATGCACGCGCTGCCTGCGCGCGTGCCGCGAAGAACAGGTCAACGACGTGATCGGCTACGCGTTCCGCGGCGAGCATTCGAAAATCGTATTCGACCTCGACGATGCCATGGGCGATTCGACGTGCGTTGCATGCGGCGAATGCGTGCAAGCCTGCCCGACCGGCGCGCTGATGCCGGCGCGCGGCGCCGGCATGATAAAGCCCGACAAGCAGGTGCATTCGGTGTGCCCGTACTGCGGCGTCGGCTGTCAGCTCACCTACAACGTCAAGGACAACAAGATACTTTACGTCGACGGCCGCGACGGGCCGTCCAATCACGGCCGGCTGTGCGTCAAGGGCCGCTATGGATTCGATTACGTGCACCACAAACAGCGTCTGACGAAACCGCTCGTACGCAAACCCGGAGTGCCGAAGGCGGCGGATTTCGAGATGGATCCCGCGAACCCGCTCGAGTACTTCCGTGAGGCGACGTGGGACGAAGCGCTCGATCTCGCGGCCGGCAGGCTCAAGGAAATCCGCGACCAGCACGGCAAGCATGCGCTTGCGGGCTTCGGTTCGGCCAAGGGCAGCAACGAAGAGGCGTACCTGTTCCAGAAGCTGGTGCGCACCGGCTTCGGCAGCAACAACGTCGATCACTGCACGCGGCTGTGTCACGCTTCGAGCGTTGCGGCGCTGATGGAAGGCGTGAACTCGGGCGCGGTGTCGAACCAGGTCAGCGACGTAATGAAGGCGGAAGTGGTCTTGCTGATCGGCGCCAATCCGACTTCCAACCATCCGGTTGCGGCCACCTGGATCAAGAATGCGGTCAAGCGCGGCACCAGGCTGATCGTCGCCGATCCGCGCGGTTCGGATCTTTCGCGCCACGCGACTTACTTCCTGCAGTTCAAGCCCGATACCGACGTTGCGCTGCTCAACGCGATGATGCACACCATCGTGCACGAAGGCCTGGTCAAAGAAGACTTCATCCGCGACCGCACCATAGGATTCAACGAGTTGAAGAGGAATGTCGCGAATTACAGCCCGGAAGCAATGGCGCCGGTCTGCGGCGTTCCGGCCGCAACTATCAAGGAAGTTGCGCGCCTGTATGCGACGTCGAAAGGCTCGATGATCCTGTGGGGCATGGGCATTTCGCAGCACATCCACGGCACCGACAATGCGCGCTGCCTGATCGCGCTCGCCATGATGACCGGGCAGATCGGCCGCCCCGGCACCGGGCTGCACCCGCTGCGCGGCCAGAACAACGTGCAAGGAGCGTCCGACTCGGGACTGATTCCGATGTTTCTTCCCGATTATCAGCGCGTCATCAACGACGAAGCACGTGCGCGCTTCGAGAAGCTGTGGGGCGCGACGCTCGATCCCAAGCCCGGGCTGACCGTGGTCGAGATCATGAACGCGGTGCACGAGGGCAAGATTCGCGGCATGTATGTCATGGGCGAAAACCCGGCGATGTCGGATCCTGATGCGCAACATGCGCGCGCAGCGCTCGCCAAACTTGACTGGCTGGTGGTGCAGGAAATCTTTCTGACCGAAACCTGTTATCACGCCGACGTGATCCTGCCGGCGACCGCATGGCCGGAGAAGACCGGGACGGTCACCAATACCGACCGCATGGTGCAGCTCGGCCGCCAGGCGCTGGACGCACCGGGCGAGGCGAAACCCGATCTGTGGATTATCCAGGAGATTGCGCGCCGTATCGGGCTCGACTGGAACTATGACGGCGCCAAAGACGTGTTCAACGAGATGCGCAAAGCGATGAATTCGATCGCCGGCATCACGTGGGAGCGGCTCGAAGCGGAAAGCTGCGTGACTTATCCGTGCGAGAATGAGGGGGATCCCGGGCAGCCGGTGGTCTTCATCGACAAATTTCCGACGCCGAGCGGACGCGCGAAACTGGTGCCGGCCGACATTATTCCGGCGGCCGAGCAACCGGATAAGGAATTCCCGTTCGTATTGATCACCGGCCGCCAGCTCGAGCACTGGCATACCGGCGCGATCACGCGGCGCGCTGCGGTGCTCGACGCAATCGAACCCGAGCCGGTGGCGTCATTGCATCCGCTCGACCTGGACGCGATCGGCGCCAGGCCCGGCGACGTGGTCACCGTCGAGTCGCGGCGCGGCATCATTTCGCTCTATGCGCGCGCCGACGACGGCACGCCGCGCGGCGCGGTGTTCATCCCGTTCTGCTACTACGAAGCGGCGGCGAATCTGCTCACCAACCCGGCGCTCGATCCGTTCGGCAAGATCCCCGAGTTCAAGTACTGCGCGGTGAAAGTGATGCGCGGCGGCGAGCTTAAGCCGCGCTCGAGCTACGGCGGCGGCCAGGCGCTAACGACACTCGAAATCGCTTAATGCATTTCCAAATCAAGAACTCATTAATTGGAGTAGGGTGCGCTTGCGCACCATTCGGCAATGGGTGCGCAAGCGCACCTACGCTGAAATAATGTAACTATTGAAGTGTAAGTAGAAACCCGAAAAATTGACTGCGGTCAAGGCCAGAAGCTTCGGCCGCGGCTATATTTTTCTCGCCGCGCGCACCCCAGCACGGCAGAACAGAAATCAAATTTCTGTTTCCATAAATTTGTGAAGGATGGAGCATCATGCCGTTATCGGACATCGAAATCGCGCAAGCGGCGAAGCTGCAGCGCGTCGCCCGGATCGCCGAAAAACTCGGCATTCCCGAGGATCAGCTCGAGCCGTACGGGCATTACAAGGCCAAGGTTTCGCTCGGCTTTGTCGACAGCCTGAACCACAAGCCTGATGGCAAATTGATACTGGTGACCGCAGTCACCCCGACCCCCGCCGGCGAGGGCAAGACCACGACCACGGTTGGTCTTGGCGATGCGCTCAACAAGCTCGGCAAGAAAGCCGTAATCTGCCTGCGCGAACCATCGCTGGGGCCGGTATTCGGCATGAAAGGGGGCGCCGCCGGCGGTGGTTACGCGCAAGTGGTGCCGATGGAGGACATCAATCTGCACTTCACCGGCGACTTCAACGCAATTGGGCTCGCGAACAATCTGCTTGCCGCGGCGATCGACAACCACATCCACCACAGCAATGCGCTCGGCATCGACGTGCGGCGCATTACGTGGAAGCGCGTGATGGACATGAACGACCGCGCGCTGCGCGAAATCACGGTCGGACTCGGCGGTGCGGGCAACGGCTACCCGCGCCAGGACGGCTTCGACATCGTGGTGGCCTCGGAAGTGATGGCGATTTTCTGCCTGTCAAATTCGCTCAAAGACCTGAAAACGCGGCTCGGCAATATCGTAATCGGCTATACGCGCGACCAGAAGCCGGTGCTGGCAAAGGACCTCAATGTGCACGGCGCAATGACGGTGCTGCTTAAGGATGCGCTGAAGCCCAATCTGGTTCAGACGCTCGAGAACAACCCGGCGTTCATCCACGGCGGTCCATTTGCGAACATCGCGCACGGCTGCAACTCGGTAATCGCGACCCAAACCGCGTTGAAACTCGCCGACTACGTGGTGACCGAGGCCGGCTTCGGCGCCGATCTCGGCGCCGAGAAATTCATCGACATCAAATGCCGCAAGTCGGGCTTGCGGCCATCGGCGGTGGTGATCGTGGCAACGGTTCGTGCGCTGAAATATCACGGCGGCGTCGACCTCAAGGAGCTCAACAAGGAAAATCTCGCCGCACTCGAGAAAGGCATCGCCAATCTCGAGCGTCACGTCAACAATATCCGCAACCACTATGGACTGCCGTGCGTCGTGTCGATCAACAATTTTACGTTCGACACGCCGGCCGAAATCGAGCTGCTGAAAAAGAAAATGGCGCACCACGAAGCGCCGGTGATTCTGGCGACGCACTGGGCCGACGGCGCCGCCGGCGCGGCCGACGTCGCGCGCACGGTGGTGGATCTGATCGATAAAGTGCCGGCTAACTTCAAGTACGTCTACGAAGACGCGCTGCCGCTGTGGGACAAGGTCAAGACTATTGCGACCAAGATCTACGGCGCGGGCGACGTCACCGCCGATTCCAAGGTTCGCGCCCAGATCAGGAAGCTGCAGGAAGACGGCTGCGGCCACTATCCGGTGTGCGTGGCCAAGAC
>JACQOI010000359.1 GCA_016202615.1 Betaproteobacteria bacterium
AGGCTCCATTACACGCACCGACGCGAGTTTGCGGGGCTTTGGTGGCCATTGGATCAGTACTTTCTTCTGGATCTTGCAGCCCGTTTTGCTTAAGGAGTTTGTCGGACCGCAAGTCCGACAAACTCCTAGCCCTCCCAAAAGCACGCGAGCAGACGGGAAATGAGGTTTTCCTTGGCATTTTCCTCCCCTATTTATGCTGGCGGTTTTGCATTAGGAGTTTGTCCGACCCAAGTCCGACAAACTCCTAGAGGGCTTTCGACGTGAAGTGAGCGCGCGTCAGCGCGCGACCGGCCGGCGCGGGTCGCTGCACCATTCGCTCCACGAGCCGGGGTAAAGCTTCGATCCGGCAAGCCCCGCAATTTCCATCGCGAGCAAATTGTGGCAGGCGGTGACGCCCGAGCCGCACTGGTGCACGACCTGCGCCGGCGGCCGGCTGCCGAGCAGCTCCGAAAATTCCTGTCTGAGTACGGCGGCCGGCTTGAAGCAGCCGTCGGCGTCGAGGTTGAGCCTGAAGAAGCGGTTGAGCGCGCCGGGAATGTGGCCGCCGACCGGGTCGAGCGTCTCGTTCTCGCCGCGGAAACGGTCGGGGCTGCGCGCATCGATTAGACGAATCCGTGGCTGCTCCAGCGTACTCAGGATGAAACTTGCATCGACTGTTTTATCATCTGCGATGCCGTTGAAGGAGCCGGGGGTTACTGCCGGCAGTTGTGCGGTGACTCGAAGTCCGGCTTTAAGCCATGCGTCCCAACCGCCGTCGAGCACTGCCGCGCGCTCGTGGCCCAGCCAGCGCAGCACCCACCACAGGCGCGCCGCGTAACAACCGCCGGAAGCATCGTACGCAACCGCCTGTTTATCATGGTTCATGCTAAGCGTGGCCAGCCGCGCGCAGAAGCGCGCCGGGTCGGGCAGCGGATGACGCCCGTTGGTTCCGGTCCTGGGGCCTGACAGATCCTCGTCGAGATGCACGAAGCGCGCGCCGGGAATGTGCGATTGCAGATACGCGCGGCGGCCTGTTTCGGTGTCGACGAGATCGTGGCGGCAGTCGAATACGATCCAATGTGGATCGTCAAGGTGCCCGGCAAGCTTGGCTGCTGAAATCAGGGTGGTGAAGCTCATGCAAAAGCTTAACGCAAAGGACGCTAAGGACGCTAAGGTATCAAAAGATACGCTAAACGCCAAAACAAAAAAAGAGGCAATAAACTGTTGCTTCTCAGTTGTTGGAAAAGCTTTGCATTTATGTCGCTTATAAAGTATTAGCCGCCCGCGTGCCGAGATCGCCGGCTGCGCGGTGGCTCGCGGGTGCTAAAATAAGCGGAACGACAAGCCACTTTCCAGTGGCAAAAAAGATTTGCGCCGGACACACGCGCAACCGCCTTCACGCCCATTAACCTACTTTCGCAAGTGACGATATACCTGATCATCTTGATGGGCGTCACGAGCCAGGTGGGATATAACGGCAGCCGGATTGCGGTGTCGCTCTATGCCCTGGAATTGGGCGCCAATCAGTTCACGATAGGCGTATTGGTGGCACTCTATGCGGTGTTTCCGGTGCTACTGGCCATTTTGGTTGGCAAATTTGTAGACCGTGTCGGGCCAAAGCTGCCCGTGATCATAGGCGTTGCCGGCACGGGGGTAGCACTGCTCCTGCCGCCGTTATTCCCGGGCATCACTGTGCTCTATGTGTCATGCATCGCACTGGGATTGACCCATCTATTGTTCACGCTTCCGATAGAGGCCAGCATAGGCGGCATCGGCGGCGCGGAAAAACGTGCCGCTAACTATGCCTTGCTTAGCATGGGATGGTCCGTCGCCAATTTTTTCGGGCCGGTTATCGCGGGATTCTCGATCGATCACGTCGGCCAGGTGCAAGTATTTTGGGTGCTTGCATCGTTTTACGTGCTGCCCATGCTGATATTGTTGTTCAAGCCGGGATTGCTGCCCAGAACGGCCATGCATGCCGGAAGAGATAAGCACGGCAGCGTAATCGAACTTTGGCGCATGCCGAATCTGCGCACGGTTTTTATTACAGGGACTGTCATACACTCGGCTCAGCATTTATTTCAGTTTTATTTCCCGATTTACGGCCACTCGCTCGGGATTTCGGCGTCAGCCATAGGCAGCATACTTGGGGTACTGGCGGCCGCCGCTTTTGTGATCCGCAGCACCATCCCGTTCCTGATGAAAAGACGGACTGAAGCCGAGATTCTGACTTATGCCGTTTTTAGCGCGGCTTTTGCGTTCGTGTTGTTCCCATTCGTGGCGAATCCCTACGCGCTGGCCGCAATCGCTTTCCTGCTTGGGCTCGCGGTCGGCTGTTCCAACCCGTTGTCGATGTCGTTGCTCTATGTGCTGACCCCGCCGAGTCGCGTGGCGGAATCAGTGGGCCTGCTCCATACCGCGTATAACTTCACGCATCTGGTGATTCCGGTCGTCTTCGGCAGCGTGGGCGCGGCATTCGGGTTCTCAACCGTATTTCTGTCAAATGCAGCCATGCTGGTCGCTGGCGGTTTGCTCATACGTAAAACCCGCCTGCCGATCGCTGATCTCCGCCCAAAATAAGCAGCGTGAAAGTTCAACTATTTTGTGTCGGCAATTCCAGCGGCCGGCGCCTAAACGGGGTCGAGACGCTCAGCGCTGCGGCTCCGCCTTCAGCAGCAGCCGCGCAAAATGCCGGCCGGCAAATTCCTGTCCCGACTTCAACGGCAGCCGGTCCTCGCCCAAGCTGGGGTCGAACAGATTCTCGGGGGCATCGGCTTCATACAGATTCATGTAATTGCCGACCGGGTCGGGTCCGATCTGGGCGGGATGAGGGGCATGCTGCAGTTGCCAAGCGCGGTGGATGCCGGGCAGTTCCAGCACGTGCTTCAGGTGCTGCGCGCTCTCGGACTGGAATTGGGTTTCTTCCGCCGCCGTGCCGCGGAAATTGCTTTCGCAGCGCGCCCAGCAGCGGCCGGCGCGGGCATCTTTTTCGATCAGGCACAGCACCCGGTAAAACACCCGGCCCCAATTCCCGATATCGCGGCGCCAGGGTTCCTTTTCCATGACGGGCGGCGGCGGGTTTTGCGGGAAGGACTTGAACAACCCCGGATCGCTGATGGCGTAAATCTGCTGGTATTCCTGTTCCATCACGCCTTCGTCGTCGCCGCCGCGCAGCTCGCGCGTGCGCCAGGCGGTGGAGTAGCCCGGCCGGTCCGCCAGTTCCTGGATATGAGCGTCGAAGTGGATGTTGAACTGGCGGTCGAACTCCTTGTGCACGAGGTCGAACCTGACGAAGCACAGATAGGGGAATGCCTTGATGTCTACCATGTCACGCTCCTTTGCTTGCCCGCTCTCATGCGGCCCTGGCGTTCCCGCTTTCAAATCAATTGCGGCGCGACGTGCTGCCCGAGCTCGCGCCGCAGGAATTCGTGGAAGTGCAGCATGCCGTCTTCCATCGGCGACTGATAGGGGCCGGTTTCGTTGCTGCCCTGAAGATACAACGCGCGGCGGCCCTCGGTCATGCGCTCGCAGATTTCGGCGTCCTCGCGCGCGGTTTCCTCGTACGCGGCCTGCTCGGCTTGCACGAACTCGCGCTCGAACAGCACGATGTCCTCGGGGTAGTAGAACTCGATTACGTTGGTGCAAGCTTCGGGGCCGCGCGGCACGATGATGCTGATCACCAACACGTGCGGGTACCATTCGACCATGATGTTGGGGTAGTAGGTCAGCCAGATCGCACCGTGCGGCGGCTCGCGGCTTTCGTTGTAGCGCGACAGCACCTCGTGCCACTTCTGGTAGACCGGCGTGCCTGGCCGGGTGAGCCCCTGTTTCACGCCGCAGGTCTGGACGGAGTACCAGTCGCCGAATTCCCAGTGCAGATCCTCGACCGAAACAAAGTTGCCCAGTCCCGGGTGGAACGGCACGACGTGATAGTCCTCGAGGTAGACCTCGATGAAGGTTTTCCAGTTGCACGCATATTCGTCGATCTGCACGCGGTCGAGCATGAAGCCCGAGAAATCGAGATCGTGCTTGACCCCGAGCCTGGCGAGGTCGCGCGCGATTTCGCGCTTGCCCTGGAACAGCAGGCCGTTCCAATTCTGCAGCGGGGTGCGCGCAAGATCGAGGCACGGATTGCGCGGAAAATGCGGCGCGCCCAGCAGTTTGCCGTCGAGCCCGTAAGTCCAGCGGTGCACCGGGCAGACGATGCTGTTTTTGTGGTTGCCGCGGCCCTTGAGTATGATCGCCTGGCGATGGCGACAAACGTTGCTGATCATTTCGACGCCGCGGTCGTTGCGCACCAGCGATTTTGCGTTGCCCATCCATTCCAGCGCATGGTAATCGCCGCGGTTCGGCACCATCAGTTCGTGGCCGACATAACCGGGGCCATGCTCGAACAGCACCCGCTGCTCAAGAGCGTGGATCTGCGGATCGAAGTACCAGTGAACGGGAAGTTGCGGGGAGGTGTTGTTGAGCGCGTGTAGGTTAGCCAAGTCTGACATGCAGCGTGGTCTCTGGGCGGGGTTGGAAAAATCGTCGTCGACGCTTTAAAACCATTTGTTAACAAGCCCTTACGAGAATATCTATTATCCTTTTAATCCCGGCAAAAGGCAAACGGCGTTTTGCGCGATGGGACTCTATGTTGCTGTTAATCAAGGAATTGTTCGAGATTCGGGATCAGCCCGCTTGCGGCGAGACGCTCGAAATCGGCGGGTCGGTCGACGTCCCAGGAAGCCGGCAGCTCGCACCAGCGCCAGTCGAGCGCCGCGAGCCGCTCGCGCGTGGCGGCCATGACCTGATTGCCGCCCCAGGCGATGTCCGTGAACAGCCGCGCATCGCAGCATCGAAGTCCGATCAGCACGTAACCACCGTCTTCGGCGGGGATCAGCACCGCATCGAAACGATCGGCGAGCGCCGCTGCGACGCGCTGCAAATCGGCAGCGGTCAACGCCGGGCAATCGGCTCCGATGATGATGACATGCGGGGTGACGGCGAGCGCTGTTACCGCTGCGTGCAGCATGCGTGCGCCGAGATCGCCGTCGCATTGACTGGCGGCGCCGACGCCGTGACGTTCGGCGCACTGCGCGAGCTGCGGGTGCTGTGCCGAGGGCGCGCACCACAACTCGACCGGGCCGATTCCGGCGGCAAGCGCGGTCGAAAGCGCGTGATCGATCAATATGCGTTGCAGCGCTGCCGCTCGCTCGGCGCCCAGCAGCGGAATCAGTCGCGTCTTGGCTACACCCGGCTCGGATGCGCGGGCGAATACGATGATGCGGGTGTCAGTCACGCAAGCGAGTGCCGTCATAACGCAACGCGAGTTCGGCGGGGTCGGCGCCAAGGAAATAAGCGACGCGCAACCGCCACATCAGCACCATCATGCGCACCACGCCGTGGCGCTCCCAGCGGCGCCCCGAGGCCGCCACGATCGCACGCAGGCAGAGCGGCGCGCCCAGCGCCTTGAGGCGCTTCGAGAGCGCAATGTCTTCCATCAACGGGATCGCCGGAAACCGGCCGACCGCAGCGAATGCTTCGCGCGTGACGAAGATCGCCTGATCCCCGGTGGCGATCCCGGTCAGCCGCGAGCGCCAGTTCATCATGAACGCAATTACGCGCAACAGCGGATGCGCGCCGGCGAGCCTGACATCGAAGCGTCCCCAGCGCTTGCCGCTGGCGGCGAGACCATCAATGACCAATCGGTCGGCGTCGGGCGGCAACACGCAGTCCGCGTGCAGAAAGAACAACACGTCACCGCGCGCGACCGCAGCGCCGGCATTCATCTGCGACGCGCGGCCGCGTGGCGCGGTCAGGGTTCGGTCGGCCAGTAACCCGGCGAGTGCGGCGCTGCCATCGCTGCTTCCGCCGTCAACCACGATTACCTCAGCGCCGTGCTGGCGCAACGGCTGCAGGTGCTCAAGCGCGGCGACGATGATCGCCTCTTCGTTGATGCAAGGCACAATGATCGACAGTCTGGGTGCCACCGGCTCGCCCTTCTTCATGTTTGGCTCACCCCCACCCCCACCTCAATCCTCCCCCTGAAAGGGCATAAGCGCTAACCTTATTTTTGCGTTCATTCATGCAGCAAACCCAAACCGTGAAGTTGCATCGTTCGCTTGCGCGGCGGTTCGGCCAGGTGTCGAGCGATGGCGGCCCATTGGTTCAGACAGCCGCCGAGCGACAGCGCGACCGGACTGACCGCCTTGCTAAGCAGGTGTTGCATCAGCGAAG
>JACQOI010000028.1 GCA_016202615.1 Betaproteobacteria bacterium
CAGACGACGACGTTCCAATTCCTCTGGACTTCCGGTGGGCCTCATGGTGCACCTCCGGACCAGAGTATAGGACATTCTTTACGCAGGGATCAATAGCGGTCGAATTTTGGGAAAAGCGCGCGTAAATTCGCATCTCCGCTATCCTTTTCCGCAATTTCACTGGCGCCGGTTTTGCATTCGGAGTTTGTCAGGGCTAAGTCCGACAAACTCCTAGAGTGCTTTCCACCTGCTCGCGCCTTTTTCAACGGGGTATTGAAACGCACTTTTGCGGTAACGCAAGTAAAATACAAAGATTCGACGGAGGAGTATTTGCAACCATGACCGACGAACTGCACTTTCTCACCATCGCCGAGGCCGAGCAACTCCTTCGCACGCGCAAGCTGTCGCCGGTCGAATACACCGATGCGCTGCTCAAGCGCGTCGAAGCGCTCGAGCCGCAGCTTAACGCGTTCATCACCGTCACCGCCGATCTCGCGCGCCGCCAGGCCCGCCAGGCCGAAGCTGAAATCATGTCGGGGCGCTACCGCGGTCCGCTGCACGGTATTCCGTTCGCGCTGAAAGACATCTACAACACCAAGGACATTCTCACGTCCGGCGGCTCCAAAATCTGCATCGACAATATCCCGGGCGCTGACGCGACCACCATGCGCATGCTCCGCGACGCGGGCGCGGTGCTGCTCGGCAAGCTGCAGACGCACGAGTTCGCGCACGGCGGGCCGTCGTTCGACCTGCCGTGGCCGCCGGCGCGCAACCCGTGGCACCTCGAGCATTTCACCGGCGGATCAAGCAGCGGATCGGGCGCTGCGCTCGCAGCGGGACTGATACCCGCCTCGCTCGGTTCCGACACCGGCGGTTCAATCCGCGGGCCGGCGTCTTTCTGTGGCATCGTCGGCCTGATGCCGACTTCCGGCTTGGTGAGCCGAGCCGGCGTGATTCCGAACTCGTTTACGTTCGACCATTGCGGGCCGATGACGCGCACGGTGGAGGACTGCGCGATCCTGCTGCAGGCGATCGCCGGCTACGACCCCACGGACGCGGGCAGCATTGCGTGCGAAATCCCGAACTACCGCGGCGCGCTCACTGGCGATATCAAGGGCCTGCGCATCGGCGCGTTGCGCTACCACTGGGAGGAGGACATGCCGGCGCATCCTGATCTTGCGCGCGCGATGGACGAGGCGATCGAAGTGTTCAAAAAGCTCGGCGCGCGCGTCGAAGACTGCCGCACGCGCCCGATGCAGGATTCGTTCGACACCAAGGTCGTGATCGCCGAGAGCGAGATCTATTCGATCCACTACGACAACCTCAAGTCGCGCCCCGGCGATTTCAGCCGCGATTTTCTCGGCCGAGTACTGCCCGCGTGCCTGTTCCAGTCTTCGGATTACGTGCAGGCATCGCGCGAGCACCGCCGCATCATCGCCGGGATACAGCCGCTGTATCAGAAATACGACGTGCTGCTCGCCGCCGGCTTCGGCCCCGCGCCGCGGCTCGATGCGCACAAGACCGCCAATTTCTGGCGGAAAACCAACGTCTTTACGCCGGCGAACGTGACCGGCGGCCCGTCGCTCGAGGTGCCCTGCGGCTATAGCAACGGCCTGCCCCTGGGTATGCAGGTGATCGCGCGGCCGTTCGATGAGGCGACCGTGTTGCGCGCCGGCCACGCCTACCAACAGGCGACCGACTGGCACATGCGCCATCCGCAGCTCGTTGCCGGCACACCGCAGCCGGTGCTCACGCCCAAAGGCAACAAGCCGGTGGCGGCCGATCTCGACGCCGCGACGCGCGACTTCGTGCTGCGCACCGCACAACGCGCCGGGCTCAGGCTCAACGATTACCAGACAGCGATTCTGCTCGAGACCGCGCCGTTCGCGCTCGCGATGGCGGAGCGCGGGCGCAAGCCGCGCGACCGCATGGAGGAACCGGCGCTGGTGTTCCACTTTCCGAATTGAACAAAGCCCTCTAAAAAGCTGAAAGGATTATCGATGCCCTTTAGAGTGCCGTTCCCAGCGGGCGGTCCGGTGGATAGCCTTACTTGTCGAGTCCCGCGAGTTTCCTGAAGTTCGGCTCCGCGTGCGGAAACGGCGGCAGCGACCAGGTGCCGGTGCCCACCGGCCGGATGTCGCGGTCGACCATGACTTCCACCAAGTACGGCTGGTTGGCCTTGATCGCGGTTTCGAGCACGCCTTCGAGATCGTTCGCTCGGTCGACGCGCTTGGCTTCGACGCCGAACGAGCGCGCGAGCATGACGAAGTCCGGGCTGTAGAGGTTGCGGGTCTTGTCGATCTGAAAGCTCGTCGCCAATTCCTGGCCGAACATGCCGAGCTGCATGTCGCGGATCGAGCAGTAGCCGTAGTTGTTCCACACCACCCACACCGCGGGAATGCCGTATTCCATGGCGGTGGCGAGGATGTGCGGCGTCATCAGGAACGAGCCG
>JACQOI010000329.1 GCA_016202615.1 Betaproteobacteria bacterium
CTGGAGCGCTGGTTGACTTCGAGCGCGTAACAAAATGAGCCGATACCCGGTGCGATAGTTACGCTGTTGTAGCGCAGGCGCCTCGCCTGCAAGCCGCACGGAGCAGGCGAGCCGCCTGCGCTACCCACATTTTCTTACGCGCTCTTAGATTCCCTAACATAAAGAAACACGATCCAGTATTTGGTAGTGCCCCTACACCTCTGGTAAAATTAGATCACACATCGAGGAGTTACCAATGACCCTAGCCACGGCAGATAAACAAGACCATTCCAAGCAGACTCAGCTCGCGGATAACCGCTATAACAGAGAAATCGCAAAATTCGTATCCGGGCTCACCTACGACAGGATCCCGCAGGAAGTACGGCAGCGCATAAAGCTGCTCATGCTGGATTCGCTGGGATGCGGCATCTACGGCTCCATCAAGGAGCATAGCCGCATCCTTATGGACGTCATCAGCACGGTCGATTCCACCAACCGCTGTGGCCTTTGGGGTAGCGACAAGCGCGTCTCTGCGCCCCACGCGGCGCTGGTCAACGGTGCGCTGGTCCAAGGCTTCGAAATCGATGACATCCATCGTCAAGCCGCGATACACGTGGGGGCCCTTACGCTGCCGGTGATCGTCGCCATCTCGGAACTGCGCCCGGGCATGCCCGGGCGGCGGTTCATGACGGCGGCGGTGGCAGGCTACGAGGTCGGCCCGCGCGTTGGCATCTGCATGGGACCGGAGCATCTGGGGCAAGGCTGGCACGTCGGAGGCACGGTCGGCGTGTTCGCCGCTGCAAGCTCGGCCGCATCCGCCCTCGGTTTATCGGAAGACAAGGCTATACATGCAATGGGTATCGCAGGCACTCAGGCCGCCGGCCTAATGGCCGCGCAATACGGCTCGATGGTCAAGCGCATGAATCATGGCCGCGCCGCGCAGAGCGGACTCTACGGCGGCCTGCTCGCCGCCGCCGGTTTCACGGGTATCGAAAACGTATTCGAGAGTGATTTCGGCGGATTTTGCACGACCTTTTCGCGGTCGACGGACCGCTTCAACATGGTGGAGCTCACTCGCGATCTTGGCGAGCGCTGGGAGACCATGCGCGACTCGCTGAAGTTTTACTCGGCGGCCGCAAGTAATCACACGACGCTCGATGCAATCCGCATCATGCGCGCCCGTCATCCGTTCAAGCCGCAAGACGTCGAACGCATCGTCGTTCATGGCTCCCAAGTTACGAAGCACCACGTGTTCTGGAAATACGATCCGGCGGCGGGGCTCACCAATGCCCAGTTCTGCATGCCGTACGTCGTCGCAACGCTGCTACTCGAGGGCGACTTTTTCGTGGATCAGGTGCGGGAGGACAAGCTCGCCGATCCCGAGCGCATCGCCCTTTCGCGCAAGGTCGAGTTCATCGCCGAGCCCGAAATCACCGCGACCGGACTGCGTTACTGGGTGCGCGTGGAAATCTTCCTCAAGGACGGAACCCATATGGAGGAAATAGTGGAAGCGCAGCGCGGCAGTGAAACGAAATTCGCCACCGAAGCGGACGTGGTTGAAAAGTTCGAGAAACTGGCTACCCATGTTTTCCCGGCCAAGCAGGTTCACGCGATCCGCGATGCCGTGCTGGGTTTGGACAAGCTTGACGACGCTTCCAAGCTCGCGGAACTGCTTACCGCGAAATAAAGCTGATGGACGTTGCATTCCTGTCCAACCGCCACAAAGTGATCCCTGACATCGGGAAGCTTGAGACTTCTGGAACCTAGATGCCCAGCCTGTCCGGTGCCTGGAGAAGCGTAGGCAATTCCGCCTTGCGCGAAATCACGGCGATGACGACCGAATGCAAGCGGGTCGGGATTTTTTCAGCACATTGATCGCAGATTATCCGTCTTTTATTCCACTCTCGCTCCGGATTGTTTGATTACCTTTGCCCATTTAACAATTTCAGCCTGGATGTAAGCCGCGAACTCTTCAGGTGTACTGCCGACCGGATCTGCTCCATTCGCCACCATGCGATCCCTGACATCGGGAAGCTTGAGACTTCTGGAGATTTCTTCGTAGAGCCTGGCCACGGCTTCCCGCGGCGTGCCTGCCGGTGCCAACAAACCTTTCCATCCATTGACCTCGTACCCGGGAAATCCGGTTTCCGCAACTGTCGGAACGTCGGGCAACAGGGCCGAACGTTTGAGGCTCGACACCGCTAATGCTCTTAACCTTC
>JACQOI010000029.1 GCA_016202615.1 Betaproteobacteria bacterium
AGACGCACCTTGGCGCGCAGCGGCGCCGCGAACGTCAGCCCGCGCTGCCGGCATTCCTTGACGTCAAACGGCGGCTCGCCGAGCACGTAGCTCACGAACTCAAGGCGCGCATTCTTGGAATGGCTCTCGATCGGGAAAATGCTCTTGAAGGCCGCTTGCAAGCCTTCGGCCTTGCGCGCATCGGGCGCGGTATCGGCCTGCTGAAACGCGGCGTAAGAGTCGAGCTGGGTGGCCAGCAGGAACGGCACCGGCAGCACGCTCGCGCGCTTGGCAAAGCTTTTACGAATACGTTTTTTCTCGGTGAACGAGTAGCTCATTGAGGCTCCTCAATAGTAAAGGCGGACCAGGACCCGGCACACCGCTCGCGATACACTCGGTTCCGGGCTGTCGGCTTCAAAAACACAATAGGAAAAAGGCTGGCGGTTGCCCGCCAGCCATGAATCGCCTGCAATCGTTACTTGACTTCAGCCTGCGCGCCGGCTTCGGTCAGTTGCTTCAGAATCGCTTCGGCGTCGGCTTTCGACACGCCTTCCTTGACTGCCTTCGGAGCGCCGTCGACCAGGTCCTTGGCTTCTTTCAGGCCGAGGCCGGTCACCGCGCGCACCACCTTGATCACGTTGACCTTGCTGGCGCCGCAGTTGGTCAGCAACACCGTGAACTCGGTCTGTTCTTCGGCCGCGGCAGCGGCGCCGCCACCCGTCGTGGGTGCCGCCACCGCGACCGCGGTCGCCGCGGCGGACACGCCGAATTTTTCTTCCATGTCCTTGATCAGGCTCGAGAGCTCGAGCACCGTCATGTTCGAAATTGCCTCAAGAATTTCTGCTCTGGCTAATGCCATGTCTAGCTCCTAAATTTAAAGTGTCGTGTTTCTGGTTCCGGGTTTCCGGCCGCAATCTGTTAACTTGGAACTTGCAACCTGAAACCTGAAACGATCCTTTAAGCAGCCTGTTGTTTCTGGTCCCGCACGGCGGCGGCGGCGCGCACGAACTTGCCGGGCACTTCGTTGAGTGTCCGCATGAACTTCGCAATCGGCGCCTGCATGGTTGCCATCAGTCTGGCGATCAGCTCCTCGCGGCTCGGCAGCGTGGCGAGATCCGCCACGTCCCTGGGGGACATGACGAAATTCGGCATGGCGCCGGCTTTGATTACGAACTTCTCGTGACCCCTGGCAAACTCGTGCAATATCTTCGCAACCTTCACCGGATCGCGCGAAATGCCGTAAGCAAGCGGACCGACCATTTTTTCGGACAGTCCGGCAAACGGCGTTGCGGCGACGGCGCGGCGCGCAAGCGTATTCTTGAGGACGCGCAGGTAAATGCCCGAGCCGCGCGCTTTCTTGCGCAAGTCGGTCATTGCTGCGACTTCAAGGCCGCGGTATTCAGCGACTACAATGGCCTGCGCCTGCCCGACTTCCGCGCTGATTTCGGCCACGACCGCCTGTTTCTGTTCCAGATTAAGACCCAAGGTCTACCTCCATTAAAAAATCGGTTCCGTGTTTCGAGTTACAAGTTTCAAGTTAAACCGACAACCTGAAACCTTCGACTTGAAACCCAAAATACGGCGACCTTAGCTCCAGGCATTAGCAACAAACCTGATTCATAGGGGCACGCCGTCTGCGTAGGGTGGAGAGGGGTGAGGCGAGAGGAGAGAGGGGAAAACCCCCACACCACCTCGCGCTTCGTCTCTCAAATTAAGCGCCCGCTCGGGCTTCGGGGTTCGAGCCGGTCGGCTTGCGCCTCTCGCCTCTCACCTCTCGCCTCTCGCTGACGCCCCTACGGTCTTTGACAACCCGCCGGCAACGCACAAAACTGCGCGCACCGGCAGCCCAAAGCCTTCATTACCAATTCCTCAGCCCTGCATACTTCCTTGATCGACGCGCACGCCGATCCCCATCGTGCTCGACACCGATACCTTCTTCAGGTAGATGCCCTTGATGCCCGACGGCCTGGATTTGTTCACCGCGTCGAGCAGCGCCTTCAGGTTTTCGACCAGCGCATCCACGGTAAACGAGGCGCGGCCGATCGTGCATTGCACGATGCCGGTCTTGTCGGCGCGGTATTGAACCTGGCCCGCCTTGGCGTTTTTCACCGCCGCAGCGACGTCCTGCGTGACGGTGCCGACTTTCGGGTTCGGCATCAGACCGCGTGGGCCAAGGATCTGGCCCAACTGGCCGACCACGCGCATGGTGTCTGGCGTCGCAATCACGACGTCGAAATCCATCTTGCCGCCCTTGATCTCGGCCGCGAGATCGTCGAGTCCGACAGTATCGGCGCCGGCGTCCTTCGCGGCGTTCGCCTTGTCGCCCTGCGCGAACACTGCGACGCGCACGGTCTTGCCGGTGCCGGCCGGCAGCACAACAGAGCCGCGCACCGTTTGATCGGACTTCTTGGCGTCGATGCCGAGGTTGATCGCGACGTCGATCGATTCGTTGAACTTGGCGGTTGCGTTGTCCTTGACGATCTTGATCGCGTCGGTCAGCGGATAAAGCCTGGTGTGGTCGACCTTGGCCGCCATTGCCTTGTAGCGTTTGGAGAGCGTCATGTTCATGCCCCCTCGACTTCGACGCCCA
This sequence comes from Betaproteobacteria bacterium, assembly GCA_016202615.1. GTDB lineage: Bacteria > Pseudomonadota > Gammaproteobacteria > Burkholderiales > SG8-41 > PALSA-1004. Next base: position 2,570 of record JACQOI010000029.1, read on the forward strand.
TGCTGCGCGCGCTGCCGGCGATGGTGTTCACCGCCGCATCGAGATCGGCCGCGGTCAGATCGGGCATTTTGGTCTTGGCGATCTCCTCGGCCTGCGCGCGCGTCAGCTTGCCGACCTTGTCGGTATGCGGACGCGGACTGCCTTTCTCGAGCTTCAGCGCCTTCTTGATCAGCACCGACGCCGGCGGCGTTTTGATGATGAAGGTGAAGCTCTTGTCGGCAAAGGCCGTGATCACGACCGGTAGCATCAGGCCGGCTTCCACTTTCTGGGTCTGCGCGTTGAACGCCTTGCAGAACTCCATGATGTTGAGACCGCGCTGGCCCAATGCCGGCCCGATCGGCGGGCTCGGATTAGCTTTGCCGGCGGGCACCTGCAGCTTGATGAAGCCGACGATTTTTTTTGCCACGATAACGCTCCTTTCGGGTCCGAACGGACGGTGAGAGGTGAGGCGTGAGGAGTGAGGAGTTAAAACCCCCAACCCGATCACACATTCACTGCGTTCCCGTCCTCCCCGTCTGTTATGCCGCTATCCAAAAACGCGAGGTAATCCGCCCTCACGCCCAACCCGTTACGCCTCACGCCTTCTCCACCTGTCCGAAATCGAGCTCGACCGGCGTCGAACGCCCGAAGATCGTGACCGACACCCGGATCTTGCTCTTGTCGTAGTTCACGTCCTCGACGTTGCCGTGGAAGTCGGTGAACGGGCCTTCCTTGACGCGCACCGATTCGCCGATTTCGAACAGCACCTTCGGCCGCGGCTTCTCGACGCCTTCCTGGATCTGGTGCAGGATGTTCTGCACTTCCTTCTCCGAAATCGGCGTCGGCTTGGTCGAAGTGCCGCCAATAAAACCTGTCACTTTCGGCGTGCTCTTCACCAGGTGCCAGGTGTCGTCGGTCATTTCCATCTCGATCAGCACATAGCCCGGGAAGAATTTGCGCTCCGAGATGTTCTTCTGCCCGCTCTTCATCTCGACGACTTCTTCCACCGGTACCAGGATCTGGCCGAATTTTTCCTGCATGCCGGCGCGCCCAATGCGGTCGAGCAGCGTGCGCTGCACGGTTTTCTCAAAGCCGGAGTAAGCATGCACCACGTACCATTTCTTGCTCATGAATCGCCCCGACCCATCAGTAACCGCACCGCCCATAGCAACCCCGCGTCAACCAGCCACAGAAATATCGCCATCACCACCACGAACGCGAATACGACGCCGGTGGTCTGCAGCGTCTCCTTGCGGGTCGGCCACACGACGCGCTTGGTCTCCTCGACCGACTCCTGCGCGAACGCAAAAAATTCCTTGCCCGGCGCCGTGGTCAGGAACACCACCGCACCGGCCACCGCGCCGCCGATCACCGCCACGACGCGGACGATCATCAAACTCTCCGACCAGTAATAAAATGCCGCGATACCCGCTATCAGCAACGCTACCCCTACTGCAATCTTTATCTTGTCTGCCATGTATCCTTCGGAGTTCTTAGTGTTAAGTTTTGAGTGTTGAATTGAAGTCTCGTTTACTTAATACTAAACACTCATAACTCATCACTCCGCGCCAGCGGCTGGCAGGCCAGGAGGGTCTCGAACCCCCAACCTTCGGTTTTGGAGACCGACGCTCTGCCAATTGAGCTACTGGCCTGTGGATCAGCTAACAGCGTTCAGCTTTCAGCGGTCAGCTTGAATCGATTTGGCTGAGGGCTGACGGCTGAGCGCTACTCGATCACCTTGGCGACGACGCCGGCGCCGACGGTCTTGCCGCCCTCGCGAATCGCGAAGCGCAGGCCTTCTTCCATCGCGATCGGCTGAATAAGCTGCACCGTGATCGACACGTTGTCCCCCGGCATCACCATCTCCGTGCCCTGCGGCAGCTCGATCGAGCCCGTCACGTCAGTGGTGCGAAAGTAGAACTGCGGCCGGTAGCCGTTGAAGAACGGCGTGTGACGCCCGCCCTCGTCCTTGGAAAGCACGTAGATCTCGGCGGTAAACTTGGTGTGCG
>JACQOI010000316.1 GCA_016202615.1 Betaproteobacteria bacterium
GAGCACGATTATGCTGCTACCTCACACTCCGGGGGTGGGGGAATTTGAAGTGGCCACAGGTGGGGGAGTTCGGGTGGCCGCCGGGGCAGCCATGGCGTGATGTCGAGGTCGCCCTTCTGTGTGGTTTTGAGAATGTCGTAGTAAGCGTTCCGCTCTTCGCGGATTTGCGCGGACATGCTGTAGAAGCGCTGAGCACTTTTCTCTGAACGCGCAAGCGTGAGATCGGCGATGGCGCGTGCGATCCGGCCATTGCCGTCGTCGAACGGGTGGATGGTTACGAACCAGAGATGAGCGACGCCAGCCTTCAGAACCAGCGCGGCGGGATCTCCAGCCTTGTTGAACCATTCTAGAAATGCCTTCATCTCTGTGTTCAGGCGGTCCGCGGCGGGTGCCTGGTAATGGACTCGGTCTCGACCAATCGGGCCGGAAACGACCTGCATCGGACCGGTCTTGTCGTCTCGCCATGCCCCAACCTTTATCTTTTTCATGCCGCTGCGCCCGGTAGGGAATAGGGCGGCATGCCAGTCGAACAGTCGTTCGACGGTCAGGGGTTCGGCAAATTTCTGGGTGGCGTCGAGCATCATTTCAACGACGCCGTCGACGTTGCGATCGGCAGGTGTCAATGCGCCTGTGTCCATGCCTAATCTGCGTGCAATCGAGGATCTGACCTGATTCTTGTCTAGGACCTCCCCTTCAATCTCACTCGAGTTAATGACATCTACCGTAAGGGTCTCAAGTGTGGCTTCGGCGCGTAACTTGAAGCCAAGCGCTTCCATCCGGCCGATGAGCCGTCCCTGTCGGTGATGCACGGAATAGAGCTTTTCCGCCAGGCGTTGCTCGTTCCATCGGAATTCCGGCCAAGCGGCTACTTCGTGGATATAGGTCACCATAATCACCGCAATGTATGCGGTGATTATGGTGGTTATTCGCCGCAAAAGCAATAACAATCTACGCAAAATATGCGGTGATTAAGATCGATTATCTCCGCATTCCGCAGGGGAAGGGCGCACAAAGCGCATCTCCGAAAAAGTCCGAAACCCGTATGGAATCGTGGGTGAAACTTGCAAGTTTTCTGAGATGAACACAGCTTAAGTACTTGAAATTACTGAGTTGTGGTGCTGCATGGGATGCGGGTGGTCGTGAGTTCGAATCTCACCGCCCCGACCATTTATAAACAATGGGTTACTGACGTACAGAGCTTGAAGCACGAAAAGTCCAGAATGCTTAGCGCGCAGTCCAGCCGCGGAGTGCCTTGCAGCGCGCAAGCCATGCGCCGATCGCGGTGTACGGTTCAAGCGGGAGTTGCGCCTCAGGCGCGGTTTCGACGTACGGAAAACAGGCGATGTCCGCGATGGTGGGGCGTCCTAGCGCGAGCCACTCGTTGTTCTTTAGGCGGGTCTCGAGGATAGCGAGCGCAACGCGACCGGTCGCCTGACACTGTTCCAGCGTACCAGCCGTCCAGCGATCCTGCAGGACACCGCGACGCGCGTACTGCAGGCCGAACTGTATTTCTTCTCCAGCCAGCGCGATCCACTGCATTACTTCCGCCAGTTCGGCCGGCGCGGTCGGCAGCCATTGCTCACCGCCGTGTTTACGGGCCACGTAGATGAGGCATGCCGCTGAATCCCAGATGACGGTACCGTCGTCCTCCAGCACCGGCACCTCGCCGCGCGGATTGAGCTTGAGGAAGGCAGGTTGCTTGTGCTCCTTCTTGATATGATCAACCACGACTTTTTCGTACGGTACGTTCAGCAGCGAAAGCAGGATACGGACCTTGTAGGAGTTCCCCGAAATCGGTACCAGGTAAAGCCTCATTCATTCCTCCGGACTCTTAACGTTTGTATTACCGGTGAGCAATCCTAGAAGTTTGTCGGATTTAGCCCCCGACAAACTCCTAATGCAAAACCGGCGTCAATTGAATTGCAGAAGAGGATAACAGATACGCGAATTCATCCGCGCTTTTCCCCAAATTCGACCGCTTCGAGTGAGCTTATTATGAACGCTCAGCCGGTTTTGCTTTTAGCAGCCTGTACGGACTGTTAAGTCCGACAGGCTGCTAGCCGTGTTGTGCTTGCCGGGCGAGTCCGGTTGAACCGGCGATGTTTACCAGCCGCGCGGCTCTGCGCGCAGCACGGCCAGCGCGCCGATTTCCGCGGCAAGCTTGTCGTAGACCGCCGCGCTTAACGCATCGAGCGGCGGACGCGGTTGACCGCAATCGCGCCCCATTGCGCGCAGCGCGCCTTTCAGGCCGCCGGCCCCGGCGCGTTTCACGATCTGGCGCAGCGTCGCGAGATCTTCCTGCGGTTTGCGCGCGTCGAAATACTTTTCGGTGCGGCAAATTTCGTAAAGCTCGCGTACCATTTTCGGCGCAACGCCGGAAAGCGACGAAAACATGCTGGTAGCACCGACCGCGCCGGCCGAGACCATGTACTCGTCGCCCGACAGCAGCTGGAAATCCGGACGCACGCGCCGCGCATTCGATACGATGTTGATCATGAACTGCCAGTCGTGACTTGCATCCGCAACGCCCGCGAAGTTGGGCAGCCGGTCGATGAGCTTCAGCGCCATCTCCGTGTTGATATGATGGGTCCCGCCCATTTCATCGGGCGCATAAAGCATGTAGAACGGGATACTGACCGCCGAGCCGATTTGCGCGAAATGCTCGAGCACCATCGCCGCCGGCGGCGTCCAGTAATAGGTCGAAGTGGCGATGACCGCGGCAGCGCCCGCCTTTTCGGCATGCCGCGCGCGGTCGGTGGCAATGGCAGTGCCGGAATCGCTGACATGGGCGATGACAGGCACGCGGCCCTTGACCTGCTTGATGGTGAAGTCGAGCAGCTTGCGCTGATCCGCATCGGACAGGCTGACCGACTCGCCGGCATGCATCTGGATCGCCAGCGCCTGCGCGCCGTTACGCAGGTGGAACTCGAGCAGCTTTTCGAACAGGCCGTAATTGATTTTTAGTCCGCTCGTGAACGGCGTGACGGGAGTGTGCACCAAACCTGGGGTAAATGCGGGCATCTTGATTGATCTCGTCATGTTTCTTGGTTTTACCAGCCGTGCGGTTCGGTATCGATGATGCCGAGTTCCTCGAGCTGGGTGGCAATGTATGCCTGGCGCTCCCTGGTGGCGGTCGGCAGCGGCGGCCGCGTGGGACCGACCGGGCGTCCCATCACGACCATGCCGCCCTTGAGCGACGACGGGTACTGGTCGCGGAACAGGTCCCACAGCCGCGCCAGCTTGAATTGCAGTTCGCGTGCCTTTGCGCTTTGGCCGGTGATGCAAGCATCGAAGAGCTGCGTGCACAGGTTCGGGCAAATGGCGCCGGCCGACGAATACGATCCGACGCAACCGAGCGGCACGGACGGCGCGAGGAATTCCACGCCCGCGACAATCGAGAAAGCCGGCCGCACCTTGAGCGCGATACGCGAAATCTCCATGAACTTCTCGCTGTTGAAGCTCGCTTCTTTCATCGCGATCAGATTAGGCAGCCGGTTGAGCAGACGCTCGATGAGTTCAGCGGTGATCTCCACCCCTTCCAGATAGCTCGGGGAGTTGTAGGCAATCATCGGCAGATCGACAGAGGTGCCCAGCCTGACGAAGTAATCGTAGATGGCGTCAGGCGACGGGCCCCAGAAGTAGGGGGTGATCGCGATGATCGCGTCGGCGCCGATCTGTTGCGCGTGTTGCGCGAGTTCCATCGAATCCTCGACCGCGAGCGCGCTGACGTGGATCGACACCGGCACCCGTCCCGCGACGGCTTTCACGCTTGCTTCGGCGCCGCGTTTGCGCTCCGCGATGGTGAGGTTGAGCGACTCGCCCTTGTGATGCGGCCACGAAATGGCGGTGGCGCCGGTGCGCACGTGAAAATCCACGAGCCGCTCGTAGGTTGGCACGTCAAGGCTGAAGTCATCCTTCAGCGGTGTTACCGGGCTTTGCATTACGCCTTTGAGAATGAGCGACATTTTCCTATTTCCGTTGTATCAGAGATCAATACGTCGCGTCGTGCGAAGAAAACGCCACGACGCATTGCCTGTTCGACCGATTGCTCCAGGCATGGTTGGTGCCGCGCTGCACGACGGTATCACCCGCCTTCAGGTGCACTTCCTCCGTGTCCAGCACCAGCGTAATTTCGCCTTCGATGACAAGACAGAAGTCGAGCGTGCGTGTCTTCTGCATGTAGGGATGCGGCACCCGCGCAGAGTATGTCGAAGCGCCCGGTGATCCCATTGCAGCGAAGTAGGCTTGCACTTCCTTGGCGCCAACTTTGCCTTTGAACGTGTCGTCAGGCGGAAACGTAACGACGCGACACACGGAGCCTCCCGGCGGCGGCTCCAGAGCGTGCGGCATGTGCAGCGTTTCGCGTAAGCCTTTGAGTCGTACTGGTGTACTGTCGCTGACCCACATACGACTTGAGGCAAAACCCGGCCGTGCGGGATCGGTATGGACATCCGGCGACGGGCCGTCGGCGATAGCTTTCGATTTTTCGTTCTCATCGATGACGACGATTCTGCGGGCTGGCTTGGGGTCCGTCATGTTCTTTTCTCTCAATCCTCAAACTTGGCGGCCATCATGACGAAGGCCATCTGGCTGCGGTAATTCAGGTCCGCCCACGCGTGCCAACTACCAATCATAACGACGACATCGCCCGGCTTGAGCACGTGCTCCCCCGCGTCGGTAATCAAGGTACGCTCGCCTGTCAGCACGACGCCGTAATCGAGCGTCTCGGACTTGTGCATGCGCGTGGTGTAATAGTTCTGGCGGCCACGGTCCCAGCTACCGTGCTCGGTTTTGCGCGGCGGATGCTCGGGCGTGAAGTCCTTATCTTGCGATGGATCGTAGTTCAGTGGTTTGGGCTCGGACTGCACGATCCGCAACCGCCCGCCGGTCGCGGGAGGTTCAAAGTTAAACGGCAGATTGCTGTAGTCACGCTCGTCCGAAAGCGGCACCGGGCACGTATCAAACTGCCAAATGTCGGTCATGCCGCTGCTTTTCTTGAAAGGATTCGCCTTGACGCCGGGCGCCGCGTTGTCGAATAGCACGCGCGATCTGCCCTGTGCGTCGTTGCCGGTAACTACCCGCCGGATCGGTATGATTCCTTCTGCCATGTCAGCGTCTCTCTTGTCTTGGTTACGGCTCAGCCCGGCAGCCGAGGTTTCTTGGCGATCGCGTAGTCTGCGCAATCCTAATTAATGCGGAACGCCTTGCCTTGTCTGCTCGACTCTTGCATGGCGATCGCAAGCTTGACCATCTGCATTCCGTTATATCCCGAAATCCCGAGCTCGGCGCCTTGCGCAACGGCTCTATTGAAATCGTCGACGAGTTGGACCATTTTGTTCCACCGAATCGTAGGCTTTGGCCGCGTTATGTTTTGATGCAAATTGCTTAGCCTTCGCTAAACTGCGGCTGAATATTGAAACCAGCGCCGTATCAGTGGCCCGGTTCAAGGCGGGCGCCATACCGCGTTCCGCAATATCGCCTATACCGACGATTCCCCATCGATACTTCATGAACGCGATTCCGTTTGCGGCTTCTCGCTGCGCATGGCTCGGCTACCGACCATAGCACAGGATCCACCCCGTACTTTCATCGTTCGACGGTTTCCCTTTCGATTCTGTAGTATTCCTCCAAGCCGATGATATCCTCGACCTCCTTGCGCCAAATGATCATCTTGTCTTGCGGCAACCTACTTTCACCGTACGTTTGAAGATTCTTGATGATGCGCTTGATTTCCTGTGTCACAGGGCACAGAAGCGCTGTCGGATAGCTGGAAAACTTGTAGCCCATGTCCTGAAATTCGCTGACCGAAAACGTTGGGCGGCCGAGCCTGTTCCCTTCGCTATTCGTGTACGCTACGTGGCCTTTGATTTCGCGTGGCGCACGACGCGCTTCTTCAGCGGAGTTTGGGAATATCATCACCATGTCCGCTCCGGCCTCCAGATACAGGTTAGCCCGCTCTATTCCCTCGGCAAAACTATCTGTCTTCATCGCGTCCGTCCGGCCCATGATCACGAAGTCCGGATCCGTCCTCGCGGCCACCGCTGCTTTGATCTTGTCTACCATCTCGTCTCTAGACACGATATGTTCTATGCCCTTGTGATAATGCACGCGCTTCGGATAGACCTGGTCTTCTATGTGCATGCCAGCAGCTTTGGCGCACTCCAACTCTCTTACGGTACGCATTACGTGCACTGGATCGCCAAATCCCGTGCCTGCATCAACAATAACGGGAATCCGCACTGCTGCGGTAACGTATCGACAGGTCGTCACAAGCTCGGTTAGAGTCAGCAGTGGCTCGCTGGTCACATAGTGCGCGCCTAATTGATAGCCTCCAATGTGAACGCACTCGACGCCCATGGACTCCGCGATGCGGGCGGTATATGGATCCCATATTCCCAAGCCCATAATGAATTTCGGGCTAGCAACCATCTCTCGAAACTTGACGGGAGCAGACTTGTTTCCCATGCTTGGTATCCTCTTTTGGTAACGTTCTTTAGATAACGGTATTGCAACAGCCGTTTACATGCCACAGGGCCTATTATAATATACAAATGATGAATTGCGAATTAATAAGAGGAGAAACAAGATGGTAAAGAAATTAACCAGGGAACAGGAAGAGCATGCCCTAGATCTTTATCGTAAAGCGACTGTTATCCACGGAGCACATGCCTCGGTGACCACTGCTGCCCGTGAAGACGCCCAAAGGATGGTCAAGTCCGGCCTCACAGCTTCATGCGTTACTGTGGCAACCCCGTTATACGACGATAATTTCCGGCGACAAGTGGAAGCAATAATCGAGCATCATCGATGGATACGCAGCTATCCTGACCTGCTGTTACGTGTTTCTTCAGTCTCCGACATTGAAAAATCCAAGAAGGAAGGAAAAACCGGAATCATATTTGCACTCCAGAATCTGTGGGGAATAAATGACGCGACAATGGTCGAGGCTTTTTATCTGCTTGGTATTAAAATGATAAATCTGGCCTACCAGAAACGAAATTATTTCGCGGGCGGAGCCAGTGACCTGAAAGACGAAGGGCTCAGCGAGCTGGGCGTGCTAGCCGTTGAAGAGATGAACAGGCTCGGGATGGTGATCGACGTCTGTCACTGTAGTCGCGCAACAGCAATGGACGCTATCGAGGTTTCCAAACATCCCGTGGTCAACTCTCATGCTGCTGCTCGAGCGCTTAACAATAGCTCGCATAATAGGACCGATGACGAGCTTAAGACCATGGCAGAGAAGGGTGGTGTAATAGGGTTAATAGCTTTCGGACCATGTGTCGCGGCGAAAGATGGTGTACAGGCTAGCATGGATGACTACTTCACCCATCTCGACTACCTGGTGAAGCTGATAGGTGCCGACCATGTCGGTATCGGTTTGGATCTCTTCGAAGATGAGGAACGAAAGAGAATAGCTTATCCCGCCTATATGAAGAAATTCCCCGAGCTTCTCGAGGGCGCCGACCACGTGACGAGAGACACAAAGGGAATGGAGACTTGTGCATGCTTTCCAGAGATCGCGAAAGGGCTGGTTGCACGCGGATATTCGGATCAGGATATTCTCAAGATTATGGGCGGGAACTTTCTGAGAGTTTTCAAACAAGTCTGGCGAGCTTAACCATCAGGAATAGGAGCGAAGAGTGAAAACCATACATCGTTTGCTTTGCTTATCGGCGGGCTTCAATACGACCCACGTTCCGTACAAGGGCGGCGGCCCCATGGTATCGGCGGTGCTTTCCGGCGAAGCGCAGCTAATTTCCTGAAAGCCGAGCTTGAAAAATGGGGCAAGGTGATCAAGGCCGCTGGCATCAAGGCCGATTGATGGAGGTGGAAATACGGCTCCCCCGCCAAGACTCATACCCTATTGGAAGAGACTGCTATAATCACAAATTGGCCTCTAGCAGCCTGTCGGACTTAACGGTCCGTACAGGCTGCCAAAAGCAAAACCGGCTGACCATTCATAATAAACTCACCAGGAGTTTGTCGGACTTGGCTCCGACAAACTCCTAGCGGAACGAAATCATGACTGCGGAAATCAAGGTATTCTCTACTAACAGCATGCACGCGGTGCTAGACGAGCTCGTCCCGGCGTTCGAACGCGCGAGCGGGAACAGGGTCTCGGTGAGCTACGAGACGGCCATCGCGATGCTGAAGCGCATCAAGAACGGCGAGACGGCGGATTTGGCGATCATGGGCACATCCGAGCTCGATGCGGTCAAGGGCACATCCGAGTTCGATGAGCTGGAGAAACTGGGCAAGATCGCGGCCGACAGCCGGCGCGTCCTGTCGCGCTTCGGCGTCGGCATCGGCGTGCGCGCGGGCGCGCCCAAGCCCGACATCGGTTCGGTAGAAGCATTCAAGCGCATGCTGCTCAACGCCAAGTCGATCGCCTATACGTTGAATGGCGCAAGCGGCATCCATTTCGCGGGCCTGATCGAGCGCCTCGGAATCGCCGAGCAAGTCAAAGCCAAGGCTGTCACGCGCCCGGGCGGCCTGATCGCCGAACTTGTCACCGCGGGCGAGGCCGAGATCGCCGTGCAGCAGATCCCCGAACTCATGGCCGTGCCGGGCATCGAGGTAGTGGGACCGCTGCCGCAAGAGCTTCAGGTGATCATGATGTCATCGGCGGGGATTTTCTCGGATGCAAAGCAGCCGGGAGCGGCGCGGGCACTGCTAGAGTTTCTCTCCACGCCGGCCTCCGCCCGGGTGTTTAAGGCGAAGGGACTGGAACCCGCTCAGGGATAAAGGCATCTCTTCGCCTTCCGCCTTCACTTGTCTTTGGGCAGCGCCTGTACTTGCTTGCATACTACCCACTGCCATAGGGGCAGGAATAAGCCGGGAAACTGCTTATCGGAGCTGCGCCCCAGTTCTCGTTCCTTGGCCATGAACTGTTTTCGAATGGCCAGTGTCTTATCTATGTCATCAGTCTCGATTTCATAGATGGCGATGTATTTTCCCCGTCCGTGCTTGGGCTCTTTCATGACATATCTCTTCGCGGTGACGAATCCCGGGGTTTTCAAGACATCAGGCATATGTATGTTCTGGAACCATTCGTCTACTTCCTTCTCTCGAGAAGGATCGGTGACAAACATCTCGACCATGTTGATCCATTTTTCCATTACTAATCTCCTTTTCTTGGTTACCTCAAAAAACTTCTGGCGATGAGACGATAATATGAAATTATCGGCCGGACAGTCAATGTTAGCCCAAAGTAGTGGAGTGTGCCCGCGCTTGCAGGTGGTTCCTTGTCCTGATAGAGTAAGAATAATGACTACTACGATGAATGGCTGGGGACTCATCGGCACTGGCGATATCGCCGAGGATCGCATTCTTCCGGGTATCAATTCCTTCGCCAGCAACAAACTCATCGCCGTCGTCAGCCGAGATCAGGCGCGAGCGGACGCCTTTGCGAAAAAGTTTGGCGCGCGACATGCCTACACGAGCTACGATGACATGTTGCGCAACCCGGCTGTTACGGTAGTGGCGATTGAAACGCCCAACGCGCTCCATGCCGGGCAAGCCATAGCCGCAGCACGAGCCGGCAAGCACGTCTTTTGCGACAAGCCGTTGGCGACGACCGTTGCCGACGCGGAACGAGTCCTCGAGGAATGCGAGAAAGCCGGCGTGAAGCTGGGCGTGAACTTTCAATGCCGCTTTATGCCCTGCTTCATCGAGTCAAAGCGAATTATCGACAGCGGCGAGATCGGTGAGGTGTTGCTCGTCGAGCTCGAAGCGAGCGCAGGAGCGCGTCCTGGGGGCACACTGGCAAGATGGCGGGTTGATCCAGCCATGGCTGGTCTGGGTACGTCGATAACCGTCGGCGTTCATGTTTACGATATTTTGCGGTACATGCTGTCGTCGGAAATAGTGACGGTGACCGCTTTCTTCGATTCGCCACGGGGAGTCATGGAGCAGGCGGCGCTGTCAGTCTTCCGCTTCGCGAATGGCATTTTGGCTCAAGTCAACGTCAACGAAAAGACGCCGAATCCTCATAACGACTTCGTTATCTATGGTACCAAGGGCCGCATCACGGGCAGGGGACTCACACGAAGCCGCTTCTCCGGAGAACTGCAGGTATTGACCGGGCGCGGTGAGAATTGCCGTATGGAGTTTCCGAGCGTAAATGCGCATGCCTTGAACGTGGCGGCTTTCAGCCAGGGGCTGCTTGAAGGGCGTGCTATCAGTCCTTCCGGCATTGACGGCCTTCGCAGTGTGCAGCTCACGGACGCCATGGCGCGCTCCGCATGGGACGGCGTGCACGTGAGCCTGAGCTATTCGTAAAAGGGATATAGATAATGAAGAGCCGCGCGGATTTTGCGTCTCAAAAAAATCAGTTCCATTCGTCATCACTGCGGGAAAGGGCTATGTGGCCACCGAGAAGGAAAAGAGAGTTGTAACGGTAGGGGAGGCTGTCTGGTTCCCGGCCGGCGAGAAACACTGGCATGGAGCCACCGAGGACTCCGAATTGTCTCACCTCGTGGTGACACGAGTGGGGGGCAAGACGACCCAGTTGGAGGAATAGCCCGCATGTTTCACGCCTGACACGATTTTGGGGTAAAGCGGTCACAGAGGGGTCGAAAGCGCCCGAGGCATGCCGGCTTGACTATTGTTTTTGGCACCGCCACGCGTTCGGTGAGCAAGCGACCGTAGGCGATAGCCGAAACCATTAGAGCGCCACGCTTTTCTTGAGCAAAATTGGGTCGCAGACTTGGCACTGAAATCGAAGGCGCTTGGGTGGCCGAATCAATGTCGGCCCAGCACTTCCGGATTGGCCACATTCACCGGCTTGCCGGATGCGAACCCGAGGATGTTGTCGATCGCGGTGCTGTACCAGAGTTCGTACGTGCTGTGCACAATGCCGCCGAGGTGCGGCGTGCAAATCACGTTGGGCATCTTAAGCAGCGGGTGATTGCCGCCGACCACCGGTTCCTCCTCATAGACGTCAACCGCCGCGAAACCGGGCCGGCCTTGCTTCAGCGCCTCGAGCAGCGCGCCTTCCTGTATCAGCGGCGCACGGCTGGTGTTGACGATCAGCGCCGTGTGCTTCATGCGCGCAAGGTCGGCGGCGGTGACGATTCCCCGGGTTTCCGCCTTGTACCGGATGTGGAGGCTGAGGACGTCCGCGTTTTCAAAAAACGCTTCTCGGCTTGCAGGCACCTGGTAACCCGCTTCGCGCGCCCTGGCCTGCGACGCATCCCGTCCCCAGCAAATCACCTTCATGCCGAATGCCTTGCCCACTTGCGCCACGCAATCGCCGATTTTTCCCAGGCCGTAAATGCCGAGCGTCTTGCCGTGCAATCCGGTGCCGACCGTGGTCTGCCAGACGCCCTGCTTCAGTTGCTGCACTTCGTGCGGGATGTGGCGCAGACTGGCCAGGATTAGGCCCCAGGTGAGTTCCGCCGTCGAATACGACACGCCGCTGCGCACTGCAGCGACCACAATGCCCTTCTCGGTACACGCGGCGACATCGAGATGCTCCTTGAGGCTGGCGGTTTGCGCGATCAGCTTCAATTTGGGCAGCTTTTCAATCACCGCCCGCGGAAACGACGAGCGCTGCTGGGAAAGGATCACCGCGTCGGCATCCTTGAGCCGTGCCACCAGCTTGGCGGGATCCTTTTCGGTGTCGTGAAATACCACCACCTCATGGTCCTTGAGAAGTGCGAAACAAGGGAGCTTGCGAAAAGCATCCTGGTAATCATCGAGCACTGCAATTTTCATTGATCACTCCGTTGTGCCGCTACGTCGCAGGGTTATCCCTAGCAGCCTGTCGGACTTAGCATTCGACAGGCTGCTAAGGAGTTTGTCCGACCCAAGTCCGACAAACTCCTAGGCGCTCGCCAGC
>JACQOI010000320.1 GCA_016202615.1 Betaproteobacteria bacterium
ATCCGTGGGACCTGCCGGTCGAGCGCGCGATCGAGCTGGCTCAAGCGTGCGAGGGCGCCGCTTTTGCGGTCGACAAGCGCATCGCCAATTCCGAGGGCGCGACGGTGTCGCTGCAGCAATCGCAGTTCGCGTATGGCAACTCGCTGGGTTTTCTTGGCGGTTATCCGAGCTCGCGGCACTGGATCAGCTGCGCGGTGATCGCCGGCAAGGGCGACGCCATGCAGCGTGATGACTGGTATGCGTCGGCGCGCGATCCCGCCGAGCTCGATACGCCGGAGGCGATCGGCAGGACCGCCGGGGAGCGCGCGGTGCGCCGCCTCGGCGCCAGGAAAATCGCAACCATGCAGGTGCCGGTGCTGTATGAAGCGCCTGCCGCGGCGACGCTGCTCGGCCATTTTGTGTCGGCGGTGAGCGGCGGCAGCCTCTATCGCAAATCCTCGTTTCTGGTTGACAGCCTGGGGAGTCAAATATTCGCGCCGCTGGTCGAGATCAGCGACGACCCGCACCTCCCCAAAGGACTTGCCAGCAGCCCGTTCGACGAGGAGGGCGTGGCAACTCATCGCCGCCAGGTGGTCGAGGGCGGCGTCATCAAGGGTTATTTTCTCGGCAGCTACTCGGCGCGCAAGCTCGGCATGAAGTCGACCGGCAATGCCGGCGGCAACTACAACCTGCTGTTGCGTGATACCGATCTCGATCTGCCGCAACTGCTGAAGCACATGGAGCGCGGGCTGCTGGTGACCGAGCTGATGGGGCAGGGCATCAACATGGTGACCGGCGATTATTCGCGCGGCGCCGCCGGTTTCTGGGTCGAAGACGGTGCGATCGCCTATCCGGTGCAGGAGATCACCATCGCCGGCAACCTGAAGGACATGTTCCGCACCATCGCCGCGGCCGGCAACGACATCGTCAAGCGCGGTTCCAAGCAGTGCGGATCGGTGCTGATCGAGCGCATGACGATCGCCGGAGATTGACGTCCAGGCGGTACTGGCGCATCGCGCCGGCTATGCTAAACCTACGAGTTTGTCGGACTTGGCCCCGCCACACTCCTGGTGAGTTTATTATGAATCGTCAGCCGGTTTTGCTTTTAGCAGCCTGTACGGACTGTTAAGTCCGACAGGCTGCTAGGCATGTTGGACTATCAAAGGGAGATGAAATGAAACGACGAGCTTTTTTGAAGAAAGCAGCGGTTGGCCTCGCAGCCGGCGCCGTGGCGGCGCCGGCGATTGCGCAGTCGCAGCCGGGAATCAAGTGGCGTATGGCTTCCAGTTTTCCAAAAAGCCTCGACGCGCTGTTCGGTACTGCCGAGCAGATCGCGAGCCGGGTGTCGAAATTGACGGAGGGCAAGTTCGAAATTCGTGTCTTTGCGGCAGGCGAAATCCTTCCCGCCCTGCAGGTGCTCGACGCGGTGCAGAACGGCACCGTCGAATGCGGGCAGTCGGCAAGCTATTACTACATCGGCAAGAATCCAGCGTTTGCGTTCGACACCGCGATCCCGTTCGGCATGAACGCGCGCCAGCAGAACGCCTGGATGTACTACGGCGGCGGCATCGAGCTGATGCGCGGTCTGTTCAAGCAATACAACATCATCCAGTTTCCGGCAGGCAATACGGGCACCCAGATGGCGGGCTGGTACCGCAAGGAGATCAAGACCGTCGCCGATCTGAAAGGCCTCAAGATGCGCATCGGCGGGCTAGCCGGCCAGGTGCTCGCCAAGCTCGGGGTCGTGCCGCAGCAGATCGCGGGTGGCGAGATCTATCAAGCGCTCGAGCGCGGCACCATCGACGCCACCGAGTGGGTCGGACCCTACGACGACGAGAAACTCGGCTTCAACAAGGTCGCCAAGTTCTATTATTATCCCGGCTGGTGGGAAGGCTCGGCGCAACTATCGATTTACGTCAACCTCAAGCAGTGGAAAGCATTGCCCAAGGCGTATCAGGAAGCGCTCGAAGTGGCATGCGCCGACGCCAACGTGCACATGCTCGCGAAATACGATGCCAGGAACACCGAGGCGTTGCGCAGGCTGGTGTCGGCCGGTACGCAGTTGCGCGCGTTTCCGCGTCCGGTGATGGAAGCGTGCCTCAAGGCGGCCGACGAACTCTACGGCGAGCTTTCCGCAAAGAACCCGGACTTCAAGAAAATCCACGAAGCTTGGAAGAAATTCCGCGATGATCAGTGGTTGTGGTTCCGGGTCGCGGAGAATACTTACGACAACTTCGTGTACTCCGCCAGACGCCCGGCGGCGCCGGCCAAGGGAGCGCCAGCCAAGAAAGGCTGACGCTGCCGCCATTCCGACAAAAGACCCGCGTCGTTGCCCTCGACCCCTCTCCAGCAATTGGAGAGGGGAGCTGTTTGTTCCCTTCTTCCGTTAAGCGGGTGATTCCAATTCCACTTCAAAAGCTACATTATTTTCGGTGTAGGGTGCGCTTGCGCACCGATTGCCGGATGGTGCGCAAGCGCACCCTACTCCACACATGCTTTTTTGATTTTGAAATGGAATAACAGGCCCGGGCCAGGGCCAGGATGGGGTTGGCGCGGTTCTTGTTGACACCTCAAATTTGCCGTCGGCGACGCGCGGCTATTTTGATTTTCCGAACGCTTTCTGGATGTCGTCGGCCGATTTTTCCTCTTCGGTCTCTATGCTCGCTTTTTCGGCGTCGCTTTTTCTCGCGTCGGCTTTTTTCTCTTCTTCGCTTATGCCCTCACCTTCCGGCGCGGGGATCTGGATCTCGATTTTCGATGGTTCGTGGCCGACGTTGCGATCGACGAAGCTGGTAACCAGCCCCGGCCAGAAAATCAGTATCGCGACGAGTAATAACTGCAGCCCCACCCACGGCAACGCGCCCCAGTATATGTCGGAGCTCCTGACCTCCTTTGGCGCGATGCCGCGCAAGTAGAACAACGCGAACCCGAAGGGCGGATGCATGAACGAGGTCTGCATGTTGGCGCCAAGCAGGACACCGAACCAGATCAGATCGATGCCGAGTTTCGCCGCCACCGGCGCCAGCAGCGGGATAATGATGAAGGCAATCTCGAAAAAATCCAGGAAGAACGCTAGAACGAAAACGAAGATATTCACGAAAATCAGGAAACCGGTGACTCCGCCCGGCAGCGCTGTCAGCAGGTGCTCGATCCACAGATCGCCGTCGACGCCCCGGAATATCAGCCCGAATACGGTCGAGCCGACCAGGATGAAGATGACCATGGAAGTAATGCGCATGGTCGTTTCCATGCCTTGCGTGAGCAATGACCAGGTCAGGCGTTTGTGCAGCGCGGCGAGTACCATGGCACCGACGGCGCCCATCGCTCCGCCTTCCGTCGGCGTGGCCAGCCCCATCAATATGGTTCCCAGCACCAGGAAAATCAGCGCGAGCGAAGGCACCATGCCCCATAGCACTTTGGCGGCCAGCGGCCAGCCGGTTAGTGTGCGGAATTCCTTGGGCAAAGCAGGCATGTGATCGGGCTTGAGGAGGCTCAGCGCGAACACATAGACGCAGAACAGCAGCACTTGCACCATGCTGGCCCCGATTGCGCCGGCATACATGTCACCGACCGATTTGCCGAGCTGGTCGGCCAGTACGATCAGCACCAGCGCGGGCGGGATCAGTTGCGTGATGGTGCCTGACGCGGCGATCACGCCGGTTGCCAGCCGCATGTTGTAGCCGTAACGCATCATGACCGGCAGCGCGATGATGCCCATTGCGATCACCGAAGCGGCGACCGTGCCGGTGATCGCGCCGAGGATGGCGCCCACTATGATTACTGCGTAGGCAAGTCCGCCGCGCACCGGGCCGAAGAGTTGACCCATGCCGTCCAGCAGATCTTCGGCGAGCCCGCAACGCTCGAGGATGGCGCCCATAAATGTGAAAAACGGGATCGCGAGCAGCAGGTCGTTGGCCATGATGCCGTAGACGCGTTCCGGCAGTGCCTGCAGCAACGCGACCTCGAAGAATCCCAGCTGGATTCCGATCAGCCCGAAGAACAAGCCGACCGCGGCCAGTGAAAACGCGACCGGGTAGCCGATCAGCATGAATACGAACAGACCCCCGAACATCAGGGGCGCCATCAGATCGTGGCTAATCATTGCAGCGGCTTCTCGTAATGCCGGGGTGGCGGGCAGTGCCCGGTCAGCGCGCCGACGCGCTTGATGATTTCCGAAATGCCCTGGAGGGTAAGCAGCGACATGCCGAGCGGAACGAAGATCTTGATCGGCCAGCGTAACAGGCCGCCGGCGTTGATCGACATTTCCCCGATCTGATACGAGTTGATGAACATCGGCCACGACAGGTAGCCGATGATAATTGTCGCCGGCAGCAGGAAAAAGATGCCGCCCAGGATATCGACCCAGATCTGTGCGCGAGTCGACAGGCGACCGTAAAAGATATCGACTCGTACATGCTCGTTCAGCTGCAGTGTGTACGAGGCGCCGAGCATGAACATCGCGCCGAACATGTACCACTGGATTTCGAGCCACGCATTGGAGCTGAGGCTCAACCCGTAGCGCATCATGGCGTTGCCGGCGCTGATCAAGCAGGACAGCAGTACCAGCCACGTTGCGATCCAGGCGCAGCGTTCGTTGAGCGCGTCGATAGCGCGCGACAGCGCCAGCAATACTTTCAATGGAATGCCCCCCGGGCAGCGCGTTAAGCAACGGTCGGCGCTAATCATACGCAACATGGCGTGCGGCGCGCAAAAAACACGACCCGCCTGGCGCCGGCACGCGCTGCGGGCGTTGCAAGCTCCATACTACGCATGGCACAGCACCGGTGGGATACGGATTAAGCATGGTAAAATCAACAATTTAGGCACGGACTCAACGCATGTTTTCAAAGCAGGACACGATCAAAGGCTTCGATCCCGAGTTGTGGTGGGCGCTCGAGCGCGAAATGCGCCGCCAGGAAGACCATATCGAGCTGATCGCATCCGAGAACTACGCCAGCCCGCGCGTGCTCGAGGCACAGGGCTCGGTGCTTACCAATAAGTACGCGGAAGGCTATCCCGGCAAGCGCTATTACGGCGGCTGCCAGTACGTCGATGTCGCCGAGCAGCTCGCAATCGACCGCGCCAAGGCGTTATTCAAAGCCGAGTACGCGAACGTGCAGCCGCATTCCGGATCGCAGGCCAATTTCGCGGTGTATACGGCGGTGCTGCGCCCGGGCGACACCATACTCGGCATGTCGCTGGCGGATGGCGGCCACCTGACGCACGGCGCATCGGTCAACGTGAGCGGCAAGTTCTACCATGCCGTCACCTATGGGCTCGATCCCGCCACCGAAGCGATTGATTACGATCAAGTCAAGCGCCTCGCGCGAGAGCATCAGCCCAAGCTGATCGTCGCGGGCGCATCGGCGTATGCGCTGATCATAGACTGGCAGCGCCTGCGTGAAATCGCGGACGAGGTGGACGCGCTGCTGATGGCCGACGTCGCGCATTACGCCGGGTTAATCGCGGCGGGGTTGTACCCGAGCCCGGTCGGCATCGCCGATTTTGTTACCAGCACCACGCACAAGACGCTGCGCGGCCCGCGCGGCGGCCTGATTCTGGCGGACTCGCAGCACGAGAAAATGCTCAATTCATCGATATTCCCGGGCACTCAGGGCGGGCCGCTGATGCACGTGATCGCGGCCAAAGCGGTCGCGTTCCAGGAAGCGCTGCGCCCCGAATTCAAGGGCTACCAGCAGCAGGTGTTGTCGAATGCACGGGCGATGGCGCGGGCGCTGCAGCAACGCGGCCTGCGCATTGTTTCCGGGCGCACCGATTGCCACATGTTCCTGGTCGATTTGACCAGCAAGCGCATCACCGGCAAGGACGCGGAGGACGCGCTCGGCCGCGCCCACATGACGGTCAACAAGAACGCGATCCCGAACGATCCGCAGAAGCCGATGGTGACGAGCGGCATCCGGATCGGATCGCCGGCGATCACTACGCGCGGCTTCGGCACGGCCGAGGCCGAGCAGCTCGCCGGTCTGATCGCCGACGTGCTCGACGCGCCGCGCGACGACAGGGTGATCGAACGCGCCGCGGCCGGGGCGAAAGCGCTGTGCGCGAAGTATCCAGTCTATCGACAGTGAGGGGTGAGGGGTGAGGAGAGAGGTGACAAGACCTGGCGCGCATCGGCGCGCACGCCTCTCGCCTTACGCCTCACGGCGTAAGCCATGCATTGCCCGTTCTGCAAAGCCGAAGACACGCAGGTGATCGACTCGCGCGTGAGCGAAGACGGCGACAGCATCCGCCGCCGCCGGCGCTGCCTCGCGTGCAACAA
Source organism: Betaproteobacteria bacterium (assembly GCA_016202615.1). Classification (GTDB taxonomy): domain Bacteria; phylum Pseudomonadota; class Gammaproteobacteria; order Burkholderiales; family SG8-41; genus PALSA-1004. The sequence continues at coordinate 6,260 of JACQOI010000320.1, forward strand.
GCGCTTCACCACTTACGAGACTATCGAGCTCAGGATGCCGCAGGTGGTGAAGCAGGACGGCAGCCGCATCGACTTCGACCTCGACAAGCTGCGCACCGGCTTCATGCGCGCGCTGCACAAGCGGCCGGTGCCGACGCCGCTCGTCGACGAGGCGGTGGCGACCATCACTCAGAATGTGCTGGCCCTGGGCGAGCGCGAAATCCCGTCGCGCCGCATCGGCGAGATGGTGATGAAAGAGCTCTACAAGCTCGACAAGGTCGCCTACATCCGCTTCGCGTCGGTTTACAAGAGCTTCCAGGACGTCGACGACTTCCAGGACGCGATCAAGGAAGTGAAGAAGCCCCCGGGCAGGAAGTGAGGCGTGAGGCGAGAGGCGAGAGGCGAAAACACAAGGACGAAAGCCCATCAACGCTCTTTTACTCCTCTCCCCTCTCCCCTCTCTCCTCACGCCTCTCCAGGAGTTCTTGGCTTCTTGGCGGCGAGCTTTCTATAATGATCAACGCAGCCGATCATGAATTCATGGCGCGCGCGTTACGGCTTGCAGAACGGGGGCTGTATGCGACGACGCCCAATCCGCGCGTCGGCTGCGTGGTCGTGCGTGACGGCAAAGTGGCCGGCGAGGGCTGGCACGAGCGCGCCGGCAGTCCGCACGCCGAAGTGACCGCTCTGCAGGCAGCGGGGGAGAGCGCGCGCGGCGCCACCGTATATGTTTCGCTCGAGCCGTGCCACCACCACGGCCGCACACCGCCGTGCGATGAAGCTTTGATCGCAGCCGGGGTGGCGCGCGTGGTCGCCGCGATGCGCGATCCCGACCCGCGCACCGCCGGACAAGGCATGGAACGCATCAAGCAGGCGGGCATCGAAGTCGCAACCGGCGTGCTCGAAAACGAGGCGCGCGAGATCAACATCGGTTTCGTGTCGCGCCTGACCCGCGGCCGGCCGTGGGTGCGGATGAAGATTGCGGCAAGCCTCGACGGCAAGACCGCGCTCGCGAACGGCAACAGCCGGTGGATTACCGGCGAAGCGTCGCGCCGCGACGGGCATCACTGGCGCGCACGCGCGTGCGCCGTGCTGACCGGCATCGGCACGGTGCGCGACGACGACCCGCAACTGACGGTGCGCGAAGTCGCGACCCCGCGCCAGCCGCTGCGGGTGGTCGTCGACAGCCGGCTCGAGACGCCGCTTACAGCGCGCATCCTCGCCGGCGGCGGCGTGCTGGTCGCGTGTGCGGTAGAGGACGAAACCAAGATCGGGCGATTACGGGACAAGGGCGCGGAGGTGATCGTAATGCCGAATGCCGCCGGCAAGGTCGAGCTGCCGTCGCTCGTGCAGGAACTCGGCCGGCGCGAGATCAACGAGTTGCACGTCGAGGCCGGCTACAGGCTCAACGGATCGTTGATCAGCGCAGGCTGCGTTGACGAGCTGCTGCTGTATCTGGCGCCGTGCCTGCTCGGTGACCGCGCGCGCGGCATGGCCGACCTGCCGGAACTCGCCGATCTTGGCGCGCGGTATGCGCTTAAAATCAACGATATGCGCGCGGTAGGCGATGACATCCGCGTCATCGCGCGACTGGAACAAAGGTAAGATGTTTACCGGGATCATCGAGGCGGTCGGCAGCGTATGCGAGATCAAGCCCGCGGCAGGCGGTGTGCGCGTGGCGGTTAACACGGGAGCGCTCGATCTCGGCGATGTCAAAACCGGTGACAGCATCGCGATCAACGGCGTGTGCCTTACCGTGGTGGCGCTCGGCGCGTCGCAACTGACGTTCGACGTGTCTCGGGAAACGTTGAACTGCACCACCGGTTTCGCGCCAGGCGCCAGCGTGAATCTCGAGAAATCGCTGCGGCTCGCGGACCGGCTCGGGGGACACCTGGTGAGCGGGCACGTGGATGGTGTGGGCACGGTGCGCCGCTTCGACGCGGCGGGCGACAACCGGCTGCTGGCGGTCGAGGCGCCGCGCGAACTGGCAAAATACATCGCACGCAAGGGGTCGCTTGCGGTGAACGGGGCAAGCCTCACGGTGAATGCGGTCCAGGGGAGCGTATTTGAAGTGAATCTGATCCCGCACACGCTGCAGGCGACCAACTTCAGTGAGCTTGCGGCGGGGATGAAAGTGAACCTTGAGGTCGACTTGCTGGCGCGCTACGTCGAACGACTATCCGAGGCGTCCATATAAGTCCAGTGACAAGTCGCCTCCTGCTTTGCGCCGGCGACAAGCGCAAGCAGCAGGCGGACATCAAACGAGCAAAAGGATACTGGCTTACCTCGTTCTCTACGAGCGAGCAGGGCAGATTAACCCTGCAGATCCTCGTTGTATGGACGTCGCCGGCTTTCGGGTGAAGCGCTTGTGGCCGGGCGCGGACATAGCATGGCGGCGACTTCCACCCGAGGAATGGGCAAGTGCGCTGCTGCGGATCAGGGCATGGACCGCGAGCCGGCTGGATGTCGAGGCGGCGAATGAGCCACGATATTGGGCTTGAATATCGGACAAAATTGTCCGATAATACGGTTGTGAGCAGAACAACGACTGATGCGTGGTAACGAGTTCATACGCAGGATCCAGAAGCACGCGAAGGCGGCCGGCCTTGCCTGCGAATGGCGCCCGGACCGCGGCAAGGGTTCGCATGGCTTGCTTATTCTGGGGGATCGGCGGACTGTGGTTCGCAACCCGAAGGACGAATTAAAGACCGGGACCTATCACGCAATGCTCAAGCAGCTCGGGCTGACCGAGCAGAATATTCGTTGAGGAGCTGAGAGTTATGCAATTTACCTACCCTATCAAACTGACCAGGGATCGCAAGGATGGTGGTTACGTGGTGAGCTGCCGGGATATCCCGGAGGCAATCACCCAGGGTGACACTATCGAGCATGCCATGGCCGACGCCGAGGGCGCCCTGCAGGCCGCCATCGAGGGCCGCATGGAAGACGGTCTGGACATTCCCCCGCCCTCCCGGCCTAAGCGTGGCGAGCGCATGGCAACTACCCCGATCACTACCGCGCTGAAGGCCGCAGTCTATGTCTCCATGCGCGAGCAAGGCGTTTCGAAGTCAGAACTGGCGCGGCGCATGCGTGTACACGAGAAAGAAGCGCGGCGCATGCTCGACCCGCACCAGCAGACCAAAGTCCCCACCCTTGAACGGGCCCTTGCGGTTCTGGGCCGGCGGGCTGCGATCGCGGTGAGTTAATGGGATATGCGTTCACTTAATATAATCGCGCGTAACTCGGAACGTCTCGTGGAGTATAAAGACTGATATGGCAGTCAGTCCGATAACCGAAATCATCGCCGACATGCGAGCCGGCAAGATGGCGATCCTCGTCGACGAGGAAGACCGCGAGAACGAGGGCGATCTCGTGCTCGCGGCCGACTTCGTCAGCGCGGAGGCGATCAACTTCATGGCGCGCTACGGCCGCGGGCTGATCTGCCTCACGCTGACCGAGGACAAATGCAGTCAGCTCAACCTGCCGTTGATGGTTGCCAGCAACCAGTCGCCGCTTGGCACCAACTTCACGGTGTCGATCGAGGCCGCCGAAGGCGTGACCACCGGCATCTCGGCCGCCGACCGCGCGTGCACGGTGCAGGCGGCGGTGCGCGCCGACGCCGGCCCCGCGGACCTCGTACAGCCCGGACATATTTTCCCGCTGATGGCGCAAAAGGGCGGCGTGCTGGTACGCGCCGGCCATACCGAAGCCGGCTGCGACCTCGCGCAGCTGGCTGGAGCGACACCGGCGGCGGTGATCTGCGAGATTCTCAAGGACAATGGGGAGATGGCGCGGCTGCCCGACCTGATCGAATTTGCCAAACAACATGGCTTGAAGATCGGCACCATCGCCGACCTGATTCATTACCGCAGCCGCACCGAATCGCTGGTGCAGCGCGTCTCCGAGCGCGACATCGAGACCGTGCACGGCACGTTCCGGCTCATCGTCTACAGCGACAGGATCGGCCAGGCAACGCACCTCGCGCTGGTCAGGGGCAGGATCGAGCCCGGCAGCGAAGTGCTGGTGCGCGTGCACCAACCGCTGTCGGTGATCGACCTGCTCGACACCCGCAGCACGAACCATTCGTGGAATTTCAATCAGGCGCTTGCGGCGGTGAGCCGCGCTGAGTGCGGCGTGATCGTGCTGCTGCACCGGCCGGAGTCGGCGGCCGAACTGCTCGAGCGCGCGCAGCCGGGCGCGATCGCGGCGTCGCAGAAAATTGCGCTGCGCACCTACGGCATCGGCGCGCAGATATTGCGCGATCTCAAGGTCGTGAAAATGCGGTTGATGGCGAAGCCGCGTAGAATGCCGAGCATGACGGGGTTCGACCTGCAAGTCACCGGTTACGTTCTGCCCGGCGAGAATGAAGTCTGATGGGCTGGCTGTCAGCTATCAGCATTCAGCGGTCAGCCTTTCTTGCCACGAGTCGACCGGGTTTTGCTGACCGCTGACCGCTGTAACAAACATGACTAAATACGATTCCGTCGAAGAAATCGAGGCCGGCAGCAGCGGCGCCGGATTGCGCATCGGCATCGTGGTGGCGCGCTTCAACGCCGGCGTCAGCGATGGCTTGCTCGCAAGCTGCACCGCGGCGCTCGCCAAGCTCGGCGTGCGCGATTCCGACATCAGGATCGTAACGGTGCCGGGTGCGCTCGAAGTGCCGCTGGCGCTGCAAAAGATGGCCAATACCGGTCATTTCGACGCGCTGGTCGCGTTGGGCGCGGTGATCCGCGGCGAGACTTATCATTTCGAGATCGTCGCCAACCAGTCGGCCAGCGGCATCATGACGGTGCAGCTCGATACCGGCATTCCGGTCGCCAACGGCATTTTGACCACCGAAGATGATGATCAGGCTGAAGCGCGCATGACGCAGAAGGGCGCAGACTGCGCGGCGGCCGCGGTCGAAATGGCGAACCTGCTCGGAAAGCTCGATCAGAAATGACCCGGACTCAGGCATACCCGGCGCACTTCAGCCGCCGCCGCCGCTCGCGTGAGTTCGCGCTGCAGGGACTGTATCAGTGGCAGCTCGCCGGCACCGATGCCGCGACCATCGAGCAGCAGCTCTCGGCGGCCAGGGGCTTCGATAAGACCGACCGCGCTTATTTTTCGGCGCTGCTCGCCGGCGCGATCCGCGAAGCCGGACGGCTCGGGCAGACGCTGCAGCCGTATCTCGACCGCAAATACGTGGAATTGAGCCCGGTCGAGCGCGCGATCCTGCTGATCGCGGCCTACGAGCTCGAAAACCAGCCGGACGTGCCGTACAAGGTCGTAATCAACGAGGCGGTCGAGCTCGCCAAGAGCTACGGCGGCACCGATGGCTTCAAATATGTGAACGGCGTGCTCGACAAGCTCGCCGCTGACAAGCGCCCGCGCGAGGTCGCGAAGAAGTGATTAGAGGCGGTTTCATTGGGTTTTTGAGGGGACTTCCAGTTTACAACGAGGTCGGCTATGGATGAAAAGCTGAAAAGGCGGATCATCGCGTTTTACATTGGCGGCATCATCAACGCGCTGCTCGGGCTCTACGTGCTGATCGAAGGCACGAAATTCCTGCCGCCCGAGACCGTGCGCTGGCTTGGCATCGTATTCCTGGTGTTCGCGGTGGTCGATTTTTATTTTCCGTATGCATTGAAGAAGAAATGGCTTGCCGATAATGCCGGCAAGCAGATGCAGGGCAACGATCCGATCCAGAGATCGTAGCTGGCAGTGATCTCAGAGTTCGAGCTGATCCGGCGCTATTTCACGCATCGCGCGCGCCGTGCGGTGCTCGGTGTCGGCGACGACGCGGCGCTCGTCAACGTGCGTCGCGGCTGCGAGCTCGTCGTCTCGACCGACATGTTGCTTGCCGGCCGTCATTTTCTGCGCGATACCGATGCCCGTGAGCTGGGCCACAAGGCGCTCGCGGTCAATCTTTCCGACATGGCGGCGATGGGCGCAACCCCGCGCTGGGCAACGCTCGCGCTCGCGCTGCCCCGAGCAGACACCCGCTGGCTTGCCGCGTTCTCGCGCGGCTTCATGGCGCTGGCCCGGCGCTATGGCGTCGATCTGATCGGCGGCGACACCACGCGCGGCCCGCTCAATATCTGCGTGCAAATCCTGGGCGAAGTGCCGAGCGGCATGGCGCTGCGGCGCGACGGCGCGCGTCCCGGTGACGAGATCTGGGTATCGGGCGCGCTCGGCGATGCGGCGCTCGCGTTGGCGGCGCTCCAGCGGCGCACCCGCCTCGAGCCGGCGGAACTCGCGCGCTGCGCAGCCAGGCTGCGCCGGCCGCAGCCGCGCATCGCGCTGGGGCTGGCGTTGCGCGGCGTCGCCAACAGCGCGATCGACGTCTCCGACGGCCTGCTCGCCGACCTCGGCCACATCCTCGAGTGCTCCGGCGTAGCGGCGGAAATCGAATTCGCCGCGCTGCCGTCGTCAACGGTGCTGCGCCGATATCTCGATCGCCGCATCGCGCGCGAGGCGCTGCTCGCGGGCGGCGACGATTACGAACTGTGCTTTACCGCGCCGCGCCGTGCGCGTGAACAGATCGTGCGCTGCGGACGGCGCGCCGGCATTGCGGTCACGCGCATCGGCCGCATTCGAACGCGCGTTCGGGGCGCTCCCCGCTTGATCGTCCATGCCGCCGACGGCACGGCGCTGCGGCTGGCGCGCGGAGGGTACGATCATTTCGGCTGAGCTGCCGATGCGGCCGGATGTGCGCTTCATGCTGCGCCATCCGGCGCATTTGGTTGCGCTCGGCGGCGGCGCGGGGCTGGTGCCCGGCGCGCCGGGCACGGCCGGCACGCTGCTGGCGCTGCCGCTGCACTGGTGGCTCGCGCCTCAGTTCAGCGCGCTGACCTGGCTCGCTGTGATCGCCGCCGCCTTCGGTATCGGTATCTGGGCATGCGGGCGCACTGGTCGCGTGCTCGGCGCACCGGACCACGGCGCGATCGTGTGGGACGAGATCATCGCGTTCCTGCTGGTGCTGGTTTTCACGCCGGCCGGTTATCTGTGGCAGGCGTTCGCATTCCTGCTGTTCCGGCTGTTTGATATCCTGAAACCGCCGCCGATCCGGTATTTCGATCGCAAGTGGAAAAACGGTTTCGGCGTGATGTTCGACGATCTGCTGGCGGCGTGCTACTCGCTGCTGGTGCTGGCGGGCGCCAGGATACTGATTGCGGAGTGAGTCATGGATAAACGCCTGTATCAACTGGCACAACAGGTGGGCGAAGCGCTCAAATCGCGCGCGCTGATACTGGTCACCGCCGAATCGTGCACCGGCGGCTGGATCGGCGAAGCGGTGACCATGGTGGCGGGCAGCTCTTACTGGTTCGAGCGCGGTTTCATCACCTATACCAATATCGCCAAGCGCGAAATGCTCGGCGTGAAAACGGATACGCTGGAACGGCTCGGCGCGGTATCGGAGCAGACCGTGAAAGAGATGGTGGCTGGCGCGCTCGTCGCGAGCCATGCCCAGGTTGCGGTCGCGGTGAGCGGCGTCGCCGGGCCGGGGGGCGGCACGCCTGAGAAGCCGGTCGGCACGGTATGCCTGGCATGGGCGCTCAAGAACGGCGAGCCGACTGCCGAAACCCGGCATTTTGCGGGCGACCGCGAAGCGGTGCGCAGGCAGGCGGTCGAGCGCGCGCTCGCCGGCGTGCTCGAGCTGATCCGGTGATTGAGTGATTAAGAGCCCCCTAACACAATGAGCCGATGCCCGGTGCGATAGATACGCTTTCGTAGCGCAGGCGCCCCGCCTGCAAACAGGACGGAGCAGGCGAGGCGCCTGCGCTACTCTCATTTTGTTAGTCGCTCTTAATCACTCAATCACTCCGCAGCTAGCAGCCTGTCGGACTTAGCTGGCGGGAACGATACGATGATGCTTCTGTCATAAGGTTATCCCGTTTAACGATGCCGAGAATATTGCCATGGTCAATTTCCGACCGATCGATCGCGCCACGC
>JACQOI010000321.1 GCA_016202615.1 Betaproteobacteria bacterium
ATCCTGGTCGTGCATCCGAGCGTGCCGGCCAAGACGTTGAAGGAGTTCGTCGCTCTGGCCAAGCAGAAGCCGGGCGCGCTCAACTACGCATCGAGCGGCGTGGGCAGCACGCTTCACCTGACCGGCGAGTTGTTGAAGAAGCGCGCCGGGTTCGACATGGTGCACGTCGCTTACAAGGGCGCCGGGCCAGCGATCGCGGGCTTGCTCGGGGGCGAGACCCAGGTGATGGTCGGCGCCGTTCCCTCGACAATCGCATACGCCACGGCCGGGCGGCTGCGCGCGCTGGCGACCACCGGAGCCAAGCGCCACAAGGTGACGGCGGAGATCCCAACGGTAGCGGAATCCGGCTACCCCGGATTCGAGGTGAACTGGTGGTTTGCTCTGCTCGTGCCGGGCGCGACGCCGAAAAGCATCGCGGAGCGCATCCGCAACGAGGCGCTCAAGGCGCTGCAGCACGCCGACGTGCAGACCACCGTGGTGCGCATGGGCCTGGACCCCGAGACCAGCACCCAAGCGGAGCTTGCCGCGCGCATTAAGAGGGAGACCGGCGTATGGGCTGGCGTCATCAAGGAAGCGGGGATCCGCGCCGAATAGGCATCGAGCGGCCTGCATCGAGTTCTTCTCCTCGAACGATGAGGAAGATGGAACGCAGCCGAAGGAACAGTACGGAATCCGCTCCGAATTCCGGCTCCTGAATCCTGCCCTCAGACCTGCGGATTCAACCGCTCGACCTTTGAGTGCAGCTTGTTGAGCGCGTTGATGTAGGCCTTGGCGGAGGCCACCACGATGTCGGTGTCGGCGCCCTGGCCATTGACGATGCGCCCGCCCTTCGACAGCCGCACCGTGACTTCGCCCTGGGAGTCGGTGCCGCTGGTGATGTTGTTGACCGAATACAACAACAGTTCCGCGCCGCTCTTGACGATGCTCTCGATCGCCTTGAACGACGCGTCGACCGGACCACTGCCCTTGGCCTGCGCCGGCTTTTCCCTGCCGTCCTCGGATACCACGACCTTAGCAAACGGAGGCTCGCCGGTCTCCGAATGCGCGGTCAGCGATATCAGATGGTAATAGTCGTTCTCAAGGTTCTCGCTCGCCTCTTCGCTGATCAGCGCCTGCAGGTCTTCGTCGAAGATCTCGTGCTTCTTGTCGGCAAGGTCCTTGAAACGCTTGAACGCGACATTCAACGCCTCTTCCGACGGCAGCTCGATGCCGAGCTCGGCGAGCCGCACCTTGAAGGCGTTGCGGCCGCTGTGCTTGCCCAGCACCAGCTTGTTGGAAATCCAGCCCACGTCCTGCGCGCGCATGATCTCATAGGTATCGCGGCTCTTCAGCACGCCGTCCTGGTGAATGCCGGCCTCGTGCGCAAACGCGTTGGCGCCCACGATCGCCTTGTTGGGCTGCACCGCGAAGCCGGTGATGCCGGACACCAGCCTTGAAGCCGGCACGATGTGGGTGGTGTCGATGTTGGTATCGCACGGAAACACGTCCTGGCGCGTGCGTACCGCCATCACGATTTCCTCGAGCGAGGCGTTGCCGGCGCGCTCGCCGAGCCCGTTGATCGTGCACTCGATCTGGCGCGCGCCGTTGAGTACCGCCGAGAGCGAATTGGCGACCGCGAGCCCCAGATCGTTGTGGCAGTGCGCCGACCACACCGCTTTGTCGGAATTAGGAATACGTTCACGCAAACTTCGGATTAGCCCACCGAAATGCTCGGGCAGCGTGTAACCGACGGTATCGGCAATGTTGATAGTGGTGGCGCCGGCCTTGATTACCCGCTCGATGACGCGGCACAGGAAATCCATGTCCGAGCGCCCGGCGTCCTCGGGCGTGAACTCGACGTTGTCGGTGTACTCGCACGCCCATTTCACCGCCTTCACTGCCTGCTCGATCACCTGCGACGGCTCCATGCGCAGCTTTTTTTCCATGTGGATGGGGCTGGTCGCGATGAAGGTATGCACGCGCGGCGACTTGGCGCCCTTGACCGCCTCGCCGCAACGCCGCACGTCCTGTTCGTTGGCGCGCGCCAATCCGCACACGGTGCTGTCCTTGATGATGGCCGCCACCGCTCTCACCGCGTCGAAATCGCCGTCGCTCGCCGCCGGGAAACCGGCCTCGATCACGTCCACTCGCATGCGCTCGAGCTGGCGCGCGATGCGCAGCTTCTCGTCCTTGGTCATCGACGCGCCCGGGCTCTGCTCGCCGTCGCGCATGGTGGTGTCGAATATGATCAGCTTTTCCTTTTTCATGGCCGTCTCCGATCTGCCTTAACCGTGGCGCGCCGCAACCGGCGCGCGCAATCCAGAATCTATCCCGGGTCTAGTTTAACCCGGCCGCAACCAACAAAGTGAATGTAGAAAGTGTGGAGTATTTAGCGCGCAAGGCGCAGCAGCAGGCCGGCCAGCAGAAGGCTGGCAAGGAGGAAAAGCGCGTTGGCCTGCCGCAAAGTACTCATAATGCGACAATATAAAGGATTTTTTTGCGGCTGGCAAGTAGCGCGCCGGAACGCGGAGCAGGGGCCCCGCTTGCGGGGATGCGACCGTACAGGCGCGCAGGCGGCCGACACATCATGTCCCCTGTCGCGTTTTGGATTCGGAGGCCGTGCTCACGGCGCCGGCGCAGCCGGCGGCTGCCCGCCGCCGCCCTTGCGCCTGATCATGTCCCATGCCGCGATCGCGTAACCGGACAGCGCGTAGCCCAGGAATAGTATAAACAGCATCTCCGGCAGTGCTCTCGACGCCGCGACCATCACCACCACCGCCAGCGCGATTGCGACCACCACCGGAAACGACACGCTTTTGCGCGGATTGATGTCCTTGCCGCTGTAATACTTGAGATTGCTCACCATGGTGAGCCCGGCAAACACCGTCAGCGCCCACGCCAGCCATTTCACGTCGACGCCGCGGATCTGGTATTCGTTCATCGCCCACACCATGCCAGCGACTACGCACGCCGCGGCCGGGCTCGGCAGGCCCTGGAAGAAGCGCTTGTCGACCACTTCGATATTGGTGTTGAAGCGCGCCAGCCGCAGTGCGGCGCACGCACAATAAATGAATGCCGCGACCCAGCCGAGCTTGGTTGTCAGCCACGACCCGAGCAGCGGGATGTTCTGGGCGGCGGAAAAATCCTTGAGCGCCCAGACGTAGATCACCAAAGCGGGCGCGACGCCAAACGACACCATGTCGGCGAGGCTGTCGTATTCGGCGCCGAACGCGCTCTGGGTATGCGTGAAGCGCGCGACGCGCCCGTCGAGGCCATCGAACACCAGCGCGACGAAGATCGCGAGCGCAGACTGCTCGAAGCGCCCGTTCATCGCCTGCACGATCGAGAAAAAACCGGCGAACAGCGCAATCGTGGTAAACAGGTTGGGCAGCCAGTAGATGCCGCGGCGGCGGATGCGCCCGCCCTCGCCCAACCACTTATGTTTTGGTTGGTACATGTCTTAACTCAGCTCGGCAAGCACGGTTGAGGCAGCATAGACACTGTCGCCGACGCTCGCCTTCGGCACCGCGGACAACGGCAAGTAAAGATCGAGGCGCGAACCAAACCGAATAAAACCGTAGCGCTGGCCGCGCGTCAAGCGGTCGCCAACCTTGGCGTAACACAAAATGCGACGCGCAATCAGCCCCGCGACCTGCACGCAGGTGACATCGGCGCCGGCAGGAGTCTTGATCCACAGCGCATTGCGCTCGTTCTCACTGGAAGCTTTGGACAGCGCGGCGTTGATGAACTTGCCGGCATGATACCACTTCTGACGCACTTCGCCGTCGACCGGGCTGCGGTTGGAATGAGCGTTGAATACGTTCATGAACACGCTGAACTTGAGCGCTTCGCGCCTGAGATAAGGATCTTGGGCACGCTCAACCATGACGATGCGACCGTCGGCGGGCGACAGTACGGCTTGCGGGTCGGACGGAATTGCGCGCGGCGGGTCGCGGAAGAACTGCAGCATGAACAACACGATCAGCCAGAACACCACCGACCACCCCCAGCCCGCGTACCCCGTCACCGCAATCGCCGCCACAAACGATATTGCGACAAACGGCCAGCCTTCGCGCGCGATGATTGGATGGGGGTAGTTGCTCACGCCGAGAGGCGTGAGGCGAGAGGGGAGGAGGAGAAGAAGCGTCAGTGCCGCTTCCCGCCCCGCCCTCCACACTCCTCACCCCTCACTCCTCACAAGGTGTTCGATTGATCCACCAGCTTGTTCCGCTTGATCCACGGCATCATGTCGCGCAGCTTGGCGCCGACGATCTCGACCGGGTGCTGGCGGCCGATGCGGCGCATCGCGTTCAGCTTGGTCGCGCCGGTCTGGTTCTCGAGCAGGAATTCTTGCGCGTAGGCGCCGGTCTGGATTTCCTTGAGAATTTTGCGCATCTCGTTTTTGGTTTCTTCGGTGATGATGCGCGGACCGCGCGTGAAATCGCCGTACTCGGCGTTGTTCGAGATCGAATAGCGCATGTTTGCGATACCGCCTTCGTACATCAGGTCGACAATCAGCTTCAGCTCGTGCAGGCATTCAAAATACGCCATTTCGGGCGCATAACCGGCTTCGACCAACGTTTCGAACCCGGCTTGAACGAGCGCGGTGCAGCCACCACACAGCACGGCCTGCTCGCCGAACAGATCGGTCTCGGTTTCTTCCTTGAAGTTGGTCTCGATCACACCCGCCTTGCCGCCGCCGATGGCCGCGGCGTAGGAGAGCGCCATGTCGCGAGCTTTCTTCGACGGGTTCTGATGCACTGCAATCAGCATCGGTACGCCGCCGCCCTGCACATAGGTCGAGCGCACGGTATGGCCCGGCGCTTTGGGAGCAATCATCACCACGTCGAGATCGTCGCGCGGCACGACCTGGCCATAGTGAATGTTGAAGCCGTGGGCGAAAGCGAGCGTCGCGCCCTTCTTGATGTTGGGGGCGACGTCGTTGCGATAAACCGCGGCGATGTGCTCGTCGGGCATCAGCATCATCACGAAATCGGCGCCCTTGATCGCCTCCGCCACTTCCTTGACGTTGAGGCGCGCCTTTTTCGCCTTGTCCCACGACGCGCCGCCCTTGCGCAGGCCCACCGTGACCTTGACGCCAGACTCATGCAGGTTAAGCGAATGGGCATGGCCTTGCGAGCCGTAGCCGACGATGGTGACCTTTTTGCCCCTGATCAGCGACAGGTCGGCATCTTTATCGTAATAGACTTTCATGGTTTCCTCTTTGGTTAGAGCTGTCAGCGG
>JACQOI010000346.1 GCA_016202615.1 Betaproteobacteria bacterium
CAATTGTCGTAATCTTCATTTCGGACGCTCCTTTCCTTTTCCGTGGATTGAACCCATTTCCACTCTGGCACATTGATGCCGTCGCGGGAAGGGGGCGTCCATCCCATTACCTTCATCCCCTTTGGCGCGCCAAATTCCCTAGGTATAATCAAACGGTTAGATGATGTTTTACCTAACCGCTTTTGCCTTGATCAAAGTGAGTGCCGGAGTTTTGCCGGAGTGATCCCGACAAACGCGGCTCGCCGCTTCAATCAATTCCGCAAGTTCCGGCGCCGAATAGTGACTGGTGATGTCACCGGTGGTGTGCCCGAGTAACACCTTTCGTGTTTCCATCGGAACACCCGCCGCGCGTAGCCTGCGGCCAAACGTGTGCTTGAGATCATGTACCCGCACATTGCGGAAGCCTTCCGGAGCGGGCTCGCCCAATTCCTCCTGATACTTCCGCGCCGCACGACTTCGCGCCGACTGCCAGCCATTGTTGTGCATGGTCTCAACGCCGTGTCCCCGATAGCAGAACACGTAGTCCTTATGCTTACCGCGACATTCTTCGATTACCGAGCTTGCCACGGTATTCAGCACCACCACCCGATCCTCACGGTTCTTGACGAATTGCCCAGGAATGACGAAAACGCTGGTGCCAAGCTCCGGCACCTTCACTTCCCAATCCGCGGTCACATCGCAAACGGCACGTTATAGGGGTAGCATATAGTAAAAGGGTCGGGGAGCCCGAAAGCCGCGAGGTGGGAGGGGAGGCCGTGGACAAGTTCGACCGCATCTATCAGTTCCACAGTATCCTGCGCGACCGACGCACGCCGATTGCGCGCGCGGAGCTCATGCGGCGCTTGGAGTGCTCCGAACCCACCGTGTTCCGGCTGATCCGTATCCTGCGCGATTTTCTTGGGGCGCCGATCGAATTTCGCGAGGACATGGGCGGCTATTGCTACCAGCGCGACGCTGAGGGTGGCACCTACGAGCTTCCGGGCCTGTGGTTCAACGCAAAGGAATTGCAGGCGCTCGCGGTCTTCGATCGCCTTCTGGAAAGCCTGGAACCCGGGCTGCTTGGCGAGCATCTTGCGCCGCTTTCGCGCCGCATCACGGAACTCATGCAGCACAAGCGCCTGGGACTGACCGAAGCCGCGCGCCGCATCCGTGTGCTCGGCATGGCCGCCCGCCCGGCGGGAGAGTGGTTCCATGTCCTCGCGTCAGCAACGCTGCAGCGCCGCAGGCTCGCGCTCGTCTACCACGGCCGCTCCCGCAATGAAATGACCCAGCGCACGGTGTCGCCCCAGAGACTCGTTCATTACCGCGACAACTGGTATCTGGATGCCTGGTGCCATCTGCGGAACGGGCTGCGAAACTTCGCAGTCGACCGGGTCAAGCAGGCGCGCGAGCTCGATGAGGCTGCGGAAACCATCGCCGATGACAAGCTCGACGATCATTTCGCGAGCGCTTATGGCATTTTCGCCGGTAAAGCGAACAAAACCGCGGTGCTGTGTTTCACGCCCGAGCGCTCGCGCTGGATCGCCGACGAGCGCTGGCACCCGCAGCAGGTCGGGCAATTTCTCACCGACGGGCGCTACGAGCTACGCATCCCGTACCGCGATTCCAGGGAATTCGTCTTGGATATCCTCAAGTACGGCCCGGATGTTGAAGTAATTTCACCTGATTCACTGCGCGAGGAAGTTGCGGCGCGGCTGCGCCGGGCACTCGTGCAGTATGGACCGTGAGTGCACGCCGGGGATTTCGACTATCGCGTTTTGATAGCGCGGGTGGTTATAGTGCATCAGACGTGGACGCATGAAAGGGCGGAAACGTGGTATTCCAGTTGAGGTTCGCGAACATCTGGTACAACAGTTCCGTTGCTACGCTCGAATCGCGCGTGCTCGTCTCCGCGCGCCGATTCCGCGAATTGGAAGCGGCACCGGAGGGTGTCGAGATCGAAGCTGCCGCTCCGATTGACCATACGACACACGCATTGCAGGCGCCGAAACTTGCCGTACCAGTTGCGACTGAGAACGAACGATGACTTACGATGAGTTTTTTCGACAGGCAACGCGTAGCGAGGCGATACCACGCGGTCTGTCTCCACTACCGTACCAACGCCGGCTCGCGGAAGGAAGCTGGCCGGACTTGCTCGACATACCCACCGGGCTGGGCAAGACAGCGGCCGTCATCCTAGCTTGGGTCTGGAAGCGCCGCGGCGCAAAGCCAGACCCCGAAACGCCTCGCCGACTCGTCTACTGCCTGCCGATGCGGGTTCTGGTCGAACAGACATGCACTAACGTGGAAACATGGTTGAAAAACCTCGGCCTGATCGACAACGTAGGGAATGGAAAAGTTTCGGTGCACGTTCTGATGGGTGGGGAAGACGATACAGTTTCATGGGCTGGACACCCCGAAGAAGACATGATTCTCATCGGCACCCAGGACATGCTGCTTTCGCGCGCTCTGATGCGCGGTTATGGCATGAGTCGCTACCAGTGGCCCGTGCATTTCGCTCTGCTTCACAACGACGCGCTATGGATATTCGACGAGGTGCAACTGATGGGGGCTGGACTTTCCACCTCAGCCCAGATCGAAGCGTTTCGCCGTGCTCGCCAAGATATGTCGCTCGGCAAGGCAAGTGGAACGCTATGGGTCTCCGCGACGCTCAACAAGTCGTGGCTCGGCACCGTAGATTTTGAACCTCATCTTGAATCACTATGCGTAGCGTCGCTGACCGGAGAAGATGACAAGGATGTTTCGGTCATTAAACGAAAGCATGCCGCAAAGGCGATTGCCAAAGCACACACCGTGCTGAACACAGAAAACATTAAGGCGAAGGCCGAGCAGTCTTATATTGAAAGTCTGGTCCAAGAGATCAAGAAGCAGCACGTTACGAGCACCAATACGCTAGTCATCGTCAACCGCGTGGATCGCGCACAGGCCATCTACCGCGCGCTCGCCGAAACTGGAATTTCGCGCTTCTTGGTACACGCCCGATTTCGTGCCGCCGAACGTGAGGTACTGAACCGCAAGCTGCGAGATTTGCCTCCGTCAGAAGGCCGCATCATTGTTGCCACACAAGCGGTTGAGGCGGGGGTGGATATCACCTCGAAAACGCTATTCAGCGAGCTTGCCCCGTGGACTTCACTGGTGCAGCGATTCGGCCGCTGCAATCGCTACGGGGAGGCGAATGATTCAGGCGGCGGAAGAGTGTTCTGGATCGCCATTGAAGAAGACAAGGCTCTCGCATTGCCTTACGAGCCTGAAGAACTCATCGCCGCAAGGGAGCGACTCCAGAAACTTGCTAGTGTGAGTCCGGCCGATCTTCCGAGGGCGGAAGAAAATGAGTTTTCGGGACAGGTATTGCGCCGAAAGGATTTCGTCGAACTTTTCAACACCGATTCGGACCTTTCCGGTTTCGACGTAGATATTTCTCCCTACATCCGCGACACGGGCGTGCCGCAGCTTCAAGTCTTCTGGCGCAACTTTTCGGACAACCCCAACGATCCGTTGCAGTCGCCACCCGCACGCGCAGAGCTTTGCCCTGTTTCAATCGGCCAAGCGCAAGGGCTCACGAAACGGGCGGTTTATCTGTGGGACAGTCTGGGCCGCCGCTGGAGTAAGTTAGGTGACAAAGTCGTTCCCCGTCCCGGCATGACGCTGCTGCTGAAAGCTTCCGAAGGCGGCTATGACGCCGAACTCGGATTTACCTTAGAAGGCAAGGAGGGAAAAGCAAAGGTTGATGTCATTGCTGCACCGGGGAAGGAAACTACCGAAGCCTACGCCGAAGACTGGCGCTCACGCACGTCGCACCCGGTCGCACTCGCGACGCACCTTTCAGACGTGGGGCGCGAAGCACAGGCGCTTTGCGAAGCGATGAGCGAGGCTGCATACAAAGATGCCGTCGTCAGCGCAGCGTGCTGGCACGATGTGGGCAAGGCCCACCCTGTATTTCACGCAACGATGCACGCGTGCGATAAAGCACCGGAAGGGTTACTCGCCAAATCGCCGTGCAAAGGGCGCCACAGCCGCAAGTACTTCCGTCACGAACTCGCTTCCATGCTCGCCTGGCTCGAGCACGGCAAAAAGGACGAGACACACGATCTGATCGCTTACCTTATCGCCGCGCACCACGGCAAGGTGCGCATGGGGTTGCGCGCGCTTCCGGACGAAGAACCTGAGAAGGACAAGGCTTACCAAGGCCAGCGCTTCGCGCGTGGCATATGGGAAGGTGACGAGCTTCCCGCGCTCGACTTCGATGACGAAGCCATACCACAAACGCGCCTGCGACTCTCCGTGATGGAATTGGGCGAAGGCGAACAAGGGCCATCCTGGAGTGCCCGTACCCAGCGGCTGCTCAAGCGGCATGGGCCATTCATGCTCGCGTGGCTGGAAACGCTGGTGCGCCTCGCCGACTGGCGCGCCTCGCGAAAGGAACAGGAACAAGCAGATAAGGAAAACCCGTGAGTCACGAAATCATTCTTACCGGTTGCTCGCCAACCCCGCTTGCTTCTTACCTCAAAGCGCTAGGCATCTTCCGGCTAGTGGCTGCACAGGATGAAAACGTGAAAGGTTTCTGGCGTGGAGAACACTTCGTCCTGGAGAACGGTTTCGACAAAGAGCAGTTAAAGCACTTTCTGCAGAACGAATACGCACCGACGCCTGTGGTCGCCCCCTGGAACGGCGGCAGTGGATTCTTCGAAAAAGATAACAAGACAGCGCTCGAAGCAATTGCCCTGTCTTCCTGTGCGCGGCTTGGTGATTACAGACTGACAATCGAGACTGCACGGCGAATTCTCAAACTATTTGGGGTTAAGGAAAGTCCAAAAGACGAAGCAAAAAGCGATTTGCTTACCAAGCTGCGCGCGCGTTTCCCAGAGACGTCCCTGGATTGGATGGACGCGGCCGTACTGTTAAGCGGAGACGTCATGCGCTTTCCTCCGCTGCTTGGAACTGGCGGCAATGACGGACGCCTTGATTTCACAAATAACTTCATGCAGCGCGTTTGCGATGTGATGGATACAGCGTCGGGTCGGCCAACCGAAAGTAGCTTGGGTTGGCTGGATCAGGCGCTTTTTTCGAAGCCGAGTGCGTTTCTTACGCGTGGCGCAATCGGGCAATTTTCGCCTGGGCAGGTCGGCGGGCCAAATTCCGTGTCGGGCTTCGAAGCCGATTCCTTGATGAATCCGTGGGATTTCGTGCTCATGATCGAAGGTGCGCTGCTTTTCGCTGCTTCGGCATCCAGAAAGCACGAAAGCAGCGATGGCAGTGCACTTAGCTTTCCATTTACGGTACGGCCCACCGGCGCTGGCAGCGGCAGTCTCGGGCTTTCGGACGAAGCCCCGGCACGTGCGGAAATATGGCTTCCACTGTGGGTTCAACCCATGACGTACTTGGAAACCCGGTCGTTCCTCTCAGAAGGTCGTGTGACCGTTGGCCGAAGACCGGCTCGCGATGGCTTGGATTTTGTGCGAGCCGTTAACCGCCTCGCGTATGACCGGGGAATTGAGGCTTTCCAACGGGTTGGTTTCCTCATGCGTTCCGGAAAGGCCTATCTCGCCACGCCGATAACCCGCATCAAGGTGCAACACAACTCGCAATCGGAACTTATAGACGAGTTAGATCGAGCGCAATGGCTTTCAAGGTTCCGCCGCTTCGCAAAATCCGACAACGCCGCAACGCGCTTCACCGGCTTTCGTCAGCGCTTCGAAAACGCCCTCTTCGATCTCGCCCAGCGCAGGGAACATCCCCCGACGGTACAGACGGTCTTGATCGCCTTAAGCGAAATTCAACAGGCGCTCGCCGTAAGCACCAAGGCGCGCGAAAGTGTCGCACCAGTGCCGACTCTTTTCGAGCGGTGGGTGATCGCCGCAGATGATCAAAGCATCGAGTTACGCGTCGCCTGCGCGCTCGCGAGCCTGCGCGGAACGGAGGAACTCCCCTTGCCGCTGCGCGCGCATATGGCGCCAGTGCACCCGAAGAGCAACGATTGGATGGACGCCGCTTGCAAGGAGCTACAAAGCGACGCGCTTTGCAGGCATCGCCTTCACGTCTGGCACCACGGCGGGCTCGTGGAAAATCTCGCGAACGTCCTGGACCGCCGCCTGCTACTCGCGCAACAGCTCGACTTCCAGGACAAGCCGCTCGCGGGCTACTGTGGCTGCGAACTGGAGGATGTCGGCGCATTTCTCACCGGTAGCGTCAACGACGAGCGGATTGCAGCTCTTGCTGCGGGGATTGCGCTGTGCCGAATGCCGGAAAACCTTCCTCCGAGAGAACAAAACGGCGCGCCGCTGCTTGCGGCATACGCGCTGCTGAGAGTGCTCTTCACCCAGGATTCCGTGTTGCGCAGACTGAAGGTGCTTCCTGCCGACAAATCGCTACCGATCCCGCCGGGACTCCTGCGCTTGCTTCAAGCCAACCGTGTGGATGCCGCGATCGAGCGCGCTGCGCACAGGCTGCGCGCTTCGGGTGTTCCCGCATTCTTTCACGCGAGGAACGTGCCAAGCGGCCGGCATCTCGACGGTATGCGCCTGGCAGCCAGTCTGCTCATCCCGCTCTCTTTCCGCGCCACTGCACGCATCGTTCGCAGCATGACCCAAGGCGAAATCGAAGACGCGGCAGAGACGATAGCCCCTGTTTGAACCACTCATTTCCAACCAGGAGAAAACCATGACGCTTAACTTCGCAGCCCTCGACAACCAGCCGCGGATTCTCGTTGAAGCAAGTCTGAAACCGCTACAAGGAACGCGCTTTCAGCCTACCGGCTTTCCCGAAATCGGCGCGGCGGAATATGACGGCCCCGACGGATCGCCGATGCTGCTTGTCGAATCCGCGCAGAGCATGGCCAACCGTCTTGAAGCCGTGTGCTGGGATACGGTGAGCGACAATTGGGTAACGCCGCTCAAGGGATTGCCGGTCATCAAGGTCAAGGACAAGAACGGCAAGGCCCTCACTAATTCACTGCTAGAGGCACACCGCATCAACTCCCCATACATCCTCGAGGGACAAGACAAGACGGTCTTCAACCTGCTTAAGGAGGAACTCGCAGGTATGGAAGAGGGGGCTGTGGACATTCGAAAACTGGCTAAAACGCTGCTTAAGATGGACACCAACGCTCTACTGCATGGTGTTTTCCTTGCAAAGAAAGACCTTGCAGGTGGACGGCTACGCCTTCCACGGATGCTGTCTGCCTTTATCGAAGCCGAGCAAGCTAAGAT
This sequence comes from Betaproteobacteria bacterium, assembly GCA_016202615.1. Taxonomy (GTDB): domain Bacteria; phylum Pseudomonadota; class Gammaproteobacteria; order Burkholderiales; family SG8-41; genus PALSA-1004. The sequence continues at coordinate 7,206 of JACQOI010000346.1, forward strand.
AGCTGGGAGCGGTGGCGTCAAGAACGATCATGTTAACCCTTCGGGCGATACCGCAAAGGGTTTCGGCAATGTCCCCTTTTCTCGCGACGAATATGTCTCGCCGAAAGTCACCGCATACTTCAACCTCGACCTTGCGCAACTGCGCGGCTACGGCTTTAGCAAAAACGTAAACGATCTGCTCATTGCTGTTGCCCTCTTCAAAATCCGGCGCTTTTTGGAAACGGGTTTGCGGTTGCGCACGGCGTGCGACTTCGTATGCACCGGCCTCGATGTCAAGCGGCCGCAAGGATTTCCGTTGCCGGAGACAACGACGCTAGAGCAGGCCTTACCTGGTTTGATTGCAGCGGCTCGTGATGACGGGGGTTTCACAGCTACGGAAGTTACCTACAGGAAGTAGCCATGGTCGCCATCAGCTTCAAATTCCTCGCCGGACGCTACCATGCAAACCCGTGGGGCCGACACGTTAACGAGGCGGACATCGCATGGCCTCCCGATCCGTGGCGAATTCTGAGAGCCCTCATTGCTACATGGCACCACAAGGTCAAGCATGGGCAGCATATGGAAAAAACGCTGCATAGCCTAATCGAAGCGCTCTCCGCTTCGTCTCCGAGCTACGTGCTGCCTCCCGGGGTGCATACCCATACCCGCCACTACATGCCGCAGTGGAAACCCGGCGACACCTCGCTCGTGTTCGATGCCTTTGCACGAGTGAATCTGGATGACGAGTTGGTTGCAATCTGGCCGTTAGAGGTTTCTCTCGACGAGGCACAAGCGGCACTGCTCGACGAGTTGCTCCAGAACATGGGTTATCTAGGACGTGCGGAATCCTGGGTTGAAGTGCGCCGCGTTCAGCACGCACCTGAAGCCAACTGCAGACCCGGAGACGAGTCGGTGGATTCCGAAACTGGCGAACTGCGTGAAGTGACAACCCTGTTTGTCCCGCTGGCTGCTGCCGATTATCTCCGCTGGCGCGAAGAATTCATGCGAACGGACTACGCCCGGCGAAAGAAGGCAGAGAAATCCAAGCTCGATCGCACACTGGGGCAGGATCTCGTCGCCGCATTGAGCGTGGACACCGCTGACCTGCAAAGAGCCGGCTGGAGCCAGCCCCCGGCCGCGCGCCGGGTGCACTACGTTCGTCCCACAGATTGCCTCAAGCCCAAGCGTCAACCGAAGCTTGCGCCGGTTCGATCCGTCACGACGACCCGTTTTCTGCTCATCGCCAAGCCGCTCCCCCGCATTCAGGACGCCGTGCGCGTAGGCGAAGCAGTCCGACATGCGCTAATGGGCAATGCCCGGCGCATACTGGGCGAGGACCACATACCTCGGGAGCTCTCTGGCCATAATCTGCCCGACGATAATCGCCACGCCCATGCCTTCTACCTGCCGGAAGACGCTGATCTTGATGGCCGGATCGATCACATCCTCATTCATGCGCCGATGGCCTTAACGCCCGCCACGCTACGGGTGTTCGAAAAATTGTCGATCGTCCGAGGGAAGGAGGGCATTGAATGGCGGCTCGTCTTGGAGTCACTCGGCGACGCAGCGAGCGTGGGAAAGGACAGCCCCCTTGCGAGAAGCGCATCAAGATGGGTGTCGGTCACGCCTTACCTTCACCCGTGGCACGCCAAGAAAAGCTTCAGTATCGAGGATCAACTTCGTCGTGAATGCCGTGGTCGCGGCTTGCCTGACATTGTGGAGATTCGCCGCGTGCCTTCGATAAAAGTGAAGGGCAAGTCTGTACGTCCACTGCACTTTTACCGTTTTAGGAACAAGGGAGGGTTGACCCAACCCGATACCCACGGCAGTTTTGTCGAACTTGAATTCGCGCAACCCATTGGTGGCCCCCTCGCCCTCGGCTTTGCCTGCCACTTCGGCCTCGGCCTGTTCGCTCCCGCCCCTGATGCCTAGACCAAACCGCGCCCGCGAAAAGCGCATCACCGACGAAATCGTCGTGGACGCCTACAACGAAACCGAGCGCGCGATGAGCTGGTATTACTACCTAGGAATTTGTCGGGAAGCGACAAATTCCTGAGGATTGGCGATACTGAATCACCATGCGTCATAAGTTCCGGGTATTACCATTTAGGAATTTGCCGTCGTCCGACAAATTCCTGAGGACTGGCGGTATTGGGTCGCCTTGGGATACGGGTTCTGAAAAAGGGATCGAGCGGTCATGATGCTTCCTGATGGGGATAATGCACGAGTCGACCGCACCAAGGTCATCGACTACCTGTTGTCGCTCTCCCATCCCGACGGTCAAAGCAAGGCGCAATTCTTCCGGCGCTTCGGATTCAAACCCGAGGATTGGCAGGTACTCGCTCAAGCCGCAGGAGTTTGTCGGGGCTAAGTCCGACAAACGCCTGATGCAAAACCGGCGCCAGAAAAAACCCAGGAAAAGATGACAGAAATGCGAATTCATCTTTGCTTTTCCTTACATTCGAACGATTCCGGTGGGTTTCCTTCCGAATTGTCAGCCGGTTTTGCTTTTAGCAGCCTGTATGGACTGCTAAGTCCGACAGGCTGCTAGAGCAGTCGGTGTTTCCAATCCGGTAGTGAGCGTTGTCGCGTCTCCGCACGGGATGCGCTACACTGTAGATGGGCCGGTGCAGGCCCCGGACGGGCGGACGCCGATGGTGCGTACGGTGTGGATTGTCGAGCGAGGAGCCCCGCCGCGGCTAATCACGGCACACCCGCTCTAAGGAGTATGTATGAGCGCAATCAAGGAACATGACCGAGTTGTACTCACGACCGATCTAACTCGCGAAAAGCTCGCCGCAGGGGATGTCGGCACGGTCGTGCACGTCTACCGCGGAGGGAAAGCGTTCGAGGTGGAATTCGTTTCCCTGGATGGTGAGACTGTAGCCGTGGTCACGCTGGAGCGCGCTCAGGTCCGGCCGGTCCAGCGCCGCGAGATTACCCACGCGCGAAGCGTGGCGTAGCTTAAAACCGATCTGGCAGCGCCGGGCTTTGCTTGGCCACTTCGGCCTCGGCCCGTTCGTGCGCATGACCGATGTTCGCCTGCTGACAAAAAGCAGAAGGATCTGCTTGCCCGGTCCGGTCCGGTCATATAACATATCGAGCAGTTATATTCGGAGGTGACTTGAACTTCAACGTCTACATTGATAAACAGACCGGGGAACGGCTGGACCGGCTGGCACAGGCCCGGCGGACGTCGCGAAACGCGTTGATCCGCGAGGCGCTCGCCCATTTAGTGAAGCGAGGGGCGAAAGCCCAGTGGCCGCAGGAGGTGCTTGACTTCAGCGGGATTCCAGAAGCGCGCCCGTTCGAGCACGCGCGGCGAGCGCTTCGCGCGCCACGAAAAGATCCGTTTGCTTGAGATATCTACTCGATACCTGCGTCCTGAGCGACTTTGCACGCGGCGAGCCGAGCACGCTCGATCGCGTCAAGGCCACACCTCCGGCGCTTGTCGCCGTATCGACTATTACGGTGATGGAGATCGAATTCGGGCTTGCGCTCGACGCTTCCCGCGCGCGTCGGCTCGCGCCCCTTATGCATACCGTGCTCGAGGCCGTAACCGTTCTGCCATACGAAGCCGGGGACGCACGCGCGACTGCCGCGTTGCGTGCAGCGCTGCAAAAGAAAGGCCGTCCGATCGGCGCATACGATGTGTTGATCGCCGGCTGCGCGCTTGCGCGGGGCTTGGTGCTGGTCACTTCCAACGAGCGCGAATTCCGCCGCGTCGGC
>JACQOI010000323.1 GCA_016202615.1 Betaproteobacteria bacterium
GCCCATAGATCAGGTGCGGGTCGCAAACATCGCCTGACACGCTGTGAAATTTTACGGGGCCTCGCGCCGGCACGATGTCCACGCCCACGACGGTACGCCCCTCTTGGGCAAGCTGATTTGCGAGCGGATAGCCCAGGCAGCCGCTGGCTCCGGTAACCAGTATTTTGTCGAGCTTCATCTCGTGACCTCTGTTGATGAACGAGAAATGATCGGCGCCCAGGGTAGTAATAGAAAATCAATGCGCCCGTCGCCGGCGTCCCGTGACTATACAACGCTGCAGTGATGCCGGATCGGTGCTCGGCGCGTGCGATCGGGGCTACCCGCGCGTGCTCCGCCGTCCGATCCGCGCTGCCGGGGTGCTCCGCAACGGACGTTGCGGCAAATCATGCAGTCCCCGGGCGCGCCAAGTCAAGCGCCGGGCGCGCCGCCCTGCGCCCACGTAGCCTTTTCACGGGCAGCGAACTCGGCGTTTGGTTGCTCGCTTTATTGACCAGAAACCCCAGCACCGCACGCCGAAAGCCCTCGGCAAGCAGACTTCCCGGCACAGCCGGCAGCGTGAAAACCGGTTGGGCGGAGCTGGATTTGGAATAGACTATGACCAAAGTCATATGAGCCGGCTTGGGGCCGATAACAAGCGGAAGATCGGAGGGGCTTTTGAAAATTCTGATCGTTGACGACCACCCGCTGATTCGCGAAGCGCTGCGTCACGTGCTGACTGCTCTCGACGAGAGATTCGAACTGATCGAAGCACAGAATTGCGCCGAAGCGCTCGCCGCGGCCGACACGTATCCCGACCTCGATCTGGTGCTGCTCGACCTCGCGCTGCCTGACGCCGACGGCTTCCAGGCGCTGTCGCAATTGCGCGAGCAGCATCCCGGCGTCCCGGTGGTCGTGTTGTCCGCCTCGGAGCAACCCGAGACCGTGATGCGCGCAATCGACGCCGGCGCAATGGGGTTTATTCCCAAGACGTCATCCAATCAATCGCTGATCGACGCGCTGCGGCTGGTGATGTCGGGCGGCGTCTACCTGCCGCTCGAAGTTCTGCACCAGCATCAAGGCGCGCCCGAGCCGGCGCTGCGGCGCGCCGCGCAAGCGCGTCAAGCCGGCGAGGCGCTGTCACCGCGCGAGATCGGGTTAACCGCGCGCCAGGCCGACGTGCTGGCGCTGCTGGTGCAGGGCAAGCCCAACAAACTGATCTGCCGCGAGCTCAACCTCGCCGAAGGCACGGTCAAGATACACATGACCGCGATCCTTAAAACGCTCAACGTATCGAACCGCACGCAGGCGGTCATCGCGGTCGGAAAACTGGGATTGCAGCTGCCGCAGCTTGGCTGAGTCTGTTTCCACCGGCAGGCAGGCGAGGCGCCCGCGCTGCGATGGCGTGGTTACCGCGATCGATCAATTCTTATTTTGAAACGCACTCTTAGACAGGTTACGGACACGATGCCGACGCAGACCACCGAACCGCCATCCGCGTCGCGCTCGGGCTCGAATTTGATCGGCCCGATTGCCGTCATTCCGGAAAACGAGCTTCGCACGCTGGTCTTTAACGAGCTGGTAAACATGCTGTATCGCCAATTACCGGTGTCCATAACCAGCACGATGGCAGTCGCTATCATCATGATTGCCGCGTTATGGCAACAATTACCCGGTCACTGGCTCGTGATCTGGCTCGCTCTGATGTCGGCAAACCAGGCGTCGCGATTCTTTCTTTACCTGCGGTTCCGAGACAACAAATTACAAACCTATCAAATCCGCTGGCGCGCGCGCGTGTGGGCGACCGGCGTAGGCATTTCGGGCTTGCTGTGGGGCGCGACCGCGGTTTTTTTCTTCACTCCGGAATCGGCCATCCACCAGGCGATACTGGTGATACTGGTGCTCGGAGCCACGACCGCCGCCGTTCCCCTGATCGCGTCGCACATGCCGTCGCTGTACGGATTTCTGGCGCCCGCGCTGACGCCGTTCATCGCCCGGCACGTGCTCGAAGGCGACCCTGCGCACGTGGCATTAGGCCTGATCCTGCTTGCCGTAACCCTGGCTCTGCTTTCATTTGGGCGCAATTACAACCGGCTCATCGTCACGTCCCTGCGTAACCGTTACGAGAACGAGGCGCTTGCGAATCAGTTCGCCCGGCAGAACGTGGATCTCGAGCAAGCCCGGATTGCCGCGGAGCAGGCCAATCGCTCGAAGACGCAGTTTTTCGCGGCAGCGAGCCACGATCTGCGCCAACCGCTGCATGCGATGGGCCTGTTCGCGTCGGCGCTCACGCAGAAGGTGCGCGAACCGGGGGTGAGCGACATCGTCTCAAGCATCAACGCCTCGGTGCACGCGCTCGAAGCGTTGTTCAACGAGCTGCTCGACATCTCCAAACTCGATTCGGGCGTGATCAAGCCCAACGTGACCCATTTTGCGCTCGACGAAGTACTCGACCGGTTGCGCGGCGAATTTGCCGCTGAGGCCGCCGCCAATGGCCTGCGCCTCGCAATCGACGGCGGCCGGCACGTGGTATCGAGCGACGCCGTGCTGCTGGAACGGATCATACGCAACCTCATCAGCAATGCAATCCGTTACACGTCCACCGGCGAAGTCGCGGTGACCGCCACGCCCGTCAACGGCAGGGTGCGGATCGAAGTGCGCGACACCGGCATCGGCATCCGCGAAGAAAACCGGCAAAAGATCTTCGAAGAATTCATCCAGCTCGGCAACCCGGGGCGCACCAGCAAGAAAGGTTTGGGACTCGGGCTTTCCATCGTTCAGCGCTTGTGCGGGTTGCTCGGCTATTCGATCCGGCTCGCTTCGGAATACGGCGAGGGCTCGACATTCGGTTTCGACGTGCCGCTTGGCACCGCTCAGGTGCAGCGTGACGGCGGCGCGGGCGCAGCAGCACCACTCCAGGCCGACCTCACCGGGAAACTGATCGTGGTCGTCGACGATGAAACCGCGATCGTGACCGGCCTGAAAGTGCTGTTGTCGGGCTGGGGCGCAAAGGTTATCGGCTCGACCACGGGAAACGACGTGGTCGCCGCTGTGCACGAGGCCGGCAAGATGCCCGATCTGCTGATCGTCGACTACCGGCTCGGCGCAAACGAAAACGGCATCGAAGTCGCGCAGCGCATCCGGCACGAGCTCGACCCGGAGATCCCGGCGATCCTCGTCACCGCCAGCATCACTCCCGATCTTGACCCGCAGGCGCGCGCGGCGGGTCTCGAGTTCATGCTCAAGCCGGTCAACCCCACCACACTGCGCGAGCGTATCAGAGCCGCGCTGCAGACGCGGTGAACTAATACAATTCGACATGTACTGGCTCGCCGATCTCATACTCATCGTCCATTTCGCGTTTGTTCTGTTCGTCGTCGGCGGTCTGCCGGCGATCTGGATCGGCGCCGCCGCCGGCTGGCGCTGGGTGCGCAATTTCTGGTTCCGCATTGCGCACCTTGCGGCGATATGTTTCGTCGCCGCCGAGGCGTTAATCGGGACAGTGTGCCCGCTGACCGAATGGGAAGACGCGTTGCGCGGCCGCGGCACGGATACCAGTTTTATCGCGCGCTGGCTGCACCGCATCCTGTTCTACAGCTTTCCAGAGTGGGTATTCACCGCCGCTTACGTGCTGTTCGCGCTGGTGGTCGCGCTCACGTTCTGGCTGGCGCCGCCGCGGCAGCGCGGGAAATAGAAATAATCTCAATAAAGATGTGTGTCCCCAATGTCACTACCTTAAGCCTATCCGGCAAGGGCGCGCTCTGCGCACCGGTTCACGCCGCGGTGCGCAGGGCGCACCCTACAGGAATTGTTCGGCGCCCGCATGCGATGGACTTAAGGTAGTGCCATGGGTGTGCGTCCTCTTTATTCGGTGTTCGCGAGGTAGGCGGCGTTGCGCCCCGCAAGTCGGCCCGACGTGAATGCCCAGCCGATGTGATGGCCGTGCCCCTCGAGCATCATGCCGCCCTGGGCAAACACTCCGGCGCCGAACAGACCGGGAATCGGTTCTTCATTCTCGCCCAGAATCTGGAACTGTTCGTTGATGGCCAGTCCACCGTCCGTGCCTTTGACGAAGCAGCTCACGGGTCCCATGGCATAGAAGGGACCGACCTCGATCGATAGGGTGTCGGAAGCCGTTTCTCCCTTGCTCATTTCGGCCGCAAGGGAGGCATTTCTCCGACCGATCGTTTGAACCAGGGTTAACGGATCAACGCCCATCTTCCGCGCCAGCGCCTCGATCGTCGGAGCCTTGTGAAAAACGTCCCGCCGGCTTCTCTGATAGTCAGGAACATAGGCGTAGGCGACCCCCGGAGCGGTTGACACGAAGTGCGGGAACTTCGAGTATTTCTTCGCCAGCCGGTCATCAAACACGATATAGGCGTGGTGATCAGGCTGCTCGGCCAATTTGAATTCCGGATGGTCGAGTTCGTCACAGAAGCGCTCCCCCCGCTTGTTGACGAGAATGGCGCCGTGTTTGTACAGGCTTGGCTGCGCCTCGAGAACCGTTGTCAGAAAGCTCATGATGAACGGACGCAGCAACCAGGCCGGCATGTACTCCAGCGAGAGCTCCATGAACTTGGTCAGCATTCGCCAAGGCGGCAGCACGTGCACCAGCGTCCGCAGCGGCGGCGCAATGAAGCGGATGCGCGCAACCGCCATGTGGGAATTGAGCACGCGGGCGCCGAGTTCCATGGCCATGAGATGACCGTCACCCGTGTTGGCGGGATTGCACGACGTCTTCATGGTCACCAACTCGGGCCTTGCGTAGCGCCGTTTCAGCTCTTCCCCGGCGCTGAAGTCGCCGCAGGAGAGCACCACGCCGCCGCGGGCGCGATACCGCTCGAGCGCGCCGTCTTCCCTGACGCATTCCACGCCTACGACGCGCCGACCCTCGGAAAGAAGGCGGGTGGCGCGCCGCCGCGTGCGCAGGTCAACACCGAGCGCCCGGGCTCGCTTCGCCAGCCAGTAGCCGTAGGCGCGTGAGTTGGGCAGCACATTGTGCATGCGCGGCTTGCGGTGCGGCGTCTCGAGCGTCGGGCCGAAGAACCGCACTCCCATCGATTCCAGCCAACGTAACGTATCACCCGCGTTATAAACGAGGATGCGGCGCAGCGCGAGATTGTCCTCGTTGTGAAAGTCCCGCCAGTGCGAGTTCTTCACCGCTTCGTTGAATTTGCCGCAGTCCTCGAAATGATCCTGCGGATTGTCTTTAATGCCCTTGCGGATCTGGTGCGGCGTGCAGGTCGCGGAAAACGATCCAATCGACAGAATAGTCGATCCACCGAGCTCGGGGTTCTTCTCGACCAGAATGACCTCTCGCCCGAGGGTCGTCGCTTCAATGGCAGCGGCCAGTCCCGAACCGCCACCGCCAACCACCACTACGTCAGCTATGTACTCGGCCACGGCACGAGCCTCGGTTGCGGCGCCCCCCTTTTCTGAAACCTCGAGATCCCCCTTCATTGCAGTAATGCCCTCTTGAACAGTTCCTCGCTTGCAGAAGCCCGCTACGGTTTGTTCTTTTTTCTGAGCCCGGTCGCGTCCAGGACCTTGCCATACTTCACCCCTTCGGCCTTGATGAACGCAACGACTTCGGCAGGCGGGAGGAGTTCCTTGGGATTAAAGCCGGCGTCCGTGAGCTTCTTTCGCACGTCGTCCTGTTTCAACGCATTGGCGGAATCTTCAGCGATTTTCTGAATGATCGGCCGTGGCGTACCCGGAGCGACGAACATCCCGTACCAAACCTGCATGCTGTAGCCGGTAACCCCTGCCTCGTCAATTGTCGGCACAGTGGGAAGCAGCGGCGATCGCGCGGTGTCGCTCACGCCCAGTGCCCGAATCCGCCCGCTTCGAATGTATTGCAGTGTGGGGGGAATGGTCATGAAAGAGACATCTATGTGGCCCCCGAGCAAGTCCACAATTGTCTGCCCCGCTCCCTTGTAGGGGATGTGGGTCACCCTGGAACCCGTCATTAGCTGAAAAAGCTCGCCAGCCAAATGGTCCGGGCTGCCTATGGTTGAAGAGCCCCAAGAAATCTTGCCTGGCTGCGCCTTGGCCAGTGCGATCAGCTCCTTGACCGAGCGCACGGGCAACGACGGATGAACCACGAACACATAAGGCGCCGACGCCAGGATCGTCACAGGCAACAAGTCCTTCATCGGATCATAGCCGAGGTCGCTTAGAAGGGGGCTGATGGTGATGTTGCCGGCGGCCGCGAGCAGAATGGTGTATCCATCCGGGTTCGAACGAGCGACGTATTTTCCCGCGATTGAACCCTGACCGCCAATCTTGTTTTCAACGACGACCGATTGCATCCAGGTGGTGCTCAGTTTCGTGGCGATGAGGCGCGCCAGAATATCGGTACCGCCGCCAGGCCCGACCGTGAGAATAATGTGCACCAGGCGATCCGGATAGGTTTGGGCTGATGCAGCACACGGCGCCGCGAGGACGGCGGCACCAATCGCCAGGGCACATAGAAATTTCATCGTTTTTCTCCCCTCATATGTTACCTCATTCTTGATGAAGCCCGCCACCCCCGTCGGTGAATTTGCACATTTAAAAACATCTAAAGGGGGAGTGCGCATTTAAAGGAGAAGGGCATTTCCTAAGGGGAGGAACATCAATGTCACTACCTTCAGAGCTCCTGACATAGGATAGCGCGAAACTGTCCGGTTTTGGTGCCGATCATGGGGTGGAGGCGAGGGCCGGTCCGGCGCTGCGCTTGGCCGGGGAGCCGGGGAAAGGGAGGCCGA
>JACQOI010000352.1 GCA_016202615.1 Betaproteobacteria bacterium
GATTAATGTAAGTAACTTCACATTGGTTCGGCACTATCTCAGGTAGGTTTTCCGCTCGAATGAATTGGTTAAACTCCTTAAAGTCTTCTTCGAACCTTTCCCGGAGTTTTTCATAACGCGGATACTCGTCCGTTTCCTTAAGTTTGCGCCAGTTCCGTATAAATCGATCTTGCTGAACTTGAACTAACTCGGTCCCGTCTTCGTTTAGGAACCATGCTCGCGGCATAAAACCAGATTGAATTACTTCAAGCCGGATTCGCTGAGCCGGTTGGGGGCGTGTCCCGAACTGCTCAATAACCGGGTCAATTGGTGGGTAGGTTTCGGATTTCGGATACTTAGTTCGAAACCTCGACCACAGCAGGCCCAGATGTGTTGCCTGGAAACCGGGTATAGGGCTGAATTGGAGAGAGAGAACGACCTCTCCGACCGGAGGATTCCGAAAATCGGGAAGCGGAGGGCGGCTTAAAGGCACGCTAAGTAATTATCCGAGGTATCAATGTTCAGTCGATAGAATACATTGCTCGCGCAACATTTTGATTTTATGCCGAAAAAATTCCACAGTCAACAGGCAGGCACGTTTTATTCGGGTGAGCCTAGTAGAGACAGTTGACCCGCAAAAATGTTTCAAATTCAACTGACATCCTAGCCTGAATATTTCATCGTAGTTGGTCGGCGCATCCGTGCGATGCTGCGTTAAATCAGGTAGTTAAGTCCGATTTTGCGGAGGATGCGCCGATGACAAATTGTACTACGGGAAAGCTGCAGTTCTCCAAGCTCGGACGCCGGGTATTTGAAGCTGATTTCAGCGGCGATGCGGTCAATAGCGGCGCGGGTTTGTTGCTATTGCGCGAGTTGATCAACGTTTGAAGCTCACCGAGCGGGCAGCCTCGGTGTTGTATGACCCGCGTGACCCGGATTTGATCACTCACCCGTTGCACGATCTGTTGCACCAGCGCATCTACGCAATCGTGCAGGGCTACGAGGATTTGAACGATCACGCGCAAGCGCGATCGCGCGTGCATCACTGGCAACGCCGAAAGCAATCCCGCAGCGTGTAAAATTCCGGTTGCGAGATCATGCGAACCAAATCCACCCGACGCGTAAAACGCCGTCGCCCGCGAGCGGAGCAGTTGCAACTGCCGTTCGAGGAAACCGACATCCGGCACAACAAGAAGGTGCGCGGCGTCTACCGCGACAAGAATGCGCGCCACGCGATCGTCTATAAAATCGGCAAGATCAAGATCTCGTTCGTCGAGATGAAGAAAGGCCGGCTCGCCACGCGCTCGCTGCCGGACGTCAAGTTCTTCAACGTGCGCAAGTTCGAGCGGATCGAATACCCGCTGGAGCGCGCCGTCGAAAACTTCCTCAGGCACGGCGGCGGCGTGTCGGGAGCAGCTCGCCGCGCGTTGTTGTCGGCGGTGAAATAGGTGAGGAGAGACTGCCGCCCATTTTCCAACACCGATTTTCATCGGCGTTCATCGGCGGTTTCAAGCCCTTGTTTTGGTCGGTTTCTTTTCCTGCGCGAGCAGCGCCGCTTTGCGTTCGATTCCCCAGCGATAACCGGCCAAGTCGCCGTTCTTGCGCACCGCGCGATGGCACGGGATCAGCAGCGCGACCGGATTGGACGCGATGGCCGTCGCCACCGCGCGCACGGCACTGGGCTCTCTGGCGCGGCGCGCGATGTCGCTATAGCTGCGCGTGGCGCCGCGCGGTATCGACTTGAGGATGTTCCACACCTTGCGCTGGAACGCGGTGGCGCGGATATCGAGCGGCAAATCCAGCCCGGCATGGCTGCCGCCGAGATAACCCGCGATCGTCTTCGCGTACGGCTCCAGCTTACGGTCATCGCGCGTGATGGCGGCCGCGCCGAACTCGGCGCGCAGTTCGGCTTCGAGCCGGGACGCGCTCGCGTCCAGGCTCACCTTGCAGATACCTTGCGGAGTCGCGGCAAGCAGCACCTTTCCCAGCGGCGTAGCGAACGTCGTGAACGCAATGGCCAGGCCGGCGCCCTGTTTGCGGTAGCGTGCCGGCGTCATGCCGAGGTGGCGGGCAGATTTTTCATACAGGCGGCTGCTCGACCCGAAGCCGGCATCGAGCATCGCCGTGGTGACCGCGCGGCCGTTGCGCACGCCGTGCTTGAACTGTGCGAGGCGCCGCGCTTCCTGGTATTCGCGCGGCGACACTCCGATAATCTGCTTGAACAATCGCTGCAGGTGGTGCGGGCTCAACCCGACTTTGCGCCCCAGCGTTCGCAGCGTCAGGCGCTGATCACTGTGGGTATCGATGTGGCGGCACGCCGCGAGCACCGCGGCGCGCTGCCGATCGGCCTGTTGCGGTGTGCAGCGCTTGCACGGCCGGTAGCCGGCGCGCTCGGCGGCGGCGGGCGCGGCAAAAAACTCGACCGATTCGGGCCGGGGACGGCGACTGGGGCACGACGGGCGGCAATAGATGCCGGTAGTGCGTACCGCGTAGACGAACGCACCGTCGGCGCGCGCATCGCGCGCCATAACACTGCGCAACCGCTGTTCACGTTGCGTAAGGGCTTTCATCGAAATACATGATAAGCGTCCGCCGACACGGTATCTATCCGATTGTTGCGCTCAAATCTCCGCCAGCAAGCACTCGATCGTGGTCTCGGCCTGGCGCGCGTAACCGCCGCCGAACAGGTTGTAGTGATTGAGGATGTGGTAAAGGTTGTAGAGCTGCTTGCGTACGTCGTAGCCGACGGCGAGCGGAAACGCCTCGCGGTAGGCCGCGTAGAAGTCGCGATTGAAACCGCCGAACAGCTCGGTCATCGCAAGATCCGCTTCGCGATGGCCGTAATAAACGGCGGGATCGTAAATCACCGGCGTGCCGGCGCGGTCGAACCCGGCGTTGCCGCCCCATAGATCACCATGCAGCAACGCCGCCTCCACGCCGCAGCCCGCGAGCAATGCCGGGAAATCGCGTAACAGCCGTTCGCCCTTGGCGAGCAGTGACTTGGGCGCGCCGTTATGCTCGGCCAGCGCGAGCTGGAAGCCGAGCCGGTGTTCGCGCCAGAATTCGGCCCAGTCTTCGCACGGCGTATTGGGCTGCGGCGTTGCGCCGATGGCGTTGTCGCGCTGCCAGCCGAAGCGCGGCGCGGTCACGCGATGCATTGCCGCAAGCGCTTGCCCGAGCGCGCCGCTGCTGTCGCGACGGGCGCTGCCGAAATCGATGAATTCGAGCGCGAGCCAGCCCGCTTCGCTGTTGCTGCCGTGGCACACCGGCTGCGGCACGCGCACCGTTTGCGAGCGCGCGATCTCGGCGAGCCCGGCGGCCTCGGCCGCGAACGCGTCGGCGGTGTGCGGTGCGCTGGTCTTGACGAAATAAGCGCGCCCGCTGCCGGCGACGCGAAAGGCGGCGTTGATGCAGCCGCCGCCTACCGGTGTGCGTGACTCGATATGAAACGGCGCTGCTGTCGCCTCAGCGATGGAGCGTTCGATGTCAGCCCACAGTGACACGCTCAGGCGAGATTTTTTTTCGCTTTGGCGATCGCCGCTTTGACTCTGGCGGGCGCGGTGCCGCCGATATGGCTGCGCGCCTTGAGCGCGCCTTCGAGCGTCAGCGCGGCGAACACGTCCTTGCCGATCAGCGGCGAGAACTGCTGCAGATCGGGCAGCTCGAGGTCGGCAAGACCGCAGCCGCGGCCTTCGGCGAAACGCACTGCCTGCGCGACCGCTTCGTGCGCTTCGCGGAACGGCACGCCTTTCTTCACCAGGTAGTCGGCAAGGTCGGTCGCGGTCGCATGGCCCTCGAGCGCGGCCTTGCGCATCGCCTCGGCGTTGACCGTGATGCCGCCGAGCATTTCGGTGAACACGCGCAGGCTCGCGGTCAGCGTATCGACGGTATCGAACAACGGCTCCTTGTCTTCCTGGTTGTCCTTGTTGTAGGCGAGCGGCTGCGCCTTCATCAGGGTCAGCAGCGCGACGAGACTGCCGTTGACGCGGCCGGTCTTGCCGCGGATCAGCTCCGGCACGTCCGGGTTCTTCTTCTGCGGCATGATCGAAGAGCCGGTGCAGAAGCGGTCGGCGAGGTCGATGAACGCAAAGCGCGGGTTCATCCATATGACAACCTCCTCGCAAAAGCGCGACAGATGCGTCATCACCAGCGCGGCGGCGGAGCAGAATTCGATCGCGAAATCGCGATCCGAGACCGCGTCGAGCGAGTTCTCGCACACGCCATCGAAGCCGAGTTCCTTGGCGACCATCATGCGGTCGATCGGAAACGTGGTGCCGGCGAGCGCCGCGGCGCCCAACGGCAGCCGGTTGACGCGCTTGCGGCAGTCGGCGATCCGCTGCACATCGCGAGCGAACATTTCGAAATATGCCATCAGATAATGCGCGTACGATACCGGCTGCGCGACCTGCAGGTGCGTGAAACCGGGCATCACGGTGTCGGTGTGCCGGTCGGCGAGGTCGAGCAGCGCGCGTTGCGCCGCCTTGATCAGATCGGCGATCTCGTCGATCGCCGCGCGCAGGTAAAGCCGCACGTCGGTCGCGACCTGGTCGTTGCGCGAGCGCGCGGTGTGCAGCCGCTTGCCGGCGTCGCCGGCGAGCGCGGTCAGCCGCTTTTCGATGTTGGTATGCACGTCCTCCAGCTCGAGCGACCACGCGAAGACGCCGGTGCGGATTTCCTCGCGAATCTGCGCCAGGCCCTGCTCGATCGCGGCCAGGTCCTCCGCGCTCAGGATTTCGACCGCGTGCAGCATGCGTGCGTGCGCAGCCGAGCCCTCGATGTCGAATTCGGCGAGCCGCCGGTCGAAATCGACCGATGCGGTAAAGCGCTTGACCAGTTCCGTGAGCGGTTCGTTGAACCGTCCCGACCACGGCGCCGCGGCGTCTTTAGGTTTCCCTTGCGTCACTCGGTGCGCTCTCACATAATTAAACGATGAGTATAAATCAAAACGCCAATGCCAGCGCCCTGCCGAACTTCCGCAACCTCGGGATTTTGTTGCGTATTCTGGTGATCGTCGACGGCATGAGCCTGGCCGCGGCGCTGCTCAAGACGAGCGAACCGCTGGCGTTGATGGAAGAGCTGATCGACCTGTCGGCGCTGGTGCAGCCGATTCTGATTCTGAGCCTGCTCGTGCTCGCGATCGCCAACGACTGGCTGCACCGCCTGCGTTATCCGTATGCGATCGCGACCCTGATCGCGATCGAGCTTGCGGTCACCACCGCGGTTTATTATCTTGGGCTGAACGTGTTCAAGGGCATGGGCGCGCTCGAGCGCTACTGGATATTCACGCTGCTCGTGACCGGCATCCTGATCGGCTATTTCGATCTGCGCGGCCGCGCCCTGTCACCCGCGCTGGCCGAAGCGCGGCTGCAGGCGCTGCAGTCGCGCATCCGCCCGCACTTTCTGTTCAACAGCATCAACGCCGTGCTGAGCCTGATACGACAGGATCCGCGGCGCGCCGAACACGCGCTCGAGGACCTCGCCGACCTGTTCCGCGTGCTGATGTCCGACAACCGCCAGCTCACTCAGATCGCGCACGAGATCGGTCTCGCCAGGCAATACCTGAGCCTCGAGCAGCTGCGCCTCGGCGAGCGGCTGCACGTCGAGTGGGACACCGCCGGCATGCCGCCCGATGCGCTGATTCCGCCGCTGGTGCTGCAGCCGCTGCTGGAAAACGCTGTCTACCACGGCATCGAGCCGCGCAGCGAGCCGGGAACGATTCATATCCGCATCCGGCGCGACGGCGACCGGGTGCGCGTGCTGCTGCGCAATCCGTACCGGAAGCAGAGCGACCACCACAGCGGCAACCGCATGGCGCTCGCCAACATCCGCGAGCGGCTGGCGTTGCATTTCGACGCCGAGGCGAGCATCAAGACCACCACCACCGAAGATGCGTACGAGGTGCACATCGTGATCCCGTACCTGAAAGGCGGCGCCTGATGGCGGCCGGCCACCCGTTGCGCGTGCTGATCGTCGACGACGAGGCGCCGGCGCGCAACCGCATCCGCGACCTGCTCTCCGATTGCGCGCTCAAGATGCCGATCGAGATTGCGGGCGAGGCCGCGACCGGCGAGCACGCGCTCGCGATGCTGCCGGAGTGCGAGGCCGACGTCGTGCTGCTCGACATTCGCATGCCGGTAATGGACGGGCTCGAAGTCGCGCAGCACATCCAGAAGCTCGACGAGCCGCCGGTGATCATCTTTACCACGGCCTACGATGCGTATGCGCTGAAGGCGTTCGAAGTGCACGCGGTCGACTTCCTGGTGAAGCCGATCCGCCTCGGCCGGCTGTTCGACGCGCTGTCGCGCGCGCGCAGCATCACGCCGCTGCGGCTCGACGTGCTGCGCGAGCTGAAGCCCGAGGCGCGCACTCGTCTTTCGGTCAACGAGCGCGGCCGCATCCACCTGATTCCGGTCGGCGACATCGTGTTCTTCAAGGCCGAGCTCAAGTACGTAACGGTGCGCACCGCCGAGCGCGAGTTTCTGCTCGAGGAGTCGCTGGCGAAGCTGGAACAGGAATTCCTCGGGCGCTACGTGCGCGTGCATCGCAACTGCCTGGTTGCGAAAGACGCGATCCGCGGCTTCGAGCGCGCGACCAACGCCGACGGCGAGGGGCATTGGGTGGTGGTGCTGAAAAACGTCGCCGAGAAGCTCGCTGTCAGCCGGCGCCAGCAACATATCGTGCGCGAGTTCGGGCGGATGCTGTGAAGCGCAAGCGCGAAGGCGCGAGCCTCGAGTGCAGCCGAGCTTGAGATTTAAAGAGCAAAAAACAGTTAACCACGGATGAACACAGATAAACGCGGATCACAAAGTGAGGCCGATGCTCGGCGCCCGGAGCGGCGCGGCGAGTTTGCCGAGTGCGGCGAGGCCGTCGGCGGATTCGAGCGGCGGATAAGGCTGGTGCGTGCGGGCTGCGCCGGCGGCGCATGCTAGAATCAAAGGCCCGAAACCGAGCCGTTGCACGAAGTTTTTCATCTTCACCGTCCCGCACGAAACCGATGACCAACGCCGCTTCGATCAAGCCGCCGCCCGGCATTGTCATCGCGTCGCGCGAAAGCGCGCTTGCGATGTGGCAAGCGCGCAATATTGAACAGCGGCTCGCGGCATTATGCCCGCAAACGACGGTCATGATTCGCGGCATGACGACGCAAGGCGACCGCATCCTCGACCGGGCGCTTGACAAAATCGGCGGCAAGGGCCTGTTCGTCAAGGAGCTCGAGGAAGCGCTGGCGATGGGCAGCGCCGACATCGCGGTGCATTCGATGAAGGACGTGCCGATGGTGCTGCCGCCGGGTTTCGAAATCGCCGCGATCACCGAGCGCGAAGACCCGCGCGACGCCTTCGTGTCGAACCGCTACGCGAGCCTCGCGGCGCTGCCCGCCGGCAGCCGCATCGGCACCTCGAGCCTGCGGCGCGAAAGCCAGCTCCGGGCGCGCTTTCCGCAACTGGCGGTCGAGCCGCTGCGCGGCAACCTGCAGACGCGGCTCAAAAAACTCGACGACGGCAACTATGCGGCGATCATCCTCGCCGCCGCGGGGCTGAAGCGGCTCGGTCTTGCCGACCGCATCACGGCGATCCTGACGCCGGACGAAAGCCTGCCGGCGCCGGGGCAGGGCGCACTCGGCATCGAATGCCGCGCGGAGCGCGCCGACGTGATCGCAATGATGCGCGCGCTCAATCACGACCCGACCGCCGCGTGCGTGCGCGCCGAGCGCGCGCTGGGCCGCGCGCTGTCGGGCAGCTGCCAGTTGCCGCTCGGCGGCTATGCGCAAGCCGAAGGCAGTCAAGTGCGGCTGCGCGGTTTGGTCGCGAGCCAGGACGGCACACAAGTCGTGCGCGCCGAATTGATCGGCGATGCGCGCGACCCCGAAACGCTCGGCGCTGAACTTGCCGCGCGTCTCAAGGCGCAGGGCGCGGCCGAAATCCTCGCTGCGCTGGAAAAGCAGTGAAACCACAGATGAACACGGATGAACACGGATTAGAAACGGAAACCCCGCGCCGCCGAGAACACGGCGGGCACAGAGAAAAAGCCGTAATAAAAATCCGTAGCTCCGCGTATTTCGCGTTTCGGGATTGCTGTTTCATCTGCGTTTATCTGTGTTCATCTGCGGTTCCCTTGGTCTGGATTTCGTGATGAACGAGGCAGAGCGAAGACCGCTTGCAGGGCGCGGCATCGTGGTAACGCGTCCCGCGCACCAGGCCGCGCACCTGGCCGAGTTGATCCGTGCCGCGGGCGGCAACCCGATCCTGTTTCCGGTGATCGAGATCGTCGAGGTCGGCGATCTGCAGCCGCTGCTCGCGCTGATCGACCGGCTCGACGAGTTCGACATCGCGATTTTCATCAGCCCCAACGCGGTCAACAAGGCAATGAATCTGATCAAGGCGCGGCGCGCGCTGCCGCCGCGCCTGAAGTTCGCTGCGATCGGGCGCGGCAGCGTCAAGGAACTCAAGCGTTTCGGCCTGACCGACGTGATCGCGCCCGCGCGCTTCGACAGCGAAGCGCTGCTCGAGCTGCCCGGGATGCAGGACATCGCCGGCAGGCGCATCGTGATTTTCCGCGGCGACGGCGGGCGCGAACTGCTCGCCGATACGCTTAGCGCTCGCGGCGCCACGGTCGAATATGCAGAGTGCTATCGCCGCGGCCGGCCGCAGCTCGACGCAGCACCCCTGCTCAAGGCCTGGGCGAGGAACGAATTGCACGCGATCACCGTCACCAGCAGCGAAGGCCTGCACAATCTGTTCGACCTGGTCGGCAAGCTCGGCCAGTCGTGGTTGAGAAAAACGCCGGTGTTCGTGCCGCATCCGCGCATCGAGCAGACTGCGCGCGAGCTCGGACTCGTCAACGTGGCGCTGACCGATCAGGGTGACGAAGGGCTGGTGCGGGGGCTCGCGCAATGGTTTGCCGCGGGCCGCTGAATGCCGGCGCCTGTTTACAGCGCCACCGCCACTGATTAGAGTTGCCGCATGGAAACTCCGTCACAGCCCGAATCCCGAGTACCCGAGGCAAAACCCGCTATCGACGGCGCGCCGGCCGGCCCGGCACAGCGGCCGCTCTACCGGCAGCCGCTGGTGGTGGTTGCTGTGGTCGCGGCAGTATTGCTCGCGTGGCAGTGGTATGACAATCATCAGCAGATCAACACGCTGCAGCATGAGCTCGCGCGGCGCCTCGCGGAAGCCGACGTGCAGAACAAGGAAAGCCGCAACGTCGCCGAACAGGTGCGCGAAGCGACGCGCGAAGCGCAGGTCAAGCTCGGCGTGCTCGAAACCAAGCTGCAGGAATCGCAGAGCCAGCAGATCGCGCTCGAAGCGCTCTACCAGGAGCTTTCGCGCAGCCGCGACGAATCGCTGCTCGCCGACGTCGAGCAAACGCTGCTGGTCGCCAACCAGCAGCTGCAAGTCGCGGGCAACGTCAAGTCGGCGCTGATCGCGCTGCAAGCCGCCGACGCGCGGCTCGCGCGCCTCGACCGGCCGCAGCTTGCCGGCCTGCGCAAGGTGATCGCACGCGACATCGAGCGGCTCAAGCTCGCGCCGTACGTGGACGTGATCGGCATCAGCGCGCGCCTCGACAATCTCGCCAATGTCATCGACAGCCTGCCGCTGGCGATGGAAGTGCGTCCGCCCGAGACGGCGCCGGCGAAAAAAGGCGCGGCCGATCCCGACGGCAATGCGTGGGCGCGGTTTACGCGCGAGCTGTGGCGCGATTTGCGCGATCTGGTGCGCATCCAGAACCTGGACCGTCCGGACATGCCGCTGCTGACGCCGACTCAGACTTATTTCCTGCGCGAAAACCTCAAGCTGCGGCTGCTCGGCGCGCGGCTCGCGCTGCTCGCGCACGACGACAAAAGCTTCAAGGCCGACCTCAGGGCGGCGCGCGACTGGCTGGCGCGCTATTACGACACGCGCGACAAGACCGTCGCCAATGCGGTCGCGGCCGTGCGCCAGTTGCACGACAGCCAGATCGGCATCGAGCTGCCCGACGTCGCCGCGAGCCTGGATGCGGTGCGCAATTACCGGCTGACGCGCGAGCGCGGTCGCTAGCCGGACAAACGCATGCGCTGGGTGTTCTGGATCCTCGGGCTGTTCGCGCTTGCGGTCGCGCTCGCGCTCGCGCTGCGCTTCAACACCGGCTATGCGCTGCTGGTGTGGCCGCCGTATCGCGTCGAGCTCTCGCTCAATCTGCTGCTGTTGCTGCTCGTCACCGGCTTCGCCATTGCTTATTTGCTGCTGCGGTTCGTCTTCGGCGCGATCGAGCTGCCGCGGAAAGTGCGTGAATTCCGCGCGCGCCGCCGCCGCGAGGATGCGCGCACCACGATGCTCGAAGCGCTGCGCGCGTTCTTCGAGGGGCGCTACGGCCGTGCCGAGAAAGCCGCGGCAAGCGCGATGGAGTCCGGCGAATCGCCGGCGCTCGGCGCAGTGCTCGCCGCGCGCGCGGCGCACGAGCTGCGCCGTTACGAGCAGCGCGACGGCTATCTCACGCGCGCCGAGAAGCTGGCGCCCCGCGACGTGGCGACGCGCATCATCGCCGAGGCCGACATGCTGCTCGATCAGCGCCGCTTCCAGGACGCGTTGCTCGCGTTGAAGGCGCTGCCCGAGAAGCATACCGCGGCGCTGCGGCTCGAGTTGAAGGCGCAGCAGCAGGCCAAGAACTGGGAGCAGACGCTGCCGCTGATCGACCAGCTCGAGCGGCGCGGCGTGTTCGATGCGGCGCAAGCCGGGCAGTTGCGGCGCTACGCCCACGCCGAGAACCTCAAACGCAAGGCGCTTGACCGGCGTTCGCTCGAGGAGTGCTGGCAGAAGATTCCGTCCGATCAGAAGCGCGACAGCAAGGTCGCCGCGGCCGCAGCGCAGTGCTTCATGGCGCTCGGCGGCTGCGCGCAGGCCAACCAGATCATCGAGCAGGCGCTGGAGGCGGAATGGGATTCGGAGCTGGTGGGGCTTTATGCCGAATGCATCGGTTCCGATGCGATCCGCCAGATCGAGCGCGCCGAAAAGTGGCTCAGGAGCAACCCGCGCGACGCGGTGCTGCTGCTCACGCTCGGCAGGCTGTGCGCGCAGCAAGAGCTGTGGGGCAAGGCGCAGAGCTATCTCGAGGCTAGCTTCTCGGTCGAACCGACGTATTCGGCGCATCTCGCGCTCGCCCAACTGCATGACCGGCTCGGCAACGCCGACGCCGCGCGCCGGCACTACCGCGTAAGCCTTGAGTTCGCGGTCAATCAACTCAAGCAGATCACCGGCGGGCGGCGCAGAACGCCGTTATAACAGGGAGAGAACTATGCGAAAGAACTTCATATGACCACGCGCAAACTAGCAGACTGGGCCTGTGCGCTTCAGTACGACCAACTGGACGCTGCGACCGTAGTGAAGGCGAAGTCGGTCCTGTTCGACTGTCTCGGCGCTACTCTTTTCACTGCAGGTCGCAAGCCTTGGGGCAAGGTAATCAGTGAGTATGCCGCTGCAAACGGCGGATGCCAGCCAGAAGCTCGAATCATCGGTTCCCCGCACAAGACGATGGCGTCGCAAGCAGCGTTGGCAAACGGGACCATGGCCGAGGGTTTTGAACTGGGTGATATCCACGCGGCGACCGCTACTCGCCCGTTTCCGATGATCGTTCCGCCGGCCTTGGCGCTTGTCGAAGCGCGGCGCCGCCCCGGGAGGGTTCTGATCGAGGCGATCGTTGCCGGCTACGAGGTTAATACGCGGATAGGCATGGCGATCCTGCCGTCGCAGCGCGCACGGCCGATGTTAGGCCGCGGGCTTTATCTGCCGTCGCTGATCGGTACTTTCGGCGCCGCTGCAGCGGCAGGCAAAGCACTTGGTCTGAAACCGCAAGAGATGACTTGGGCGCTTGGTATCGCGGGGGCTTTTACGGGTGGGTATTTTCAAGGTCATGACGAAGGCGCATGGACGCGACGCCTGAATGGCGGAATGACGCCATCGCGCGGCGTCACGGCCGCTCTGCTGGCGGAGCGCGGCTTCGTCGGACCCGAAAAGCCGCTCGAAGGCGAGTATGGCTTCTATCGCGTTTTCGCTCAAGGCGAGTATGACCCGGCCGCGCTGATCGCGGATCTGGGCAGTTCGTATAAGATCATCGAGACTTGGCTGAAGGCGTATCCAATGAATACAACGCTGCACGCGCCGGTCGAAGCGCTGTTGCAGTTGATGCGTACCCACCACATCACACACGCAGACATTGACGCGATTTCCGCCACATTTCATCAGTACGTGCCGATCCTCGCGAAAAAACAGGTCCGTACTGTCGTTTCGGCGCAGTTCAGCCTGCCGTTCGCGCTTGCGGTCGCCTCCGTGCGCGGGCAAACGAGCGTCCAGGAATTCACCGATGAAACGCTGGGCGATCCGACGGTAATCGCCATGATCGACCGTGTCGAAGTGGCGTATGATGCCTCGCTTGCCGAACGGGTCAACTTTGAAAGCTGCCCGGGTCGAGTCGTTGTGACAACGAAAGACGGACGCCGCTTTGCTGAAGAGGTGCTTTACCCAAAAGGGCATCCACGAAATCCCATGAGCATTCACGAGCTAAGAAGAAAATTTGCGGGCCTCACCGAAGGCCTGCTTACCGAGGCCGAACAAAATAGGGTCTACGAAATCGTGATGGACCTGGAGAAAGTTTCAGATATTTCTCGCCTGATGAATCTTTGTTCCCGCCCGTCGTTTCGCGAAGACAACTCCAAAGCCATGTAAAGAATGATCGACAGGGACTTCGAATAGGTGAAGGTGGGCGGGCGAGATCCGCGGGAGCACTAGCCAGTTGACGAACAATCGGATAACACGAAGGAGGATTTGAGATGAACATATTGCGAGCAA
Organism: Betaproteobacteria bacterium; assembly: GCA_016202615.1. Taxonomy (GTDB): domain Bacteria; phylum Pseudomonadota; class Gammaproteobacteria; order Burkholderiales; family SG8-41; genus PALSA-1004. The sequence continues at coordinate 12,798 of JACQOI010000352.1, forward strand.
TTGTTGTTTGCCTGCTGCTCGGCGGATCGATTGGATCGGCGCAGCAGTTCCCGGCTAAGTCCATACGCTTCGTCGTGCCGTTTCCTGCCGGTGGCGGGGTCGACGCCCTCGCGCGCCTGCTTGGCCAGAAACTGACCGAGGCGTGGGGGCAGCAGGTGATTGTCGAAAACCGGCCCGGGGCGCAAGGCAGCATTGGCAACGCGCTTGCAGCCAAGGCAGCCCCGGATGGCTATACGATACTGGTCAGCGAGTGCGGCTCGCTGTGTGTGAACCCGCACCTTTATACAAACGTGGGGTTCAACCCACAGAAAGATTTCGCGCCCGTCACGCTGGCTATACAACAGCCGTCTGTGTTGGTCGCTCATCCCTCGGTTCCGGCCAAATCGATCAAGGAGCTCATCGCGCTCGCAAAAGCCAAACCGGGCAAGCTGACGATTGGCACGAGTAGTGCCGCGCCGCAGATCGCTGGCGAGCTGTTCCAGATCATGGCTGGAATCAAGCTCACCCACGTACCCTATAAAGGCACCAACCCGGCGCTCATCGACGTGCTGGGCGGGCACGTCGATTTGATAATCTCCGGGCCGTCCGCGCCGCTGCCGTTCATCCGCAGCGGCCGTCTGAGAGCTCTTGCCGTAACCACGCGCACGCGCGTGGACATTCTCCCTGAGGTGCCGGCGGTGAGCGAAGCCGGTATTCCCGAGTACGAAATGTTTAACTGGATGGGCGTGCTCGCGCCCGCGGGCACCCCAGCGGAAATCTTATCCCGGCTCAATACGGAGCTGGTCCGCATCCTGAAGCTTCCTGAGGTCAGGGAGCGGTTGATACGGGACGGAATGCAGCCCGTGGGCAACTCGTCCGAGGAGTTTGCGGCGTTCATGAGAAGCGAAATCGTAAAATGGGGTAAGGCGGTACAGCTCACGGGCGTCAGAGTCAACTGAGACCGGTGGTCGAGCCCGCGTAACTATTTCGCCGCAAATAACGGCGCACGATCATGCCATGAGAAACCATACTGACATGAACACCAGCGTTGATTACGATGTGATTGTTGTCGGAGGCGGCAACGCGGCGCTCTGCGCAGCTATATCAGCGCGCGATGAAGGTGCGAAGGTGGCAGTGCTTGAGCGCGCGCCGGAATCCGAGCGGGGCGGTAATAGCAGCTATACGGAAATGATTCGATTCGCTTATAGCGGGGTAGACGATATACGCGCACTTTGTCCCGATGTTACCGATGCCGAGGCCGCGATGAGCGACTTTGGCGCTTATACGGAAGAGCAATTTTTCGATGACATGGCACGCACGACACAAGATCGAACGGACCCTGAGCTGTGCGAAATCATGATCAAGAACAGTAACGCCACGATGCACTGGCTCAAAACAAATGGCGTTCGTTTTCTGCCGAACTTCGGGAAGCAGGCGTTCAAGATCGATGGCGTATTTCGTTTTTTCGGAGGTTTGACGCTCGAGATGTGGGGGGGCGGCCAAGGGCTCATTGCCGCCCTGTACAAAGCAGCGGAACAAAAGGGAGTTGAAATCTACTACGATGCCTGGGTCCGGGACCTGGTCCAATCCGAGCGGGGCGTGTCTGCCGTTGTGTTGAACCTGGATGGGCATTCAAAAACCATGACTGCGAAAGCAGTTGTTCTTGCGTGCGGTGGGTTCGAGGCCAATCCGGAATGGCGGACGCGATATCTCGGACGGGGCTGGGATCTGGCGAAAGTTCGAGGTACGAAATACAACACTGGAGATGGCCTCGCGATGGCGCTCCGGATCGGCGCATCTGCTTACGGCCAATGGTCCGGGTGTCACGCCGTGAGCTGGGAGCGCTACGCCTCGGAATTCGGAGACTTGGCGACCACGCCGAGCTACTTTCGCCACAGCTATCCGTTCTCGATCATGATAAACGCAGAGGGAAAGAGATTCCTCGATGAAGGCGCTGATCTTCGAAACTATACCTACGCCAAATATGGAGAAATGGTCTTACGGCAACCAGGCCATTACGCGTACCAGATCTACGACGCGAAGGTCTTGCCTATGCTGCGAGAGGAATACAAGAAGAAATTCGTAACGAAAGTGCGGGCGCCTAGTCTTGAGGAACTCGCGGACAAGCTCGGTGATGTAAACGGGAAGCAGTTTCTTAAGACCATCAGTGAGTACAATGCGGCAATCAAAACGAACAAGCCGTTCAGGCCGGACCTGAGGGACGGGAGATGTACGACCGGCCTGGAGATCCCCAAGTCCAACTGGGCCAATACGATAGAGTGCCCGCCGTTTGAAGCATATGCCGTCACCTGTGCAATTACTTTTACCTATGGCGGGCTGCGAATTAACGGAAAAGCCCAGGTCCTTAATACCAATCTGAAGCCGATTCCGGGCTTATTTGCCGCAGGGGAAATGGTAGGCGGCCTCTTTTATTTCAACTATCCCGGAGGAACCGGACTCATGAGCGGTGCAGTGTTCGGCCAAATTGCCGGTAAAAGCGCCAGCCACTTTGCGAAGGCATGCATGGCGGCCGCAAAATGATTCGATATGCCGGTGAAGCAGGTTGCCGACGCATTAGGACATGAATAAACCGCTCAAGTACCGCGTGACTGCTGAAAGGGTTTGATCAGATGGCGTCGATGCTATTTTCGCCGTTCAAGATGCGGGATCTGGTTCTGCCAAACCGTATCGTTGTATCTCCCATGGGTCAATATTCCGCACGTGACGGCTGCGCGACTCAGTGGCATCTCATGCACTTGGGTCACCTCGCGGTTTCAGGTGCGGGTCTGCTTATTACCGAAGCGACGGCCGTTCATCCGAACGGCAGGCTCAGTCCAGGCGATCTCGGTACCTGGTGCGATGAAAACGCGGAAGCGCTGGAACCGGTAATTGCTTTCTGTCGCACCCACGGCAGCGCACGACTCGGCGTTCAGCTCTGGCATTCGGGGCGCAAAGGCTCCGTCACGAAAGCCTGGGAGAAGCAGCTTCACATCCCCAAGGACAAGGGCGGTTGGACGACCTACTCCGCATCCCCTATTCCATACCCCGGCCGCGGAGTCCCCGTAGCCCCGGACAAGAAGGGGATCGACGAGTTGGTCGCATGCTTCGCCGCAGCCGCGGCCCGGGCGAATCGATTAGGCTTCGACCTAATCGAGATTCATGGCGCCCATGGTTATCTCATCCACAGTTTCCTTTCACCGCTGACCAATCAACGCACCGACGAATACGGCGGCAGCCGCGAGGCAAGGATGCGCTTCGCGCTCGAAGTGTTCAAGGCGGTGCGAAACGTTTGGCCCGAGCGCAAGCCGATAGGCTTTCGCATCTCCGCCACAGACTGGGCAGAGGGCGGATGGGACATCGAGGACAGCATCGAATTCGCGCGGAAGCTCCGCGCGCATGGTTGCGACTATATAACGGCATCGAGCGGAGGGGCGGTCGCCGAGCAAAAGCTTGATGTCCATCCTGGTTATCAAGTGCCGTTCGCGGAGCGAATCCGAAAAGAGGCTGGAATTACAACGATGGCCGTTGGACTTATTACCGAAGCACGTCAGGCCGACGAAATTTTATCCGCCGGCCAGGCAGACCTTGTCGCACTTGGCCGCGGGATGATGTGGAATCCGCGCTGGCCATGGCACGCCGCCATGGAGCTGGGCGAGGAGTATGCTTACCCTCCGCAGTACGCCCGGGCACACCCATCAATGCGAAGCGGCGATTTTCTGAAGCCCACGCGTGACGTGTGATATTCACTATCCCTCCTACGTACGGTGTGTCAAAAAAACCGTCATCGAATAAAATACGCTGCCGCACGTTACCGCGCGCGGGCGCATGATAGAACGCCCCGGCAAATTCCACCAAATCGCACTCCGGTTGCAAGACCCAACGACGGTATGTTAGAAAGGAACTCAGCAATGAGCGCAGGCACAAGACTTCCTGGAACACCCGAGCCGATGCACTTCTGGAAAAGTGTTGGCGGGGTCAGAATAGCGGGGGATTCGTGGGGTGACCCGAAGGGGCCGCTCGTACTGCTTCAACACGGTGGCGGGCAGACCCGCCATGCCTGGAAGGGGGCCGGCCAAATATTGGGAGCCGCAGGTTATTGCGCCGTCGCCTTCGATGCGCGCGGTCATGGGGATTCGGACTGGGCTCCCGACGGACTTTACGGGCAGGATGTCATGGTCGAGGATCTCAAGTGTGTTGTCGCCGCACTCGGCAGCCGGCGCTCGGTTCTCGTCGGCGCGTCCATGGGAGGCGGGACCAGCCTGGTCGCCATTGGTGAGGATCACGTGGATGCCACCGCTCTGGTTTTGGTCGATATCGCCCCCCGGATCGAGACGGAGGGTGTGGATAAAATTCAGGCGTTCATGAGCCAGAAGCCCGAGGGTTTCGGTTCTCTGGAAGAGGTGGCGGAGGCCATTGGCAATTACCAGCCCCATCGCAAACGCCCGAAAAATCTGGATGGTCTGGCCAAGAACGTGCGTCTCGGCGCAGATGGCAAATACCGATGGCATTGGGATCCTCGCTACCGTTCCGCGAGGCGCGACCTTGATAAACGGCGGGAACGTTTCGAAGCTTGTGCTCGCAGGCTGGCGTTACCGACGCTGTTGGTTCGGGGCGGTCTGTCGGATGTGCTCAGTGAAGAGGGCGCTCGGGGTTTTCTGAGGATGTGTCCTCACAGCGAGTATGTCAATGTCGCCAACGCCGCTCACATGGTGGCCGGAGACCGCAATGACATCTTCGGTAATGCCGTGATTGAATTCCTGTCCCGTGTGGTGCCTGTCGGGAACGAGCCGGTTCAGCCGGCCCATCAGCCCCATCCCCACCATGAGGGGCCTTCAGGAGATATCAACGACGTGCCGTGACCCCGTTTCCCACGAAGCCTCGGCGTCCTTTGCGGCAAGGTTCTAGCGGCCTGTCGGACTTAACAGTCCGTACCGGCTGCTAAAATCCTCTTCTGCAATTCTACTGGCCCCGGTTTTGCATTAGGAGTTTGTCGGGGCTAAGTCCGACAAACTCCTAGGAAGTCAAGCCGAGGGCGCCGCCGGCGTGAACGCGTCGGAGAAGAATTCTTCCTCGGGCAGCCCGCATTGCGAGGTGAAGTCGCGGTGTGCGGCTTCCACCATCACCGGCACGCCGCAGGCGTAAACCTCGCACCCGCTCATGTCCGGGATGTCCTTCATCGCCGCTTCGTGCACTAGCCCGGTGCGGCCGTTCCATTTATCGCTCGCAAGCGGCTCGGATAGTACCGGCACGTACTGGAAGTTGCTGTGCTCGTGCGCCCAGCGCTCGGGCAGCTCGTGCATATACAGATCGGCGCGCACGCGCCCCCCCCAGTAAAGCACTATCGGCCGCGGATCATGCGTGCGGAACTCATGCTCGACGATCGCCTTGATCGGGGCGAAGCCGGTACCGCTCGCGAGCAGGATGACCGGCTTATCGCCGTCTTCGCGCAAAAAGAAGGTTCCGAGCGGGCCTTCGAAGCGCAGGATGTCGCGCTCCTTCATCCGGGTGAACACGTGCCTGGAGAACGGCCCGCCGTAGTTGCGCAGGTGCAGCTGCAGGAATTCGTCGTCGTGCGGGGCGTTCGCCAGCGAGAAGCTGCGGCGCGTGCCGTCCTTCAGCAGGACGTCGATATACTGCCCGGCGAGGAACTGCAGCCGCTCGGACGCCGGCAGCTTCAGATGCAGCACCATGATGCCGGCCGCGGCGCGCCGCATTTTCTGCACGCGGCACGGCAGAGTTCTGATCCGGATGTCTTTCGCGGCGCCGATTTCGCGGCACTCGATCACAATGTCGCCGCGCGGCCGCGCCTGGCAGAAGAGCGCCATGCCGAGGCGCTTTTCGGCTTCCGCCAGGGCGGTTTTCTGATAGATGCCGTAATCGACTTCGCCCTCGATCACCTTGCCTTTGCAGGTGCCGCAAGCGCCATTGCGGCAGCCGTACGAGATGACGTAGCCTTCGCGCAGCGCCGCGTCGAGGATGGTCTCGTCATCCTGTGCGGTGAAAACGTGGTTGCTGGGTTTGATGGTGATCTGGTTCGGCATGAGCGGTTGCGGCGTTGCGATGTTCCGGCGCGGGCGGCGAGCGGGGCTTTTCGGTTAAAATTCGCGATCTATGAAGATATGCTGTGTATGCGGCGTTTACTGATCATCGGCCGCGGCGACGTGGCGCTGCGCGCTGTGCCTCATATGCGCGACCGCTACCACATCTACGCGCTGACTCCCAACCGCGGGCGCATGCCGCTGTTGCGCGCGCACGGCATCGTGCCAATAGCGGGGGATCTCGATGATGCGGCCAGCCTCGACGGCCTGGCCGGCATTGCGCATGAGCTTCTGCATTGCGCGCCGCCACCGCACCACGGCCTGCGCGACACGCGCACCGCACGCCTGATTGCGGCGCTGGCAAAGGGTAAAAGTCTACCACAGCAACTGGTCTACATCAGCACCAGCGGCGTGTATGGCGACTGCGAAGGCGCCCTCGTTGCCGAGACGCGCCCACTCAAGCTGCGCTATCCGACGGTGCCGGACGGCATCGCCGCCGTCCATCTGCAGCGTCGCGCACAGGAGCACGGCCGATGACCATATTGATCGTGATCACCAATGCACCCGACCGCGAAGTCGCGCTCAAAATCGCGCGCGCGCTGATCGAGCGCAAGCTCGCCGCGTGCGTCAATATCCTCGCCGAATGCACCTCGGTTTACCGCTGGCGAGACAAGCTCGAGACCGCGACCGAGGTACCGCTCATGATCAAGACGCGCGCCGAGATTTATGATGACGTCGAAGCCGCGATCAAGAGCCTGCATCCCTACGAACTTCCGGAAATCGTCGCTGTCCCTATCGAACGCGGCTTGCCCGACTACCTGGAATGGGTAAACGCTGCAACCGTCACCGAGATCGGTTGAACATGCCCCCGATGCGCCTGATCCTTGCCGTTCTGCTGCTGCTGCTTGCGTGCGCCGCGCGCGCCGGCGAACCGGAACTGCTCGAGCCCGAGAAAGCATTCCGCTTCTCGGCGCGCCTGCTCGCTGCCAACCAGCTCGAGGTGCGCTACGAGATCGCGCCCGGCTATTACATGTACCGCGACAAATTCAGGTTCGGCGCCGAGCCTGCGTACATTGCATTCGATGCGTCACGGCTGCCGCCCGGGAAAATCAGGAAAGATGAGTTTTTCGGCGAGGTGCAAACCTACCGCGGCGACCTGCGCCTGGTGCTGCCGGTCACGGTCGCGGGACAGCCGGTGGAGCGCTTCACGTTGAAGGCGGTGTCGCAGGGCTGCGCCGACATCGGCGTATGTTATCCGCCGCAGGAGCAGACAGCCGAAATCAAGCTCACGGCGCTCGCCTCGAGCGCCTCCGATGCCGGTTTGTCGCCGTTCCTGCAGCCCGCTCCCGGCGCCGCGGCGCCGCGCAAACCGCAGTCGGAAGACACGCTGATTGCGGAATTATTCAAGGGCGTCGGCGTGATTGCGCTGCTGGCGGGCGCGGCGCTGCTGATCGGCGCGTTGTCGGGCAGCCGTGACGTATTGCGGCCGCTGGCCGGATTGCGCAGCACGGCGGCGCAGCTGCCGCTGTTCCAGCGCGTCAATAATCTGGCGCAGTTCGAAGCCGCGGTGCGCACCGCGGGCGGCAAGCCGGTGCTGCTCGATTTCTATGCCGACTGGTGCGTGACGCGCAAGGAGATGGAAGCCCTCTCGTTCGCCGACAGCAAGGTTCGAGTGTGTCTCGCGCAAATGCTGCTGTTGCAGGCCGACGTCACCGAAAACCTCGACGAGCACAAGGCGCTGCTCAAGCGCTTCGGGCTGTTCGGCCCGCCCGGCATCGTGTTCTTCGACCGCCAGGGCAACGAAATCAAGAGCCTGCGCGTGATCGGCTTCCAGCCCGCCGACAAGTTCGCCGCGACACTCGACCTCGTGCTGCAATGAGGCGCCCGCTGCATATGGTGCTCATCGGCGCGCTCGCGGTGTTGTTTGCCGGCGCCGGTTTCCTGTTCTACCAATGGCGAGCCGGCGACCGTCCTCCCGACCCGGTGGCGACCGGGCAAATGGTGATGGCGGCCAGGCTCATGGGGCTCGAGGACCGGTTGCAGTCGTTCGAGCAATGGCGCGGCAGGGTGCTGGTGATCAATTTCTGGGCGACGTGGTGCGCGCCGTGCCGCGAGGAAATCCCGGTTTTCATCAAGTTTCAAGACCAGTATCAGGCGCGCGGGGTACAGTTCGTCGGCATTGCGATCGACCAGAAGGAGCGGGTCGCGCCCTACGCCAAGGACATCGGCATCAACTACCCGGTGCTGGTGGGCGGGATCGAGGCCATGGACTTTGCGCGTCAAGTCGGCAACCGGGCCGGGGTGCTGCCGTTCACGCTGGTGATCGACCGCGGCGGCAGGGTCGTCACTAGCGTTGCCGGCGTTCTGAAGCCAGAAAAGCTCGAAAACATGCTCCAGCCGCTGCTGTAACCCCCGAATAACAAGCTGATATCTTACCGGCATTTTCGGTTAACTTCGTCGAAAATGTTGATAAAATCCAAAAAATGCCATTTTTGTTTATTTCAAAGTCTTGACATATACCTCGGTTTGGTGGTCTCCTAGCAGCCTGTCGGACTTAACAGTCCGCCCAGGCTGCTAAAAACAAAACCGGCTAACCATTCATAATAAACTCACTCGAAACGATCGAATTTGCCCTTAGATCGGTGTCTTTGGCGATAAAATGTTCCGATCAGGCGTTAAAAGTGGACAAAATGCGCCGATTTGCGACAAAATTGTAAAACCCAATAATTCGAAGCTGAATTTGAGGCAAGCCAGGAGTTTGCCGGACTTGGGTCGGACAAACTCCTAATGCAAAACCGCCTGCTCGAATACGGGGAAAAAATGCCAAGGAAAACCTCATTTCTGGCCTGCTCGCGTGCTTTTGGGAAGGCAAGAGCGGTTGTTAATATGGGTTACAATCAAAATCGGCGGGCGGTTTTGCTGTTAGCAGCCTGTCGAATGCTAAGTCCGACA
>JACQOI010000343.1 GCA_016202615.1 Betaproteobacteria bacterium
GCATGCGCTGTTTCTCGCTCCGGAAAAAACCAGTCGCTTGCTGGCAACGGCACAGCAAGTCACTGGTTGCGTACAGCTACGAGCGTAGCGGCAGGCGTGGATTAGGGCAACGATTCCCGCGGGCAAATTTGATCTAACTCAATCAGCGGCGCATCAAAAAAAACCCGGGATTGCCCGGGCCTGTTCATGCCGCTGGCGCAGAAGTCACTTCTTGGCCGGTGCGCCGACGGGTGCGGCGGTGGCGATCGGCGTCGGCTTCACCGTAACGCCCTTGGCCCTTTGCTGCTGGATGTAACGGCCGGCGACGCGATCCTGTGCCTTAGCCAGTTGTTCCGCTTCCTTCTTGGCGACTTCGGCGGCTTTGGCCTTGGCTTCCGCCGCCTTGGCTTTCTGCTCTTCGGTCATCGGTTGCACTGGCAGCTTGGCATAGATTGCGCCGCTCGTGAACAAACAGAACACCGTGAGCGCGAGTGCTTTTCTCGATTTCATAGTAACCTCCGTCAACGTGGGTCTAGGCTTTGGTCGCCTGCGCCACTTGCATCTTGATCTCGGCCGGCACATCGTCGGCGAAGCGCTGGCGCGCCCGGCCCGCCTTCACTTCCTCATACCAGATCTGGTGATGCTCCCTGGCCCACGTTTCGTCGACATATCCGGTGCGCATCGCTTCATACGCTCCATCGGTGCCAAGCGTGCCCATGTAAATGTGGGTCAGCGCTACCGCAATAAACAGCATCGCAGTAATCGCATGCACCACATTAGCCAGCTGCATCACGAATCGCGCCTGACCGAAATTGGGGAAATCGAGCACCAGTCCGGATACGCCGGCCACGAGCCCCAGCAAGGTCACGGCGAACCAGAACCAAATTTTTTCACCGGCATTGAAGCGTCCCGCCGGCACATGCTCGCCGCTAAGCAGTCCGCCCGCCTTCGTGAGCCAAGCGAAGTCCGCGACGCGCCACACGTTATCCTTCACGTAAGTGACAAACACCACCACTACGCAAAAGATGAATAGCGGTCCGACAAAATTGTGAAGGTTTTTGCCGATGATCGCGAGCCACGAAAACAAGGTGTATCCGAACACCGGCAGTATTAGATACTTGCCGAACGTGAGGATGAGGCCGCTTACCGCCAGAATGACGAAGCTGATGGCCGCAGACCAGTGCACCAACCGCTCCCAGTCGCTAAAACGTTCAATCAACCTGCCGGTGGGCTTTTCGTGCAGGCGCAGCGGACCCTTCCAACGGTAATAGCCAAAAATCAGCAGCAGCATTGCAATCAACAGCAATCCGCCATACAGGGGCAGCGGGCCACTATGGATCTGGCGCCAGGTTTCACCGGCAGGCTGGACCAGGATGTTGGTTTCAATCCCGCGCACCTGCGTGGTTTGATAAGGGTTCTCGCCCTTGCGCACCTCGCGCCATAACGGCGCATTGTTAAGCGGCTGAGTCATCTGCCGTTCGGCTTGCTGTTTCGCGAGGTCCTCGGCCGCAACGGCAACCTGCGGAAGCAGTACCGCAAACAACGCAACGGACAGCCACGTTACCCACCGCAACGCAAAATTACCGCGCATCGCCTTCTCCTTTGATGTCAGTGGGCGATTATCCGTTCGTATTCGTTCTGGCCGAGACTACGCGCTTTGACCGCCTTTTCCCAAGCCACCTTGTCGCCCTTGAATTGTTCGTTGTCCCACGGCTGCGTGTCGGGCTTGCCCTGATACTGACCCTGCTTGTAGACCGTAACCGTCGGCTTGTCGCCGCATGCGACCAGCGTCAACGCCAGTGCGCCTGCGGCGACCGCAAGCGCTAATTTGCGAACGCTCATGACTTGCCTCCTTTATTCGGTACCGGCCGATCATCGGGCTTGCCATAGGCCGTGCCCCACCCCCAGACCTCCGACCCCTTGCCGCGCGTGGTGACGCGCCTGCGGTAGATGTCGGCGATCACGTCGCCATCACCGCCGAGCAGCGCCTTGGTCGCGCACATTTCGGCGCACGCCGGCAGCTTGCCTTCGGCGATGCGGTTGCGGCCATATTTCCTGAACTCGGCCTCCGAATTGTCGGGTTCGGGACCACCGGCGCAGAACGTGCATTTGTCCATCTTACCGCGCAGGCCGAACGCGCCGTCCTGCGGGAACTGCGGCGCGCCGAACGGACAGGCGTAGAAGCAATAACCGCAGCCGATGCACAGGTCCTTGTCGTGCAGCACGATGCCTTCCGAAGTCTTATAGAACACGTCCACCGGGCAAACCGCCATACAGGGAGCATCCGAACAGTGCATGCACGCGACCGAAATCGACTTCTCGCCGGGCATGCCGTCGTTAAGCGTCACCACTCGCCGGCGGTTCACGCCCCACGGAATCTCGTGCTCCTGCTTGCAGGCCGTCACGCAGCCGTTGCATTCGATGCAGCGCTCGGCATCCGCCAGAAATTTCATTCTTGCCATGGTTTAGCTCCTCGCTTCCCGTTATGCCTTCATGACCTGACACAGCGTGGTCTTGGTCTCCTGCATCATGGTCACGATGTCGTA
>JACQOI010000328.1 GCA_016202615.1 Betaproteobacteria bacterium
GTGCATCGGCATGCGCTATTCCTTCTCGTCCGCCGTGTACAGCGGCCAGCCGGTGATAGCGATCGAGGGCTACAGCGCCTTCGGCTTCTCCGGCATGGAAGTCGAGACCATCTGCCGCTACAACCTGCCGGTGTGCGTGGTGATCTTCAACAACAGCGGCGTCTACCGCGGCACCGACGTAAATCCGACCGGCGGCCCCGATGTTGCACCCACCGTGTTCGTCAAGGGTGCGCGCTATGACAAGCTGATGGAGGCCTTCGGCGGCGTGGGCGTGCACGCCACGACCCCGGCCGAGTTGCGCAGGGCGATGGAAGAAGCCATCCGCTCGCGCAGGCCCACGCTCATCAATGCCGTCATCGATGAAACCGCCGGCACCGAAAGCGGCCGCATCACGAGCCTGAATCCGCAAAGCGCAAGAAAGAAATAGCGCTTCGAGCGGACGCGAAGCGCATGAATGATAAAGGACTGCCGAGGCGCCGCTCAAGCGGGCGTCCCGACGAACGGACGCAAACGCCGTTCACGGTCCGCCGAAAAATGGCATCAAGAGGAAAACTATGGAAGCACTGAAGGGAATTCGCATACTCGACATGACCCACGTGCAGGCCGGGCCAACCTGCTCGCAGCTGCTCGCGTGGATGGGGGCGGACGTAATCAAGCTCGAGCCGCCGCAGGGTGACGCGACGCGCGGCCAATTGCGGGATGTCCCTAACGCTGACAGTCTGTATTTCACGATGTTGAACTGCAACAAGCGCTCGATCACGGTCAACATGAAATCGGCAGACGGCAAAGCGGTGTTCGTCGAGCTGCTGAAGAAATGCGATATCATCATGGAAAACTTCGGTCCCGGGGTGCTCGACCGTTTCGGATTTACCTGGGAGAAAGTGCATAAAATCAACCCGCGCATCGTGATGGGTTCCATCAAGGGCTTCGGGTCTTCGGGACCTTATGCCGATTTCAAGGCCTATGAAAACGTGGCCCAGGCGATGGGCGGCGCGATGAGCACCACCGGTGTTCCCGACGGTCCGCCGTTCGTGACTGGCGCGCAGATCGGTGATTCCGGCACCGGGCTGCATCTGGGCATCGGCCTGCTGGCAGCGCTGCGCCAGCGCGACCGCACCGGCAAGGGGCAATACGTCGAGGTCGCCATGATGGACGGCATCATGAACCTGTGCCGGGTCAAGTGGCGCGATCACCAGCGTCTTACCCGCGAGTCGCTGGCGGAATACTCAGTGGCCACGCATCAGGGCATGGGGGCGGTGCCGCGCGCCGGTAATGACTCCGGTGGCGGCCAGTTGGGCAATGCCATCCGCTGCAATCCGGGGGGGACCAACGATTTTATCTACGTCGTTGTCCAGGAAGCCGTGTGGGACGCGCTTGCCGGGCGCATCGGGCCCGAGCTCGGCCTGCCCGATCTGGCGACCGATCCCAAGTTCGCCACCATCGATAACCGTCGCAGATATCAGAATGACATGTGGGAGATTATCGGCGAGTTTGCGCTGAAGCACGGCAAGCGCGAGTTCATGGGCATTCTCAATGAGATCAACGTGCCCTGCGGCCCCATCATGAGCACCGAGGATCTGGCAAATGACGAGCACGTGCGCGGCCGCGAGATGTGGGTCGAACTCGACCATCCGCAGCGCGGCAAGTGGTACAACGTCGGCATGCCGATCAAGATGTCGGAATCACCCGCGAAAATAAAGCGCTCACCTACGCTGGGCGAGCATACCGACGAGATCCTTAAAGAGGTGCTCGGCTGGAGCGAGGCCGAGATCGCGGCGAAAAGACAGGCGGGGGCGTTTTCCGCGCCGCCGAAAAAGGCCGCTTAATAGCGTAAACGGGTGAACGGGTGAACGGGTGAACAAAACCTCACTCATCGCGCCTGTTTTACTCGTTCACTTGTTCACTTATTCACTCGTTCACTACTAATATGAAAATCGCGATTATTGGACAACAGGACTACGGCAAGGCCGTTCTCGAGGCGTTTCTTGCGCGTGGCAACGAGGTTACGGCCGTTTTCTGTGCGCCTGAAAAGGAAGGTGCACGGCCGGACGCGCTGCGAGCCGCGGCTGAGGAAAAGGGATTACAGGTCCACCAGTTCAAGTCGTTGCGGGATCCGCAAGCGGCACGGGCAATGAAGGATGCAGGGGCGGACATAGGCATCATGGCTTTCGTGCTGCAGTTCGCGCCGCAGGAGTTCGTGAACATTCCCAAGCACGGTACCATACAGTACCACCCGTCACTGCTGCCCAAGTATCGCGGCCCGAGCTCGATCAACTGGCCTATCATCAAAGGAGACACGGAGACCGGCTTGACGATATTTCGTCCTTCGGACGGGCTGGATGAAGGCGCGGTGATCCTGCAGAAAAAGACGCCGATCGGCCCGGACGATACGTTGGGCACGGTCTATTTCGATCACCTGTTCCCGCTGGGTGTCCAGGCCATGCTTGAGGCCGCCGATCTCGTGGTGAAGGGAAAACATAAGGAAACGGCGCAGGATGAGTCGCAGGCGAGCTACGAGGGCTGGTGCCGCGCCGGGGAGGCAAGGATAGACTGGGCCAAGCCCATCGATCATGTCTACAACCTGATCCGGGGGTGCAACCCGGCGCCGGGCGCGTGGACGACGCTCAACGGCAAAAAGTTACAGATTTTTGACGCCCGCAAGGCCATTTTCCGGCGTTTTGCCGACGTGCCCGGGAAGATAGGCGAAGTCACTGACGTTACGGCTCAAAGCTTCAAGATCACGGCCCAGGGCGGCTCGATTGAAGTGTTGAAGGCCAAGTTCGAGGATGGCAAGAAGGTGAGCGGCGGAGAACTGGCTCAGGCAGGCGGCATCAAGGCTGGCAGCATGCTCGGCAGCTGAGCTCGAGTCACCATCCGATCCCCGGAAAAAAAGCCACGCAGCGCGTGGCTTTTTTTTGGCTGGGCGTGCGGTAACGTAATGCCGCAAGCGCTTATGATCGCGCTTGCTGCGGCGATTTATTGTTCGGGCACAGGCATTGCTTGCGGAACTATGATTTGAGCACAGAAAAAGCGCGTAGGCACACCGCAAAACGCTGATTTTAAGCTATTGTATTGGCTATGGTTTCTGGTGCAGTTATGAAAAAAATCATATACTTGTCGTCAAATATCGTAAAATAATTTAGTCTTCGGCGTTAACCCAATAGAAAAGAAATACAAAAAACAGGTATAGGAATGAAAAATTTGAGTTTTTGGAAATCCGACTGGTTTCTCGGAGCAATGGTCGCGGTGGTGCTGATCATCGCCTCCGGCGGCGACCTGATCCAGAGTCTCGAACGCAAGGCCTACGACTTGGGGGTCAGGGCTGCTTCGCGCACGCCGTTCGACCGCATCGCGGTGATCGCGATCGACGATCAGAGCATCGCCAATATCGGCCGCTGGCCCTGGTCGCGCGACGTGCACGCCAAGATGACCGAGATTCTGGTCAACGCCAAAGCCAAGACTATCGGCTACATGGTGTTTTTCTCCGAGCCCCAGGTTGACGCCGGACTCGTCTACATCAATAAGCTGAGCGAGGCATTTGCGGCATCGAGGTTCAAATCGGGCAACGGCCCCGAGTCGGAAAGATTCGAAGCCTTGCTCAACGAAGCCGCGGCGACTCTCAACACCGACCAGAAGCTCGGCGAAAGCTTCAAGAAAGCCGGCAACGTGCTGTTGCCTCTGGTGTTCCAGCAGTTCCCGTTCGAGCCGCAGGGCAACCCCGACAGGCCATTGCCCGATTATGTGCTCGCCAACGGCCTGGCGCTCAGCGGCAAAGACGCCGACTATCTGCCGCCGCCGGGGATCAATCCGGCCTACCCGATTCCGCAGCTCGCCGCCGGCGCGGCCGCCATCGGGCATCTCAACGCGCAGCAGGATGTCGACGGCGCGACGCGCACCGAGCCGCTGATCGTGCGCTACTACGATAAGTTCTTTCCGTCGCTGTCGCTGCAGCTCGCGGCGAAGAGCCTGAACCTGCAGGTGTCCGACATCCAGGCCAAGCTCGGCGAGGAAGTGCGGGTCGGCAAGCTGCGCGTGCGCACCGATCCCGAAATGCGGATGTATACGTTTTTCTACGCCGACCGGGACGGCAAGCCGGCGTTCACCGTCGACTCGTTCTTCGACGTGTATACCGGCAAGATTCCGGCCGCGAAATACCAGGACAAGATTGTGGTGATCGGCGCCTCCGCCGCCGGCGTCGGCATCTCCCAGGTGACCCCGATAGCGCCGTCGACCTCGCCGGCGCTGACCATGGCGCACACTGTGTCGTCGATCCTGAAGGAAGATTTTTTCGTCGCGCCGACGTGGAGCGTGTGGATCGAGAAGCTGGTGTTCCTGCTGGTCGCGGTCTACCTGATCGCGCTGTTGCCGCGGCTCAAGGCCGGTATGGGCGCGATCTGCACCGCCTCGATGTTCGTCGCGCTGCTCGCCGCGCATTTCGTGCTGATGGCGACGCAACTCATGTGGCTACAGTTGATGGCGGCGGTCACGCTGCTCGTGATCGGGCATCTCGCGCTCACCACCAAGCACTTCCTCGTCACCGAAAAGAGCAAGGC
Source organism: Betaproteobacteria bacterium (assembly GCA_016202615.1). Classification (GTDB taxonomy): domain Bacteria; phylum Pseudomonadota; class Gammaproteobacteria; order Burkholderiales; family SG8-41; genus PALSA-1004. The sequence continues at coordinate 4,554 of JACQOI010000328.1, forward strand.
GCGCTCGGACGTCGACCTCGCGCAAAGCCACCGCATGCTCGGCCTCGGCTACCAGGGCCAGGGCCAGCTCGATACCGCGTTTGACTATTTCCGCAAGCTGCCGGTCGACGACTCGGTGGCGGACCTGCTCTACAACCTGGCGCTCGATTTCGAGCGCAAGCGCCAGTTCAACAAGGCGGAATCGGTGTTTCGTCACGTCGCCGATCACAATCCGAAGTTCCGCGACGTCGCCGAGCGGCTGGGACGCGCCAAAGCGATGTCCGAGACCGTCATACTCGGTGGCGGCGGCAGCCATCCCGGCGGCACCGTGATCATGCCCGGCGGCGGCGTCGAAAAACCGATGCTGGGCCGCTACCAGGTCGAGAAGGAGCTCGGCAAGGGCGCGATGGGCGTCGTGTATCTCGGCAAGGACCCGAAAATCGGGCGCGTGGTGGCGATCAAGACCATGGCGCTGTCGCAGGAGTTCGAGGCCGACGAGCTGCAGGACGTAAAGGACCGCTTCTTCCGCGAAGCCGAAACCGCCGGCCGCCTCAATCATCCGCATATCGTCACGATTTTCGACGCCGGCGAAGAGCACGATCTCGCCTACATCGCGATGGAGTTTCTCAAGGGCAAGGACTTGACGCCGTTCATCAAGCCGGACAATCTGCTGCCGCTGCCGAAGGTAATGAGCATCATCGCGCGCGTCGCCGAGGCGCTGTCCTATGCCCACACCAACAACGTCGTGCACCGCGACGTCAAGCCCGCAAACGTCATGTACGAGCTCGAGAGCGACACCGTCAAGGTCACCGACTTCGGCATCGCGCGCATCACCGATTCGTCCAAGACCAAGACCGGCATGGTGCTCGGGACGCCTTCCTACATGTCGCCCGAGCAGCTTGCCGGCAAGAAAATCGAAGGCCGTTCCGACCTATTCTCGCTCGGTGTGACGTTGTACCAACTGGTTTCCGGCCACCTGCCGTTCCAGGGCGACTCGATGGCGCAGCTGATGTTCAAGATCGCCAATGAGCCGCATGTCGATATTCTCACCTATAACGCCAACCTGCCGCCATGCCTGGTTGACATCATCAACAAGGCGCTCTCCAAGCAACCGGAAACCCGCTTTCAGACCGGCGAGGAAATGGCGCAGGCGATCAAGGCATGCGCGGCGAACGTAGGCGGAGGCAGCGCCGGGGCGAAGCAAGACGTCGTCGACATCGGGCTGTAACCACCATGATGGCCAACCTCGGCACCGTGCTTGAAGTCGTCACCGCCACCGATCCCGGGATGGTGCGCTCGCATAACGAGGACAGCATTGGCACCGATGCTGAAATCGGCCTGGCGGTGCTCGCCGACGGCATGGGCGGCTACAATGCGGGTGAAGTCGCGAGCGGCATCGCAGTGGCCATGCTGACCACCGAAATGAGGCAGGCGCTCGAGGCACACGAGCCGCACGAGACCGACGGCTCGGGCGAGCCGCTGGCGGTCAAATTGATCAAGGAGAATTCGGGGAAGGCCAATGCCGCGATTTACCAGACCGCCAAAAGCCAGCCGCAATACGCCGGCATGGGTACGACTCTGGTAGTGGCGTTGTTTTACGACAACCGCATGACCGTCGGCCACATCGGTGACTCGCGGCTGTACCGCCTGCGCGGTGACCAGTTCGAGCAGATTACGCGCGACCACTCGCTGTTGCAGGAACAAATCGACAGCGGCATGATAAGCAGGGAGCAGGCACGCTACTCCCAGAACAAGAATCTGGTGACGCGCGCGGTCGGCATCGACCCCGAGGTGGAGATCGAGGTCCACACTTATGATGTCGAGCCGGGCGATATTTACCTGCTTTGCTCCGACGGCCTGAGTGATATGGTCATGGACGAAGACATCCATGCGACTCTGGCCATGCTGCAAGCGAACCTGCCGCTGGCGGCAAAGCAGCTGGTGCAGCAGGCCAATGACAGCGGCGGGCGCGACAACATTTCAGTGATTCTGGTGCGGGTGCTTGAAGCCTTTGAGGCGTCGACGGGCTGGTTTGCCAAATTCAAGGCTTGGTTTAGATAATACGGTTACAGGGATACTGCCATGGCTAAGTTGATCATGAGTCTGGACAATGCGGTGATCAGGGAGGTGTCGCTCGACAAAGAGCGGTTCACCATCGGTCGCAAAGCGCACAACGATATCCAGATCGATAATCTGGCGGTCAGCGGCGAGCACGCGTTGATCGTGACGATACTCAACGACTCGTTCCTGGAGGACCTCGGCAGCACCAACGGCACGCTGGTCAACGGCAATCCGATCAAGAAGCATATCCTGCAGCACAACGACGTGATTGAGATCGGCAAGTACAAGTTGAAATACGTCAGCGAACAGCCGACCGGCCAAGCTTCGGTGGCCGATTTCGAGAAAACCATGGTATTGCGAGCGCCGATGGCAAAGGCGGCGATGGAGGCGACCCAGAGCGGCTTTGGCGATACGCAGGTCAGTCTGTCGGCAACCACGCAAAGCCAGCCGCCGCAAGTCGCGGCGGCGCCCGCCAAGCAGGCGGAAAATATGGCGGCGGTCCAGATTCTGACCGGGCCGTCAGCGGGCAAGGAGCTCGAGCTCACCAAGAATCTCACCACGCTCGGCAAACCCGGCGTGCAGGTGGCGGTGATCACGCGCCGGCCGCACGGCTATTTCATCACCCACGTCGAAGGCGCCAATTTCCCGATCGTCAACGGCAAGGCGCTCGATGCCCAGGCGCACCAGCTCAACGATCATGATGTGGTCGAGCTGGCGGGTGTGAAAATGGAATTCTTCCTCAAGAACGGCTAGCAGCCTGTCGGACTTGGCGCTCTGACCGGCTGCTAAAGGCAAAACCGCCTCTGAATTCGAGCTGGATGCATTAACTTCGACAGCCGCGGCCGGTTGCAGCGGCGAGTGGCGCCCCAGGAGGCGGTTTGAAAAAGCACATTGTTCGTATCGGCATGGGCGTGGCGCTGGTGCTGATTTTTTTGCTGCAGGCGGCAAAATGGTTTGAATTACCCCTGATCCAGCGCCTCGAGGCGATCGTCTACGACACGCGGCTCACGCTGACCATGCCGCGCACCGTCGATCAGCGCATCGTCATCCTCGACATCGACGAGAAGAGCCTGGCGGAAAAGGAAAAGGGCGGCGAGGGCCGCTGGCCGTGGCCGCGCGACCGCCTGGCGCTGCTGCTCGACAAGCTGTTCGACCACTACCAGATCGCGATCGTCGGCCTCGACGTGGTGTTTTCGGAGCGCGACGAGAGCTCCGGGATCAAGGTGCTGCAGCAGCTTGCGCAGAAGGAGCTCAGGGACATAGCGCAGTTCCAGTCGACCTTGAAACAGCTGCAGCCGCAGCTCGAGTACGACGAAATGTTCGCGAGCCGGATGCGCAACCGTCCCGTCGTGCTCGGTTACACCTTTAGCAGAGACGAGGCCACCGTCAAGGGCCAGCTGCCGGCGCCGGTATTGCCGGCCGGAACATTCGGCGCGAAAAATATTAATTTTCACAGTTTTGGCGGCCATACCGCCAATCTTGGCGAACTGCAGAAAGCGGCGGCGGGCGCCGGTCATTTCAGCATCGAGCCCGATACCGACGGCATCCTGCGGCGCGTGCCCATGCTGGCCGAATTCAGGGGCGCCTACTACGAAGCGTTGTCGCTGGCGATCGTGCGGATGATAATCGGCAGCCCGAATATCGTGCCGGGCTACCCGTCGGACAAGATCTGGTCAAAAAGCTATTCCGGTCTTGAATGGCTCGAGGCCGGGCCGCTCAGGATCCCGGTCGACGAGCGGGTCACCGCGTTGGTTCCTTACCGTGGCGGGGAGCGCAGCTTCAAATACGTGTCCGCGGTTGATGTGCTGACTGAGCGCGCCGATGTTGCGGACTTGAAAGGCAAGATCGTGCTGCTCGGCACCACCGCGCCCGGCCTGCTCGACTTGCGGGCCACGCCGGTCGAGAACATCTATCCCGGCGTTGAAATCCACGCCAACATGATCGCCGGCATGCTCGACCGCAACATCAAGCAGAAGCCGCCGTATGTCGTCGGCGCCGAGTTCGTGCTGCTGTTGATCGCCGGCCTTGCGATGGCGCTGCTGCTGCCGCTGCTGAACCCGCTGAAGTCGTTGCTGGTGACGGTGGCGGTGCTGGTGCTGGTGCTGTTTACCAACCTGATCGTGTTTCATTACGGCAACCTGGTGCTGCCGCTGGCGTCGGGGCTGGTGATGATTGCGCTGCTGTTCGGGCTCAACATGTCGTACGGCTATTTCGTCGAGGCGCGCGGCAAGCGCCAGATCACGGGGCTCTTCGGCCAGTACGTGCCGCCCGAGCTGGTTGACGAGATGGCGAAAAACCCGGAGCACTTTTCGATGGAAGGCGAGTCGCGCGAACTGACGGTGCTGTTTACCGATGTGCGCGGCTTCACCACCATCTCCGAGGGGCTCGACCCGAAGCAGCTGTCGCAACTGATGAACGAATTCCTGACGCCGCTGACCGAGATCATCTACAAGCACCGCGGCACCATCGACAAGTACATGGGCGATTGCATCATGGCGTTCTGGGGCGCGCCGCTGCCCGATCCCAACCATGCGAAAAACGGCATCCTCGCCGGTCTCGAGATGCAGGAAACGCTCAAACGGCTGCAGCCCGAGTTCAAGGCGCGTAGCTGGCCGGAAATCCGCATCGGCGTGGGCCTGAACACCGGCCGCATGAGCGTCGGCAACATGGGATCCCGCATCCGCCTGGCCTACACGGTGATGGGCGATGCCGTTAACCTTGCCTCGCGGCTGGAAGGCATCACAAAAGAATACGGCGCTGATATCATAGTCGGCGAAGGAACCAAGGACGCGGCGCCCGATTTCGTGTTCCGCGAGCTCGACCGGGTGCGGGTCAAGGGCAAGGACGAGGCGGTCGCGATCTTTGAGCCGCTGGGATTGCAGGGGCAGGTCGAGAAGGCAAGCCTCGACGAGATCAGGCTTTATGCCCAGTTCTTGAGGCTCTATCGCGCGCAAGTCTGGGACCAGGCGGAGCTGCAGCTGTACAACCTGCAGAAAATGGCGCCCGGCAACGCGCTCTACAGCCAAACGTTCGTGGAGCGGATTGCCTATTTGCGCGCCAATCCGCCCGGCGAGGGCTGGGACGGCGCGTTTACATTCAAGACGAAATGATGAAACTCAGGATACTCGGTTGCAGCGGCGGCATAAGCGGTGACTTGCGCACCACCTCGATGCTGCTTGATCACGACGTCCTGGTCGATGCCGGCACCGGCGTCGGGAATTTGAGTATCGATGAACTCTCTTGCATCGATCATGTGTTCGTCACGCACTCGCATCTCGATCACGTGACCTCGATCCCGTTTCTGGTCGACACGGTGGGCTGGATACGCGGGAAGCCGATCACCGTGCATGCGATCGAGCCGACGCTGGAAATCCTGCGCCAGCACCTGTTCAACTGGAGGCTGTGGCCCGATTTCACGCAGATTCCCGATGCGCAGAAGCCGTTTTTGCGTTACCAGGCCGTTGCGCTCGGCAAGACCGTCGATCTCAACGGCCGGCGGCTCACGCCGCTGCCCGCCAATCACGTGGTACCGGCGATCGGCTACCGCCTCGATTCCGGCCGCGCCAGCCTCGTATTTACCGGCGACACCACGACCAACGATCCGTTGTGGCAAGAAGTCAACCAGATCAACAACCTGCGCTACCTGATCATCGAAACCGCGTTTTGCAACCGCGAAAAGGACCTGGCGATCGCCTCGAAACACCTGTGCCCGAGCATGCTGGCGGAAGAGCTCGCGAAATTCAAGCGCAAGGCCGAGGTCTATATTACACACTTGAAGCCGGGCGAGATCGAACTGACAATGCGGGAAATCCAGGAATGCGCGGGCGCCTGGAAGCCGCGCATGCTGGAGAACAATCAGGTTTTTGAATTGTAGGCAGCAGTGAATCGGGATTTATCATTGCAGATCTTGGTATGAGTGCTAAATGAGAGGTTGATCCGCCATGAGTACCGTACTCGAAACCAAACCCGTAGCGCAGGATAACCTTGCCGAGAAGCTGAATTTCTCGAAGGGTTTGCAGTCGGTCACCAACAAGATCCACGCGACCAGCAATATCGACGAGATCATGCTCGAGCTGAGCCAGGAGATTTGCGGTCTTTTCAACGCCGACCGGCTCA